>JAGXHE010000074.1 GCA_024636445.1 Sulfitobacter sp.
CCTGCGACCTGTTGCTGCAACTCGGCAAAGCTGGTCTTGGATTTGCGGCCGGTGATCGGGCTGTCATAGATGATCGCGATCCGCGTGCCGTGGCCAGCCTCGACGTGCCGATCGACCGCGTTGTAGCAGGTGTTGACCTTTGCGTCGGCAAACCATTCGTAGCGATTGTCGCCACGGTCAAACAGCGCCTGCGTCGGTGCCACGTCCCAGTCGATGGCCTGCGCTGCCTCCAGCCAATAGCCTTCGGGGTCGTTCTGCCAGCGTGTATAGGTCTCGCGATATCCCATGATGTCTTCTCCCTCTCTTGGGATCAGTCATAGGCCGCAGCAGATAGTCTTGTCCAACGCAACGCGCAGGCCCATGCGGTAATTCAGCGCGCGACCCGCAAGTCCACCCGCATGCGCCTACTCGTATTGCGTGACCGGCGTGCCCGCGATGGCCGACATGTTCAGCAATCCGCGCGCAGTGATCGAGGGGCTGACGATGTGTGCGCGGTTGCCCATGCCCATCAGGATTGGCCCGACCTCAAGCCCGCCGCCCTTCATCTTGAGAATATTGCGCACGCCGGATGCTGCATCGGCGTTGGCAAAGACCAGCCCGTTGGCTGCACCCTTCATCCGCCCGCCGGGCAACAGCCGGTCGCGCAGTTCGGGGTCAAGTGCCGCATCGAGGTTCATCTCGCCTTCGTAGCAGAAATCACGCGGCTTGGAGTCGAGGATATCCAGAGCGGCCCGCATGTGCACGCCCGACCCGCTGCTTTGGCTGCCGAACTGCGATTGCGAACACAGCGCGATGCGCGGCTCGATGCCAAAGCGGCGCATGTGGCGCGCGGCACCGATCACGATCTGCGCGATGTCCTGCGGCGTCGGCACCATATGGACATGCGGGTCGGAGATGAACAGCGGCCCGTCTTCGAGGATCATCAGTGACAGGGCTCCGACGGGTTGCAGTTGCTTGGTGCCCAGAACCTGCTGGATATAGTTCATGTGCCATTTGAATTCGCCGAAGGTGCCGCAGATCAGGCTGTCGGCTTCGCCACGGTGCACCATGACGGCACCAATCGCCGTGGTGTTTGTGCGCATGATGGCGCGCGCGAGGTCGGGGGTGACGCCCTGACGGGCCATGATCTCGTGGTAGGTGCCCCAGTAATCGCGGTAGCGCGGATCGTTTTCGGGGTTCACCAGATCGACGTGTTCGCCCAGCTTGATGGTCATGCCTGCGCGGGCGATCCGTGCCTCGATGACTTCGGGGCGACCGATCAGGATCGGGCGTTCGGTGGTTTCCTCTACCATCGCCTGTGCTGCACGCAGCACGCGCTCGTCCTCGCCTTCGGCAAAGACGATGCGGCGCGCCACCGTGCGGGCGGCGTCGAAGACGGGGCGCATCAGCAAGGCGGATTTGAAAACCGAGCCGTCCAGCTTGGTCTTGTAGGCCTCAAGATCCTCGATCGGTCGCAGCGCCACACCACTGTCCATCGCCGCTTTGGCAACGGCGCTGGACACGATGCCGACAAGGCGCGGGTCGAAGGGTTTGGGGATCAGATAATCCGGGCCGAATGTCATCTGTTCGCCCTGATAGGCCGCCGCCGCTTCGGCGCTGGTGGTCGCGCGGGCAAGGGCTGCAATGCCGTCGATGCAGGCCAGCTGCATTTCGTCGTTGATGGTGGTCGCACCCACATCCAGCGCCCCGCGAAAGATGAACGGAAAGCACAGCACGTTGTTGACCTGATTGGGAAAGTCGCTGCGCCCCGTGGCGATGATCGCGTCGGGGGCGATCTCGCGGGCCAGATCGGGCAGGATTTCCGGCGTCGGGTTGGCCAGCGCGAAGATGATCGGGCGTTTCGTCATGCGGGCGACGTGATCTTGGGTCATCACGCCGGGACCGGACAGTCCCAGAAACAGATCGGCCCCGTCCATCACGTCGTCCAGCGTGCGCAGATCGGTCTTTTGTGCATAGGCGGCCTTGGCGGGGTTCATATCCTCGGTGCGCCCCTCGTAGACCAGTCCGTGAATGTCGCACAGCCAGATGTTCGCGCGCTTGACCCCCAGCTTCAGCAGCATGTTCAGGCAGGCGATGCCGGCCGCACCGCCCCCCGTCGAGACGATCTTGATGTCTTCGAAGGATTTTCCCGCCACATAAAGCGCATTGGTCGCCGCAGCGCCCACGACGATGGCGGTGCCGTGCTGGTCGTCGTGAAAGACCGGGATGTTCATCCGCTCGCGGCAGATCCGCTCGACGGTAAAGCAATCGGGGGCCTTGATGTCCTCAAGGTTGATCGCACCGAAGGTGGGCTCGAGTGCACAGACGATAGCGGCCAGCTTTTCGGGGTCGGTCTCGTTCACTTCGATGTCGAAACAGTCGATGCCTGCGAATTTCTTGAACAGGACCGCCTTGCCCTCCATCACCGGTTTCGAGGCCAGCGCACCGATGTTGCCCAGACCCAGAACGGCGGTGCCGTTGGTGACCACGGCCACCAGATTTCCGCGTGCCGTATAGCGTGCGGCGGTGGTGGGGTCTGCCTTGATCTCAAGACAGGCCTCGGCGACGCCGGGCGAATAGGCGCGGCTGAGATCGCGACCGTTGGCCAGAGGCTTGGTCGCACGGATTTCCAGTTTCCCCGGTTTGGGGAATTCGTGATAATCAAGTGCGGCCTGACGCAACGAGGGGGTATCGGTCATCTTGGTGGCTCCGGGTTGGGTCGGGTTGGTTTAGCGTTAAGCTATTTCACCCGGCACGCCAACAGGTGCTGACGCGGGCTTGTGCGAGGGTCTGCCCCGCGCTGGAGAGATATGCGAGGCTCTGCCTCGCGCTGGAGAGATATGCGAGGCTCTGCCTCGCGCTGGAGAGATATGCGAGGCTCTGCCTCGCGCTGGAGGGCATATGCGAGGCTCTGCCTCGCGCTCCGGGATATTTATGGCCAAAAGAAGTGGGTCTCTTGTCAATCTGGTGCGGGCGGGACAATTTGGGGCTTCGGAGGGATTTATGGGCGACACGCTGGCAGAAGTAATATTGCCGACGCAGGATTTGCGCGGCGATATCGGGTTTTTCACCAAGCGGCTGGGGATGCGGATGGACATGATCTATCCTGCGGACGATCCGGCTGTGGCGGTGTTTTCTGGGCACGGGTTGGCAGTGCGGTTGGATGCCGGGCTGGACGCGCCTGCGGGGCGGGTTCTGATCCGGTGCGAGGAGCCTGCGGAATTTGCCGATGGGGTGCTGGAGTTGACGGCACCCGGTGGGACGCAGGTGACGGTCGAGGCGTTGCAGCAGCCCGTCGTGATGCCCGAGACGGTGCATTCGTTCGTGGTGCGGCGGCTGAAGGATCAGGCCCCATGGGTGATCGGGCGCGCGGGCATGCATTACCGCGATCTTATTCCCGACCGTCTGGGCGGGTCGATCATCGCCAGCCACATCCGTATTCCCGATGGCGGCCCGGTGCCTGATATGGTGCATTACCACACGGTCGGGTTTCAGCTGATCTTTTGTTATCGCGGCTGGGTCGATCTGGTCTACGAGGATCAGGGCGAGCCGTTCCGTTTGCATGCGGGCAACTGCGTGATCCAGCCGCCTGAAATTCGCCACCGTGTGCTGTTTGCCAGCGACAATATAGAGGTGATCGAGATCGGCGTACCGGCCGAGCATGTGACCACCATTGATCACGATATGGAACTGCCCAACGGTCCTGCCAATCCGGCCCGTGTGTTTCAGGGCCAGCGGTTCGTGCATCACAAGGCTCAGGAGGCGACCTGGCAGCCGTTTCGCATCGGCGGCTTTCAGTCGCGCGACACCACGATTGCGGCGCATACCGACAATGTGGCGGGTGTGCATGTGGTGCGGCGTGGAACGGGCGTTCCGGAATGGGCATCGCATGACAGCGACATCCTGTTCACCTTCGTGATGGACGGCACGATGGTACTGCAGGGCGAAGGCCGCGATCCATATGCCCTTGAGGCAGGCGACGCTTTTGTCGTCCCACCGGGGATGAAGGTGCGCTATGGCGATCCTTCGGATGATCTGGAACTGCTTGAAGTGTCCTTGCCCGGTGCGTTCACCACACAATCAGGAGAAAGTTGATGAATTTGAAAGAAGCAGCGACCGCCGTGCGCGAGAAAGCCTATGCGCCCTATTCACAGTTCAAGGTGGGGGCTGCGATCACCGGTGCGTCTGGCACCGTCTATTCCGGCTGCAACGTCGAGAATGTCGCCTATCCCGAGGGCACATGCGCCGAAGCCGGGGCCATTGCCGCGATGGTGGCCGCGGGCGAGACGAAGCTGACCGAGGTCTTTGTGATCGCGGGCAGCCCGATGCCGGTGACGCCTTGTGGTGGCTGCCGTCAGAAGCTGGCCGAGTTCGGTGCAGGCGATGTCCGCGTGACGATGGCGACCACGGGCGGGGCGGAACAGGTGATGACGCTGGCTGAACTGCTACCCGGTGCCTTTACGCCTGATCACATGAAATGAGCGACTTTTCGGCCCGCGATATTATTGCTGGCTTGCGTGCGGGCGAGATGCCGTCGCGCGATGCCTTGGCGTGGTTCGCCCAAGGGCTGGCCGATGGTGCGGTCAGCGACGCGCAGGCGGGGGCCTTTGCGATGGCGGTCTGCCTGAACGGCTTGGGCGATGAGGGCCGCGTGGCGCTGACGCTGGGCATGCGGGACAGCGGGCAGGTGCTGGGCTGGGATCTGGACGGCCCGGTGCTGGACAAGCATTCGACGGGGGGCGTGGGCGATTGCGTGTCGCTGGTGCTTGCCCCTGCGCTGGCGGTCTGCGGGGCTTACGTTCCGATGATCTCGGGTCGCGGCCTGGGGCATACCGGTGGCACGCTGGACAAGCTTGAGGCGATACCGGGGCTCAACGTCGATCTGGACGCGGCGCAATTTCATGACGTGGTTGCCGGCACCGGCTGCGCTATCGTCAGTGCCACGGCCCACATCGCCCCCGCGGACAAGCGGCTTTATGCGATCCGCGATGTGACGGCGACGGTGGAAAGTCTGGACCTGATCACCGCGTCGATCCTGTCGAAAAAGCTGGCGGGTGGGCTCGAGGGGCTGGTGCTGGACGTCAAGGTCGGCTCGGGTGCGTTCATGAAGGATATGGACGCGGCGCGGGCCCTGGCCGAGGCGCTGACCGGCACCGCGAATGCCGCCGGATGCCGGACCTCGGCGCTGATCACGGATATGAACCAGCCGCTGGCCCCGTCGCTGGGCAATGCGCTGGAGGTGGCGCAGGTGATGCGTGTGTTGACCGAAGGGGATACCGATGCGCCGCTGTCGCAGATCAGTGCGGCGCTGGGCGGGGTGCTGTTGGCGGGGGCCGGGCTGGCTGCGGACGCGGAAACAGGGGCGGTGATGATCGCGAAGGCCATCCAGAGCGGGGCGGCAGCCGAGCGGTTCGGCAAGATGATCGCGGCGATGGGTGGGCCGGTGCATTTCGTCGAGAACCACGCGCGTTTTCTGCCCGAGGCGACGGTGATCCGCGAAGTCGCAGCCAAAGATGCAGGCGTGGTGCAGGCCATTGACGGCGAAGCCTTGGGGCGCATCGTGGTGGCATTGGGCGGCGGGCGCGCGGTGGAAAGCGATGTGGTCGATCCGGCCGTCGGGCTGTCTGGTGTGCTGCGGCTGGGCGACAGCGTGGCCAAGGGCCAACCGCTGGCGGTGATCCACGCCTCGCACCCCGATCAGGCGGACCGCGCCGAGGCCTCTGTGCGGTCGGCGTTCACCTTGGGCGCGCGGGCGGTAAAAGCCCCCCCTCTGATCCACGCGCAGGTGTCGTGATGGCGCGGGCGTTTCTGGTGGTCATCGACAGCGTCGGCATTGGCGGTGCACCCGATGCCGATACGTTTTTCAATGGTGCCCTGCCCGATACGGGGGCCAACACACTGGGCCATATCATCGACGCCTGTGCTGCGGGACAGGCCGAAGACAGGCGATCCGGCCCCTTGCAGGTGCCGCATATGATGGCGCTGGGGCTGGGGGCTGCGGTCACACTGGCCAGCGGGCAGGCGGTTGATACGCCCGAACCTGCCGGCACCTGGGGGGCCGCCACCGAAGTGTCGCGTGGCAAGGATACGCCGTCGGGCCATTGGGAACTGGCCGGGCTGCCGGTGCCGTGGGAGTGGCATTACTTCCCCGACGAAACCCCCGCCTTTCCCGACAATGTGGTGGCGGCGGTCTGCAAGGCGGCGGGCACGTCCGGTATCTTGGGCAATTGCCACGCTTCGGGCACCACGGTGATTGCCGATCTGGGGGCCGCGCATCTGCGCACTGGCTGGCCGATTTGCTATACCAGTGCCGACAGCGTGTTCCAGATCGCGGCACACGAGGAACATTTCGGGCTGGAACGCTTGCTGCGGCTTTGCGCCGATGTCGCGCCGCTCTTGCACCAGATGAAAGTGGGGCGGGTGATCGCGCGGCCTTTCGTGGGGGATGCGGGATACTTCCGGCGCACTGGCAACCGCAAGGACTTTGCCATCCTGCCCCCCGCCCCGATGCTGACCAACCACGTGCAGGATGCAGGGCGCGCAGTTTACGCCGTGGGCAAGATCGGCGACATCTTTTCGATGCAAGGCATCGACGAGGTGCGCAAAGGCGATGACCATACTCTGATGCGGCACTTGGGCGATCTGGTGCGCGAGGCGCAGGATGGTTCGCTGACCTTTGCCAACCTCGTCGAGTTCGACAGCCTTTATGGTCACCGCCGCGATGTGTCGGGCTATGCGCGCCATCTGGAGTGGTTCGACGCCGAACTGGGCAAGCTGCTGCCACAGCTCCGTGAGGGCGATATGCTGGTCGTCACCGCCGATCACGGCAATGATCCCACATGGACCGGCACCGATCACACCCGCGAACGGGTTCCGGTGATTGTCGCGGGCATCGGCGCTGGAAAGTTGGGCCAGATCGCCTTTACCGATGTGGCGGCGCTGGTCCTGCGCCACCTCGGTATCACCGTTTAGGCAGGTCGCAGGTTGTCTAAGCGCGCCCCGCTTGGCACATAGGGGCAGTCAAATTTGGAGAGCGCCATGAGCGAGCATGTCACCGTTGTCGATCATCCCCTTGTACAGCACAAGCTGACCATCATGCGCGACCGCGACACGCCGACGGCTGTGTTCCGGCAATTGCTACGCGAAATCAGCCAGTTGCTTGCCTACGAGGTGACGCGCGGCCTGCCGATGACGACCAAGCGGATCGACACGCCGATGCAGCCGATGGATGCGCCGACTCTGGATGGCAAAAAGCTGGCACTGATCTCGATTCTGCGGGCGGGCAACGGGTTGCTCGACGGCGTGCTGGAACTGATCCCTTCGGCGCGGGTCGGATTTGTCGGTCTGTACCGGGACGAAAAGACGCTGAAACCGGTGCAATACTACTTCAAGGTGCCCGAAGGGCTGGACGACCGTCTGGTGATCGCGGTCGATCCGATGCTGGCCACCGGCAATTCTTCGGTGGCTGCGGTCGATCTGCTGAAACAGGCAGGGGCCACCAACATCCGGTTCCTGTGCCTGCTCGCCGCTCCCGAAGGCATCGCCACCATGCGTGCCGCACACCCCGACGTGCCGATCGTGACAGCGGCCATTGACGAAAAACTGAACGAACACGGCTATATCGTTCCGGGGCTGGGTGATGCGGGAGACCGCATGTTCGGCACAAAATAGCCCACATGAAGGCCTTTGGGCGCTTGCCTCGCCCCTAGTTCTGATGCATCGTGTTTGCTACTATATATAGTAACGACCAAAACCTGTGGGGGCGCAGATGAATGTTACCAAAGCAGTTGCCATTGCTGTAATCGCCATGTCGGCCAGTGTCGGCACCGGTCAGGCGCAAAACCTGTCCAGCGGCCAAGTCACGCCGGCCGAATTTCCGTCGGCCAGCTACAAAGGCAATCAGTACATCGACAGCAAAGGCTGCGTGTTCATTCGGGCGGGCATAGACGGAAACGTCACATGGGTGCCGCAGGTCAACCGGTCGCGCAAAGTCATCTGTGGCCAGACGCCGACCCAAGGCGCGCGTGTCGCTACGGGTGATGCGCCTGCCGCGCAACAGGCGCCAGAGCAGATCACAATTGCGCCCGCGCCGGCACCGGCACCGCGCCAAGTCGCCACCACGCCTGCACCCAGACCAGCACCTCAGGCCACCGTGCGCCGCGTGCCTGCTGCGGCATCTGCGTCCAATCGTGTGGTCGTCGCACCCGCTGCGAAACCTGTGGTGAAAGCGGCACCTGCCGCCATACCGGCGGCACCGGAGCCCCGCTCGGCCCAAGCCACTCCGCGCAAGCCTGCGTGTCCGGGCGCATCGCCGATCAGCGCGCGCTATATCAATTCAGGCGTTCGCGGCCCCATCCGCTGTGGTCCGCAAGCCGAACCGATCATCGCCAGTCCAACCGTTGTAAATCGCGGTGTGGCGTCGACAGCTCCGATCACCGGCCAGACCCGCGTGGTGCCCAAGCATGTCTACGTCGATCGTTTGAACACGCGTGATATCGCGGTTCCCGAAGGGTATCGCAGTGCATGGGACGATGATCGCCTGAACCCCAACCGCGCCGAGCAGACATTGAATGGCCATGCGCGCATGTTGCTGATCTGGACCTCGACCGTACCCCGCCGCCTGATCAACCAGACCAGCGGCGCCGATGTCACGGCAAGCGTCCCGCTGGTCTATCCCTATACGGATATCGCCACGCAGCAGCGCGAACTTGGCACCGTCACAATCGAGCGCCGACAGGGTCTGGTCGTCAAACGTGTTCAGCGCAACCCCGGCACCTACCGCGCGCCAACGGTCTCCAGCCGCTCGGCGCCCGCCCAAGCCGCACCTGCACCTGTGGCCACTCAGGCTCGTGCAACGCCCAAGGCGCAGCAGCCCAAAGGCGAGCGGATCTCCGGCAAGGGCTACGTTCAGCTGGGCTATTACAACGGTGCCGACAGCGCGCAACAGGCAGCCCAGCGCGCCATGCGCATGGGCGTGCCTGCCCGCATTGGCAAGTTCACCCGCAGTGGCCAGGAAATGCGCATGGTGCTGGTCGGTCCGTTCAGCACCCCAGCCGCGCAGAAAAGCGCGCTGGCGAAAATGCGCGGCGCCGGTTTCTCGGCTGCTGTGCTGCGGTAACTGGATCGCGGCGGCTGCGGGGTATCCTCAGCCGCCGCAAATCACCTGAAGCCGCAACCAGTCGGCATCTTTCATGATCGGCGCAGGGCTTTGCCCCGCCATCGGGTCCCCCTCGATCAACGCCAGCGTTCTCTCGCCAGAAATGTCCTTGGCATAGGCATAGGGTGTGCTGCGCAACTGTGCATTCGCAAAGGCGGCAAGCAGGTCCTGATCCGACACGGCAGGGCGCGCCGCCGCCACGACAGTTTCCGCATACCGGTCAAGCGCGCGCTCGGGCAACTCGCCCGTGGTCAGCAATGTGATGCTGGCGCGCAGGCCTGCGGACGACAACAGATCGCGCAGGCCAGACTGGTTGCCGCGGCGCACCTCTTCGGCGAGAATATAGCCCGCGACCACGTCCGGTTCTTCATAGTCCTCGACCAGGGCGCGGTTCAGCAGCACCTTGCCGCCGGGCAGGGCCAGACTGGTCCGCACGCCCTCACGCAGTATCGCGATGCCGCCCGTCGCACCCGTCCGCGCCGCCAGTTGCGCCAGCGGGCGGACGGTTTCGGGGGTCTGGCAGGGTGGCCCCGCGACCCGTTCGATCCGTGCCAGCAACTCGTTGCCGATTGCAGTACGGGTCACGTGGGGAACCACCCGCATCGCATGGTTGACCAGTGCCCCCGGCAACCAGAAGATCAGCAAGGCGACGACCGCCGTGGTCGACAGCGTCGCCCCCAGCCAGCGCAGCCTGCCGGGACGTGGCCGCGATTTGGTGACCGCACGGCGCAGCGTCTCGATGGCCTCGATCATCTGGACCTCGTCGCTTTGCAGCTGCAACGTCTCGCCGGGATCACCGTCCGGGTAGAAAGTGGCTGGATCATCGCCTGTTCCCGCCCGCTCGATGGCGGCCAGCGACCAATGCGTCAGCGCGGTATCATTCGTGCTGGAAATGACAAGCGTGGCATCGCCGATGGACACAACCACCTCGCGGCGTTGATCATCGGGCGTCGGACGCCACAGGCCCGTCGCTTCGAGACGGGCGTATTTCTTGAGGGCGGTCATGGTCTGCTCGGACGGCCTTATGTGTTTGGATCAGCCTAGCACGTTGAAAAGCGGGCGCAAAGGCACAGCAGAGATCGGGAACCGACGTCAGCCCCGGCGTTTTTGCTGTCTTCGGGCAAGATCAAGCCGATCCTTCGAGCAGGATGGCCTGTTTGTGAAATTTGAGGCGAAATGCGCCACGGCTTGCGCGGGCAGGTTGAGTGGCAGGGCTCGCCCCCCCGATATGGCCTGATGTGACGCCCATCCGGTCGCGGCATCTCCCTATTGCCGTGCCCCACGCATTCGTGCGTTGTATGAAATCAACGATCGCAGAGGGGCAAAGCGTTGCAAAAGACCGATAACCTGATGTCAGGACCCGCCGTGCGAACCCTGCCTGCCGCCGGAGCGGCTGCCGGGCCGGTGACGCGCCCGTGGATGGCGGCGCTGTCGATGCTGATCGCGATGGTGCTGCTGGGCTTTGTCGACAATTACGTGGCGCTCATCGCGATCGAGGTCAGCATCTGGCAGTTTCTCGCGGTACGCTCGGTCATGGCGCTGGCTCTGGTGGCGGGGCTGTCGCTGGCAGGGCTCGGCACCTTGCGCCCGAAACGCTGGTGGGCCGTGGCGGTGCGCAGCCTGCTGATTGCAATCGGCATGATGTGCTACTTCGGATCACTTGCCTTCATGCCCATCGCACAATCGCTGGCGGGGCTCTTCACCTCTCCCATTTTTGTGCTGCTTTTCACAGTTCTGGTTCTGCGCCAGAAGATCGGTCCATGGCGGGTGATCGCGGTCGCCGTGGGGTTCAGCGGCATATTGGTGGTATTGGGCATTCAGAACGGGCTGCCGGGGGCCATCATGCTGCTGCCGGTCGCGGGCGGATTTTTCTATGCGATGGGCTCGCTCGTCACCCGTATCCTGTGCGCCGAGGAAAGTACAATTTCGATGCTCGCAGGGATCATGGGCCTGCAGGGGCTCATCGGCCTGTGTGTTCTGACAGCACTCGCGCTGATTGACCCGACCATTCCCGAAGGTGCCGCAGGCTTTTTGTTGCGCGGATGGGTCTGGCCGATCCCCACGATCTTTCCGCTGATCGTGTTGCAAGCCGTGGTTTCGGTCGCCGGCGTGTTCTTTTTGATCCGCGCCTATCAGTGGGGCGAGGCAAGCCAGGTCAGCGTGCTCGAATATACCATCATGATCTTCGGCCCCGCCTTTGGCTGGCTGCTGATGGGGCAGGTGGTCACCCCCTCGATGTTCCTTGGCATCGTGCTGATCATGGTCGCAGGCCTGATCATCGCGGTCAGGTCCAAATGAGCCTGCTTTCTTTTGGCCTCAAATATCCCCGCCGGAGGCATAAAATTTTATGCACTCCGGCCTGATCCGCTAAACACCCCTTATGATCCTGTCCACCGGCCGCCGATATCTGTTCATTCATGCCCCCAAGACGGGCGGAACCTCGATGGCATTGGCGCTCGAGGCGCGGGCGATGAAGGATGACGTCATGCTGGGCGACACGCCCAAGGCCGCGCAGCGCCGCAAGCGTCTCAAGAACACCCGGACGCGCGGCAGGCTTTGGAAACACGCGACGCTGGCCGATCTTGACGGGCTGGTGACACCTCAGATGCTGGCGGGGCTGTTCGTCTTTACTCTCGTCCGAAATCCGTGGGACCGTGTGGTCAGCTATTACCACTGGCTGCGCGACCAGAATTTTGACCACCCCGCAGTCACCCATGCGCAAAGCCTCGGCTTTCACGACTTTGTCGTGCACCCGCACACACAGGTCAGCCTGCGCAGCAGTCCGGCACGTCATTATGTCACTGACGCCACCGGGGCCGAGCGGTGCGATCTGTACATGCGGCTGGAACACATGGCGCAGGACGCAGCCCCGCTTGAGGCGCATCTGGGGTTTGCGCTGGATCTGCCCCATGCAAACCGGTCACGGCGCGATACCGACTATCGCGCTTATTACGCAGCCGACAGTCGCGCGGCAGTCGCCGAGGCTTGCGCCGAAGACATCGCACGATTCGGCTACACATTTGACCCGTCAGCCTGATCGCATCCGCAGGAAAGCACAGCGCACAGCGTCCTCTTTTGTCTGAATTTATATCTTAGGTCAGGAACTTGCCGTTATTCGGCGTGCAATCGCCGGATTTCATCCAGCCCGCAACAGTCGCAGTTGAATGCCGCCTCGGACTGGCACACACAGTGTGTGTTCGGGTCGCCTTTCGCTTTGCGCAAGGTGTTTTAGGAGAGCACATCCCATGTCCGATGCCATTGCGGCTAACGCGCCGGTGATCGCGATTGTTATTCTTGTCGGCCTGTTCATAGCGTTCGCGCTGGAGAAATATCCCCCCGAAGTCACTGCGACCGTAGCTGCCGCACTGTTTATCGTCTTGGGTCTGGTGCCGAACGACCGGGTAATGGCGGCATTCTCGAACTCGGCGCCGATCACCATCGGGGCGATGTTCGTCATTTCAGGTGCGCTGGTGCGCACCGGAGTGCTGGAAGCGATGGCCAATCTGGTGATCGGCCGGGCCCAAAGCAGGCCGATCGCGGCCATTGCCATCTTTCTCTTGGCGACGGTTGCGGCGTCTGCGTTCATGAACAACACCCCCGTCGTACTGGTGTTGATCCCCGTGGTTATCCGGCTGGCACACAGTCTGGGCTTTGCGCCCACGCGCCTGCTGATCCCGTTGTCCTATGCAGCAATCCTGGGCGGTACCTGTACGCTGATCGGCACCTCGACGAACATTCTTGTGGACGGCATCGCGCGCGAAGGCGGGCTCGCGCCGTTCTCTATCTTTGAAATTGCACCGGTTGGTATCAGTGTCGCCATCGTGGGTGGTATCGTCATGATGGTTCTGGGCCGCTACCTGCTGCCCGATCGTGGCCAGAAGGGCATCGAGGCGGATAGTAACGAGACCATCTTCCTGTCGGAAATCACGATTCTGCCCACGTTTCACGGCATTAACGAAACCTTGGGCGAACTGGTCGAATTTCAGCGGCCCGGCGTGCGCATCACCGGTGTGCGCAAGGCGGGTTTCATTGATCGCAGCAAGCTCAAAGACCACATCTTGCTGAAAGGCGAGGTGGTGATTGTGCAGGCCACCACGTCGGAGCTGCTGACGCTGTCCGAGATCAAGGGCTTGCGTGTCGGCTTGCGCCGCTCGGTCGAGCTTGAACCCGGCGCGGATGTGAAGATCGTCGAAGCGATCCTTGCGCCGTCGCGCTGGCACACGGGCGCGCGCATTTCCGATCTGGCACTGGGGCGTCGGGCGGGGGTGCGCGTTCTGGGGGCGTACCGTCACGGGCATATTGCGGGCTCTGACCTCAGCAGCGTGCGGTTGCGCCCCTCGGACAAGTTGTTGCTTGAAGGCAGCGCCGAGGGCTTTGCCGAACTGGCCCGTTCGGGCGACGCCGTGTCGATCACCGAACCCAGCGCGCGCGCCTTCCGGCGGCGGCAGGCACCCGTCGCGATCGCCGCTTTGGTGGCAATCGTGGTGCTTGCGGCGTTTGATGTCATGCCCATCGGGCTGCTGGCGCTGGTTGGGGTGGCGGGCATCTTGTTGTTGCGCTGCATTGACGGAGACGAGGCCTGGGCATCCATCGACGGGTCGATTCTTGTGCTGATCTTTGCGATGCTGATCGTCGGCGCAGGGCTGGAGGCCACGGGCGCGGTCCAGCTGATCGTTTCGGTTCTCGAGCCTTACCTGTCTGGATTGCCGCCTCTGGCGACACTCTTCGCGGTCTACTTTATCGCGTCGGTACTGACCGAAGTGGTGACCAACAACGCGGTGGCCGTGGTGTTTACCCCTATCGTGATTTCATTGGCCACGCAGTTGGGCCTTGATCCGCGACCCTTTGTCGTCGCGGTGATGTTTGCCGCCAGCGCCAGTTTCGCCACACCCATAGGCTATCAGACCAACACGCTGGTCTACGGGGCAGGTAACTATAAATTTACGGACTTTTTGAAAATAGGGGTTCCGATGAACCTGATTGTAGGTATTACGTCTGTCTTGGCGATTAGCGTTTTCTTTCCGCTATAGAGCTTGGACGACGCACGCCCGAAGCGGGAGCCCTTGGAAAGAAGGTTATTCACCGCAGTTTTCCGCCAGTTTGGCCAACGCGACGTTTGCAAAGCAGCAGTGATGCTCTATGCAGTCAAACAACAAGAAAAAGCAGGCACATGCCCCAACATCCAGATACTTCTCAGCAGCAGACTGAAACACGCCCGGCGCGCGAATGGGTCAAGATACTTTCCCAGTACCGCGAGCCCAACGTCACGCGCAGTCTTTACGAGCTTGCGATTACCGTGGGGCCGTTCCTGACCCTTTGGGTTTTGGCGTGGTGGGCGATGTCCGTCAGCTACTGGCTGACCCTGACGCTGTCGCTTTGCAATGCGGCGTTCATCCTGCGTCTGTTTGCGATCCAGCACGATTGTGGCCACGGCGCATTCTTCAACAACCGCACGGCCAGCGACTGGCTGGGCCGCGTTCTGGGCGTGCTGACGCTGACGCCCTACGACGTCTGGCGCCGGACGCACTCGATCCACCATAGCGCGTCGGGCAACCTCAGCCGTCGCGGCATTGGTGATGTCCACACTCTGACCGTCGAGGAATACCGCGCGTTGGGGCCGCTTATGCGCCTTCACTACCGTGTCTACCGGCACCCCGTGGTGCTGTTCGGTCTGGGGCCGGGATATCTGTTTTTCCTGCAGAACCGGATTCCTCTGGGGCTGATGAACAAGGCGCGGTACTGGCTGAGCGCGATGTGCACCAATGCGGTGATCCTGATCGCGCTGAGTATCATGCTCTATTTCGGTGGCTTGATGCCGATCCTGCTGATCTTCCTGCCCTCGACGCTGCTGGCCGCAACCGCTGGCGTATGGCTGTTCTATGTACAGCATCAGTTCGAGACGACCCACTGGTCCGAAGAAGAAGACTGGCAATTGCACGACGCCGCACTGCAGGGCAGCTCCTACTATGTCTTGCCGGGCTGGCTGCAATGGCTGACGGCCAATATCGGCATTCACCATGTTCACCACGTCCACAGTCGCATCCCGTTTTATCGACTGCCCGAAGTGCTGCGCGACCATGACGAACTGGCGATAAAGAACTGCATGACCATTCGGGAAAGCCTGCAAAACGCGCGGCTGCACCTGTGGGATGAGCAAAGCAAACGGCTGCTGTCGTTCGCGCAGTTCCGGTCCTTGCAGGCCTGATCGCACGTCCGCCTGTCTATCGCAGGTGTCACCACATACAAAAAGGGCACCCCGAAGGGTGCCCTTTTTCGTTTCAGGACAGGCGATCCGTCAGGCCGCCGCAGCTTGCGCCTTGGGACCGAAGCGACCGTAGAACGTCTGGTTCTTCTCGGCCATTTCTCGCAGCAGCGCGGGGCATTCGAACCGGTCGCCGAACTTGGCCTGCAGCGCGTCGCAACGTTCTGCCGCATAGGGCGTGCCGAGGATGTCCAGCCAGCTGAACGGGCCACCCGACCACGGGGCAAAACCCCAGCCCAGGATCGCGCCCACATCGCCTTCGCGGATGTCTTCCAGCACGCCCTCTTCCAGCGCACGGACCGCTTCCAGCACCTGCGCGAACATCAGACGTTCCTGAACCTCGATCAGGTCGGGCTGTTCTTCGGCCAG
This sequence comes from Sulfitobacter sp., assembly GCA_024636445.1. Lineage (GTDB taxonomy): Bacteria > Pseudomonadota > Alphaproteobacteria > Rhodobacterales > Rhodobacteraceae > Pseudosulfitobacter. The sequence continues at coordinate 15,768 of JAGXHE010000074.1, forward strand.
CGGATATTTGTCGTGAATACCTTTCCAGTATCCCAGACGCTTGCCGTTTTCGTCATAGTCGAAATAGCCTGCCTTGGACTTGCGGCCCAAGCGGCCCTCTTCTTCCATCCACACGATCAGGTTGTCGGCTTCGGACCCCGGATAGGCATTGCCCATCGCAGCTCTTGTCGCCTTCATGATGCGCACGGCCAGATCGACGGATGTCTCGTCGCCCAGTTGGATCGGTCCCACGGGGAAACCCAACTGCTGTGCAGCATGGTCGATCAACACGGGTGCCACGCCTTCGGTGACCATCCGCGTGGCTTCGTTGCCATAGGGGATGATGCAGCGGTTGGCATAGAAGAACCGCGCGTCGTTCACCACGATTGGCGTTTTGCGGATCTGGCGCACGTAGTCCAGAGATTTCGCCACGGCACGGTCACTGGTTTCAGCACCTTTGATGATCTCGACCAGGGCCATCCGCTCGACGGGCGAGAAGAAGTGGATGCCGATGAACTGCTCGGGACGCACCGACGCCTTGGCCAGATCAGAGATCGGCAAGGTCGAGGTGTTCGACGCAAAGATGCAGTCCTCGGGGATGATCGCCTCGACCTTCTTGGTCATCTCGGCCTTGACTGTGGGGTCTTCAAAAACGGCTTCGATGATCAGATCGCACCCCTTGAGATGCTCCAGATCGGCGGTCGCCGTGATCTTGGCCAGCAACGCCTCTTTCTTCTCTTCGGTGGCTTTCTTGCGCGCGATGCCCTTGTCCATGTAGCTGGCGGAATAGGCTTTGCCCTTGTCCGCAGCCGCCTGGTCGCGGTCGATCAGCACGACCTCGATGCCTGCCTGCGCCGACACCAGTGCGATGCCCGCACCCATCATGCCGGCCCCCAGCACGCCCAGCTTTTTGACCCGTTGATCGGGCACGTCCTTGGGCCGCACGGCACCTTTTTCCAGCGCTTCCTTGTTCAGGAACAGCGACCGGATCATCGCACCCGACGATGGGTTCATCAGGATGTTGGTGAACCAGCGTGCCTCGATCTTCAGCGCCGTGTCGAAGGGCACCAGCGCGCCCTCGTAGACCGCCGACAGCATCGCCTTGGCCGCAGGGAATGCACCCTTGGTCTTGCCGTTGACCATCGCGTTTGCACCGACAAAGTTCATGAAGCCCGCAGGGTGATAGGGCGCGCCGCCGGGCATCTTGTAGCCCTTGGCGTCCCAGGGTTTCAAGATATCCGCGTCCTTGGCGCTTAGCACCCAGTCGCGGGCGGCGGCGACAGGGTCATCGACCACCTCGTCGATCACACCTGCGCCCTTGGCCTTGTCGGGGGCCAGCATCTTGCCCTCCAGCAGCAGCGACGACGCACCCATCAGCCCCAGCTTGCGCACCAGACGTGTGGTGCCGCCCGCACCGGGGAAGATGCCGACCAGAATTTCGGGCAGGCCGATCTTGGCCTTGGGGTTGTTGGCCGCAAAGATGCGGTGGGTGGCCAGCGGCAGCTCCAGACCGATACCAGCGGCGGTGCCGGGCAGAGCGGCGGCGATGGGCTTGCCGCCCTTGTTGGTTTTGGCGTCCATGCCCGCACGCTCGATCTTGCGCAGAAGGCCGTGCATTTTCATCGTGCCCTCGAACAGACCCTTGGCGGGATCGTCGCCCGCGCTTTCCTTCATCTTGGCCAGCAGGTTCAGGTCCATGCCGCCGGCAAAGCTGTCCTTGCCCGAGGTAATCACGATGCCCTTGACCGCGTCATCGGCCAGCGCGTCGTCAACCAGATCGTTCAACTGGTCGAGACCCTCGATCGACATGACGTTCATCGTCTTGTCGGCCACGTCCCATGTGATGATCGCAACGCCGTCGGCGTCCTTCTTCATGGTGAAATCTGTCATTTCTGATCTCCCTTTTCTGGAGTGTAATCCGGTGTATTTTCCATGTCGGCGGGGCTAAGCGCCGACCAGTTCACGTGCCCGATGGCCCGCATCACTGTGGTGACGCGCCATAGGCCGTTTTCATTGCGCAGGGTCATCGAGGCATCCCATGGGGGAACCACGTGGCTGGGGCCGCGCATCATGTGCATGCGGTAGGTTCCGGTCATCTGGTCGCCGTCGATAAGCTCGGCAGTTTTGGCCTGCCGGATCATTTCGGTCACGCCGTTTTCCTTGAACTCGCGCTGGTAGGCTTCGAAATCGTCGACAACCTGTTGGCGGGTCTCGAAGGTCTCGACACCCGCGCGCGATACCAGATGAAAGGGCAGGGACACTGCATTCAGCCAGCCCTCGACGTCGTTGCCGATAAAAGCGGCGCTGATCCGGTCAAGGATGGTCTGAAAGATTTCCAGCCTGTGCTTGGGTTCCGACTTTTCCGCGCCGGGTGTCTCGAATTCGTCATGGCCCAGCAGCGGCCAGTCGGCCGTGTGCAGGGACGAATCCGAAATGCCGACCTTCCACCCGTCATTTTCGCGAAACAGCGCCATGCGGGTCAGATAGGGCGCCGCCACATCCTCGCCGCCCCGGCACAACCGGGTGGTGTGGTAGCCGGAAATCTGCTGCTGCGAGACGAATTTCGCCGTGTCGCAGCTGCGCAGATAGCCGTCGATACCTTGTTCTGCCATCATATCGCTGTAGGCGGAAACCCTCTGCATGATCGAGCGGGTGGACCGGTGCGTGGTGCAACCGTCCATGGTTTTCATGACCAGCGGCACGCGCGTGAGGGCGGCAAAACCTGCCGCATCCCTGTCCAGCACAGCTTTGGTCAGCTGTGCCAGCAGGTCTTGGTAGATGTCACGCGCCGAAGCCATGCGTCAGACCCGCTCGATGATCGTGGCGGCACCCATGCCCGATGCGATGCACAAGGTGGCAAGTCCGACTTCCTTGTCCTGACGCTCAAGCTCGTCGAGCAAGGTGCCGATGATCATCGCACCCGTGGCACCCAGCGGGTGACCCATCGCGATGGAACCGCCGTTTACGTTGACCTTTTCATGCTCGACGTTGAACGTCTCCATGAACAGCATCACGACCGAGGCAAAGGCTTCGTTGACTTCGAACAGGTCGATGTCGCTGATCGACATGCCGTGGTCCGCGAGGATCTTCTTGGTGGCGGGCACCGGGCCGGTCAACATGATGGTTGGATCCGTGCCGATCTTGGTGGTGGCACGGATGCGGGCGCGCGGCTTCAGGCCGTATTTTTCGCCGAATTCCTTGTTGCCGATCAGCACGGCAGCCGACCCGTCGACGATACCCGAAGAGTTGCCCGCGTGGTGGATGTGGTTGATCTTTTCCAGATGCGGGTACTTCAGCAGCGCCACGGCATCAAAGCCGGGCATCACTTCGCCCATCGCCTGAAACGCAGGGTTCAGCGCACCCAGCGACTGCATGTCGGTCTGCGGGCGCATGTATTCATCGTGGTCCAGAATGGCGAGGCCGTTCTGGTCGCGCACAGTAATAACCGAATTGGCAAAGCGCTTTTCGTTCCATGCCTTTTTCGCCCGTTGCTGCGAGGCCACCGCCAGCGCGTCGGCGTCGTCACGGCTGTGGCCGTATTGGGTGGCGATAATGTCGGCGCTGATGCCTTGCGGCACGAAATAGGTGTCCATCGCAACCGACGGATCGGCGGCAATCGCGGCACCGTCGCTGCCCATCGGCACGCGGCCCATCATTTCGACGCCACCGGCGATATAGGCCATGCCGGCCCCGCCCTTGACCTGGTTGGCGGCCAGATTGACGGCCTCCATGCCACTGGCGCAAAACCGGTTGATGGCAAGACCGGGGATCGACTGGTCGAGATCGGACGCGAGCACGGCAGAGCGCGCAAGGCAGCCGCCCTGTTCCATCACTTGCGTGACGTTGCCCCAGATCACGTCTTCGACGGCATGTCCGTCCAGATTGTTGCGCTCTTTCAGCGCGTTCAGCGTCAGCGCCGACAGGCGCAGCGACGTCACCTCGTGCAGCGCGCCGTCCTTGCGGCCTTTGCCACGCGGGGTGCGCAGGGCGTCGTAGATATATGCATCGGTCATCGAGATGTCCTTTCGAGTTCAGGATCGGTCAGGCGCGGTCAGCTGGGCTGCCGGGCATAAGGTCATAGGGGTGTTTCCAGCCGGGCAGGCCTTCGATGTTGCCCAGCCAGCGGTTGATGTTGTCATGGGCCTTGCGGTCAAAGCCGAAGGGCTCGGGGTAAAACAGGTAGCCGCAGCACGAAAAGTCGGCGTTGGTTGCCGCGTCGCCCACGATCCAGTCGCGCGACGCCAGATGATCGTCGAGCGTCTTGTAAGCGGCCTGCAAGCGACCGAGGTTGAAGTCGATCACCGCCTGAGGGCGTTTGTCCTCGGCCACGAAGTTCATCAGAAATCGGGTCAGCCCCGCCATCGAGCTGAGCTTGTGATTGTCGAACAGAACCCAGCGCAGCACGTCGTATTTCTGAGGCCCCTCACCGCCGAACTTGCCGGATTGATCAGTGATATATTGCTGGATCGCGCCGGATTGGCTGATGTGCATGTCGCCGTCGATCAGCAGCGGCGCTTCGCCCATCGGGTTGAGACTGCGAAATTCCTGTGCGCGGGTGGCGCCGCCGAAGAAGTCGACCTTGACCGGCGTCCAGTCCAGACCTGACAGCGCCAGCGGCAGGGCCGCCTTGTAGCTGTTACCGGATTCGCCAAAGCAGTGAAGTTGCATCGTCATGTGTTCAGGCCCCTCCCAAGGCGCGTGTATCTTTTGTCGGACCGGGTGTTTCACACCCCCGGACCCCCGTGGAGTTTATTTTGCAAGATGAAGGTGGGAACGATTCAGTCATTTTTAACCCTGATTGCCGCAAAGTGATCCCGCGCGGCAGACTGGAGAGTTGCGCCGCGTGCAAGGTGAAGCCTCGCTGGCCGGGCCGTATGGGTCAATCCCGATTGGGTCTCGGGCAGCGGGGTGAATCTTGAGCGCGAAAGCCCCTTCATCTTGCCAGACAAACTCCCGCCGGAGGCTCCCGCAGGGGCCATGTTGTGCAAATGGTCCTGTGTCATCGCGTCCTCCCCAAGACATCAACCTCAGCGCTTGCGTTCGTCGAGGTCGGAATTGAACAGGCGCAGCCGGTGGCCCAGGTTTTCCGCATCCGTGACGCTGTCGAAATTCTCGAACAGGAAAGACAGCGCCTCGCCCTCGTCCAGCCCTGCCTCTGAGGAGAACTTCTTGAGGCGACGATAGCCGTCTTCCGTCATGGCGACGGGAAAGCGGCGGGTGAGGCGAAAGCGTTTGGGCATGACTGGCTCCCTTGGCGAACCGGACGCGCCTCAGGCGCATCCGGCAGGTGTTTCAGAAGTTGGCCGCATCCAGCGCCATGACCGTGTCCGCGCCTGATTGGATGCGTGTCAGGTGCAGGGCGGTCGCGGGCAGTTGGCGTGCCATGTAGTAGCGGCCTGTCGCCAGCTTTGTCTCGTAGAACGTGGTGTCGGATGCGCCCCCGGCCAGTGCGTCCATCGACGCCTTGCCCATACGGGCCCACATCAGGCCCAGGCAGACGTGGCCGAACATGTGCATGAAGTCGTTCGATCCCGACAATGCGTGGTTGGGATTCTTCACGCCGTTCTGCATGAAATACATGCTGGCAGCCTGCAAATCCTTGGAGGCGGCTTTCAGTGGATCAAGGTAACCTTTGTCAAAGGCCTCGTCCTGACCTGCGTTTTCCTTGATGAAGTTTTTCACCAGATCAAAGAAGGCCATGACGTGTTTGCCACCGTCCTGCGCCAGCTTGCGACCGACCAGATCCAGCGCCTGTACGCCGTTGGCGCCTTCGTAGATCTGGGCGATGCGGGCGTCGCGGGTGAACTGGGACATGCCCCATTCCTCGATATAGCCGTGGCCGCCGTAGACCTGCTGGGCCTTGATCGTCATGTCATAGCCCTGATCGGTCAGAAAACCCTTGATCACCGGCGTCATCAGCGACACCAGACCGTCGGCGTCCTTGTCGTGCGAGCGGTGTGCCGCGTCGATCAGCGAGGCGCCCCACAGGATAAAGGCGCGGGCACCTTCGACAAAGCTTTTCTGGTCCATCAGGCTGCGGCGGATGTCGGGGTGCACGATCAGCGGATCGGCGGGGCCATCGGGGTTTTCGACACCGGTCACGGCGCGGCCCTGCAGGCGGTCCTTGGCGTAGTCCAGTGCGTTCTGATAGGCCACGTCGGCCTGTGCGAGGCCTTGCATGCCGACGCCCAGACGCGCTTCGTTCATCATGGTGAACATCGCCCGCATGCCTTTGTGCGCGTCGCCCAGCAAGTAGCCGGTGGCACCGTCGTAGTTCATCACGCAGGTCGAGTTGCCGTGAATGCCCATCTTCTCTTCGATCTTGCCGACGGTGACACCGTTGCGGTCACCAAGGCTGCCGTCTTCCTTCACGATGAACTTCGGCACGATGAACAGCGACACGCCCTTGATGCCTTCGGGGCCGCCGACGATCTTGGCCAGAACCAGATGGATGATGTTGTCGGCCATGTCGTGCTCGCCCGACGAGATAAAGATTTTCTGGCCGGTCAGTTTATAGCTGCCATCGTCCTGCGGTTCGGCTTTGGTACGCATCATGCCCAGATCTGTACCACAATGCGGTTCGGTCAGGTTCATCGTGCCGGTCCAGTCGCAGCTGACCATTTTCGGCAGATAGGTGTCCTTCTGCGCGTCGGTTCCGTGTGCGAGAATGGCCGAGGCCGCCCCGTGGGTCAGGCCCTGATACATGGTGAACGCCTGATTGGCCGCCGAGAACATCTCGCCCACCGCCAAGCCCATGACAGCGGGCATGTTCTGGCCGCCGTATTGCTCGGGCATGTCCAGACCGGTCCAGCCGCCCTCCTTGACCTGCGCAAAGGCTTCCTTAAACCCTTTGGGCGTATAGACGATGCCGTTTTCCAGACGGCAGCCTTCCTTGTCGCCCACGGCATTCAGCGGGGCCAGAACCGAGGATGTCAGCTTGCCCGCTTCTTCGAGGATCGCGGAGGTGAAATCGGGTTCGAGTTCATCGTATCCCGGAATGTCGCTTTTGGTGACGTTCAGCAGGTTGTGCAGAACGAATTGCAGGTCTTTGGTGGGGGCGGTGTAGCTGGGCATATAAAGTCTCTCTACAGGTCGTCGTTGTTGGGCTTTACCGGAATAGGTATTACTGGGCGGCTTTTGGCGCGCTGTTCATCGAGGCAAGCATCTTTTCGCCCCATTTGATTTGGGTCTTCAGATCGTCGATCGCCTCGTTCAACTCGTCGCGTTGCGCGATCATGTCGTTCAGGCGTTGCTTGGCGATCTCGTAGGTGCTGGCCAGCTGCGTGTGCTGCTGGTCGCCCATGTCGTACATGTCCAGAAGCTGGCGGATTTCCTCCAGGCTGAAACCAAAGCGTTTGCCGCGCAGGATCAGCTTGAGACGGGCGCGGTCGCGTTTGGTGAACAGCCGCTTCTGGCCTTCGCGGATCGGGAACAGCAGTTCCTTGGCTTCGTAGAACCGCAGCGTGCGCGGGGTCACCTCGTAGGTGTCGCACATCTCGCGGATGGTCATTGTTTTATGGTCCATTACATCATCTCGCATCAGTTTTACGTGTCGTATCTAGGGGTCAAATGGGTGGGTTGGCCGGACCATACAACACTAGTTGACGTTAACGTAAGCTGGACGTCACGTCACAATATTGCCTTACCCAGGTTGATTTTACGTCAACCCGTTAGCCTGCAGGGAAAATTCCCGCTACAGACGAAAAATAACGATTTTCAGGAAAGTCGGCGTGTTCCGGCGTCTTTGGTCAGGCGTCGTTGGCTTGTGTGGCCGGGCGGCCCAGCTCCTGGCCGATCTCGCGGCGCAATTGCTTGAGCTCGGTCAGAGCATCGTCAAGCTGCGCGCGTTGTTCGGTCAATTCCTTGATTTGCCCGTCAGCCATGTCGATCCACTTGTTCCACTGGGCATGGGTGCCCTCGCGTTCGTAGATCAGCAGCCACTGGCGGATGTCTTCAAGCTGAAAGCCGAACTTGCGACCCTTGAGAATCAGCTTCATCCGGGCACGTTCGCGCGGACCATAGTAGCGTGCACGCCCTTCGCGGTCGGGCTGCAGCAGCTCGATATATTCGTAATAGCGCAACGTGCGAGGCGTCACGTCGAACCTGGTACACATTTCTTTGAATGTCAGACGGTCGTCACTCATGGGGGCTCTTCCTCGCGCGTCGGGGTGCAAATTAAGGCGCGGTGCCAAGAAGCGCAACAGGCTCTCTTGTGGTTTGACGCGCAGGGCGTGCTCACCTTATGAAGTCTTAAGGATAGCGGAGAGCAGATGATGGACAAGGTCAATATCGCGCGGCAATTCATCCAGGCAATACCGCATGCGCGTGATCTGGGGCTGGAACTGTTGACGCTGGAAGACGGCGTTTCGGTGATTTCGATGCCCTACGACAAAAAGCTGGTGGGCAATCCCGCGACCGGCGTAATCCACGGCGGGGCCGTGTCGGCGTTGATGGACACCTGCAGCGGGGCCGCGGTGATGTGCCATCCGACGGGGCCAGCCGGGACCGCGACGATTGATCTGCGCATCGACTATATGCGGTCGGCCAAGCCGGGCGATACGATCACGGCGACGGCGACCTGCTATCACATGACCCGCTCCGTGGCCTTTGTGCGCGTCACCGCAGTTGACAGCGACACGGACAATCCGGTCGCCACCGCCACCGGCGCTTTTACGGTGGAGGGCAGTATATGACATCGGCCAAACGCAAACGCGGATCGGTGCAGGAAGAGCAGGCGCTGCGCCATCGCTGGGACGTCTCGTTGAACGCACTGGCGCTGAGCGTGCCCTACATCGCCTATCTGGGAGTCGATTTCGACCGTCGCGGTGACGAGCTGACCGCGATACTGCCGTTTCAGGAAAAGCTGATCGGCAACCCGTTTTTGCCTGCGATACATGGTGGTGTGACGGCTGCGTTTCTTGAAGTGACTGCCGTGATGACACTGTCGCGGCACTATCTGTGGGAGCGTCTGGAAACCGGCGAGCTTGATCTGGACCGTCTGGATCAGGGCGAGGTGCCGCGTCTGCCCAAGACCATCGACTTTACCGTCGATTACCTGCGGTCCGGCCTGCCACGTGATTCCTATGCGCGGGCGCGGATCAGCAGGGCGGGCAGGCGTTATGCGTCGGTTCATGTCGAGGCATGGCAGGACGACCACACGCGCCTGTTTGCACAGGCGACCGGCCATTTCCTGATGCCGCAAAAGCGTGACTGAAGCCAACCTGCATGCGGCGATCGCGGACGTGCCGCAGGCGCCGATTACCCATCGTCGCGTGCTGGCCGTCGCACTTCCCATTGTTCTGAGCAACGCGACCGTGCCGATCCTGGGCGCGGTCGATGTGGGCGTCGTGGGGCAGTTGGGCGAAGCGGCCCCGATTGGCGCTGTGGCTCTGGGCGCGATCATCTTGACCACGATCTACTGGATTTTCGGGTTTCTGCGCATGGGCACCGTCGGCCTTGTCGGTCAGGCCGAAGGGGCGGGCGACAGCGCCGAAGTATCGGCCCTGCTGACCCGCGCGCTGCTGATCGCGGGCGGCGGCGGATTGGCGCTGATCGTGCTGCAACCGCTGCTGTTCTGGGGGGCATTTGCGCTCGCTCCGGCCTCGGACGAGGTCGAGGGGCTGGCGTGGACCTATCTGAGCATCCGCATCTGGTCTGCGCCTTTTGCCATCGCGGTCTTTGCGCTGACCGGCTGGCTGATCGCGATGGAGCGCACGTCGGGTGTGTTCTGGATGCAGCTGGTGATGAACGGCACCAACATCCTGCTGGACCTGTGGTTCGTGCTGGGGCTTGGCTGGGGCGTGGGCGGCGTGGCCTTTGCCACGGTGATCGCCGAGACGATTGGCGCAGGCATGGGCCTGTACCTGTGCCGCGACGCATTTTTGCGGCCCGATTGGCGTGACTGGACGCGGGTGTTCGACCGTGTGGCGCTGATCCGCATGGCGCTGATCAACACCGACATATTGATCCGCTCGGCGTTGTTGATGACGATTTTCACGTCCTTCGTGTTCATGGGTGCAGGGTTTGGCGACGTGACGCTGGCCGCGAACGAGGTGCTGGTGCAGTTCATGTACGTGACCGCGCATGCGATGGACGGCTTTGCCTTTGCCGCCGAGACGCTGATTGCGCGGGCCTACGGGCGGCACGCGCCCGAACGTGTGCGCCGCTCGGCGCTGCTGACATCCGGCTGGGGGGCGGGGTCTTGCGTGGTGCTGGCACTGGCCTTTGCGCTGGCGGGGCCCTGGCTGATCGACGTGATGGCCAAGGATGAAGCAGTGCGCGAAGGGGCGCGCACCTATCTGCCGTGGATGGTGGCGGCACCCATTGTGGGCTGTGCCGCGTGGATGCTGGACGGGATATTCATCGGCGCCACGCGCGGCGCCGACATGCGCAACATGATGCTGGTGAGCTTTGCGGTCTATGTGGCTGTTGCCGTGGTGGCTGTCCCGCTGATGGGCAACCACGGGCTGTGGTTTTCGCTGCTGGTCAGCTTTGCTGCGCGGGGTGTGACGCTGGGCCTGCGGTATCCGGCGTTGGAGCGCGGGGCGGCGTAAGCGTTTGGGGGCCAGCCCCCAAGGCCTGCGGCCTTTCCCCCGGGGATATTTGGGGCCAAAAGAAATCGGCGTCAGAGCCAGTCTTTGGTTTTGGTGCCCACCGCTTCGGCGACCGAGCCGTGGCCGTCTTGTTGCAGCAGCACGTCGAGACCTTGGGCGATGCGCGCGGCGAGGCTGAGGCCGCCGTAGACGAGGCCGGTGTAGAGTTGCACCGCCGAGGCGCCGGCGCGGATCTTGGCATAGGCGTCGCGCGCCGAGCCGATGCCACCGACGCCGATCAGCGGGATGTCGGTCAGGCTGTGCAGGCGGGCCAGCGTACGCGTGGATTTCTCGAAGAGCGGCGCGCCGGAGAGGCCACCGGCCTCGCCTGCATGGGCGCTGCGCAATCCGGTGCGGTCAAGCGTGGTGTTGGTGGCGATGATCGCGGCAACCCCGGCGTCTTTGGCGACCTTTGCGATGTCGGCCAGATCCTGATCGGTGAGGTCGGGTGCTATTTTCAGGAACACGGGCACGGTTCCGCGCACCTGCATCACCCCGTCGAGCAGGGCGGCCAGCGCCATCGGTCCTTGCAGGTCGCGCAGCTTTTCGGTGTTGGGCGACGAGACGTTGACGGTGGCAAAGTCGATGTGGTCCCTTGCGGCTTGCAGTACGCGGGCGAAGTCGTCGGCGCGGTTGGCGCTGTCCTTGTTGGCGCCGAGGTTCAGGCCCACGGGGATCGTTCGGTGTGCACGCGCCAGACGCGTCACGATGGCCTCGGCACCATCGTTGTTGAACCCGAAGCGGTTGATCGCGGCGGCGTCTTCGGTCAGTCGGAAGAGGCGTGGTCTGGCATTGCCCGGCTGGGGCAGGGGCGTCGCGGCACCCACTTCGATAAAGCCGAAGCCCGCGCGGGTCAGCGGGCGGATTGCGGTGGCGTTCTTGTCAAAGCCCGCCGCGAGTCCGATCGGATTGTTCAGCGTCAGCCCCGCGATGTGCGTGGTCAGGCGGGGTGAAGTTACCGGACCCGGCAGTGCTGCGAAGGGCGTGTGCAGTGCCCTTAGTGCCAGACCATGCGCCATTTCGGGGTCGATCCGGCGCAGGGCGGCAAGGCCCAGTTTCTCGATGCTGCGTTTCATCCGAAGGTCGCGCCAACTTTGGCGGGCGATGTGCGGATCAGGCGCGATGTCAGGACCGCTGCCTGCCGGTGGATCACGGCCTGTTTGTAGTCGGGGTCGGTGACCATCGCGAGAAATGCCTTTGCGTCGGGATAGCGCGCGATAAAGCAGGCATCCCACTGCTCGTCCGCGGGGCCGATCAACGTGGTCTGGAATGTGCCGCGCCAGATTATGCTGCCGCCCAGCCGCGCCACGACGGGGCCGGAATCGCGCCCGTAGTTGGCATAGGCCTGCGCGCCGCTCAGACCCTCGCCCGCGAGCGGATGATCGTCGGGATAGTCGGCCTTTTCGCGAAAGCGCACGAGATTGAGCATTTCGATGGGGTGATCGCGGGGAAGGTCCTTGAAAGCGTCGAACCGGGCGCGCTCGGGGTCGATGTAGGTGTCGGTGTCGGGCGTGTGCACGGTCATAGGATACCCGCCGGGAATTGGTGAACGCCGCCTTGCAGGGGCAGCGGTTGTGCCCATGCCACGTCGTCCAGTTTCAACGGCCGGTACAGATGCGGAAACAGCGCACCGCCGCGCGATGGCTCCCACACCAGTTTTTCGCCCAGATCATCGGCCTCGAGGCCCAGCAGCCACAGGTCTTGTTCGCCTGCGAAATGCTTGGCCGCAGTCTCGGCGGCCTGTTCGGGCGTCGAGAAATGCACATAACCGTCAGAGACGTCGATAGGCGCGCCCGGAGTTTCACCCTGACTGCGCAGCGATTGCCATTCATCGGCACGGAATATTTTCAAGATCAGCATGGTGCACTGATGCCGCGTGCCCAAGCTGTGGTCAAGCGAACATGGCTGCCTATACGTCAATCCGCCGGTTCGACGACAACGGTTTTGACTCTTATTCAGAGCAGCGCCAGAGTATTTGCAATACCAATACAACTTATAGGGGGACCTGACATGTTTATGCGTCTGACACAGACGGCGGCGGCCATCGCGCTGACCGCAGGGACTGCAATGGCGGATTATTCGCTGACCATCCTGCACACCAACGATTTCCACGCACGGTTCGAACCGATCAGCCAATACGACAGCGGGTGCAGCGCCGAAGACAACACGGCCGGTGAATGCTTTGGCGGCACCGCACGTCTGGTGAACGCGATCAAGGACGCCAAGGCGCGGTCGAAAAATGCCATTCTCGTCGATGGCGGTGACCAGTTTCAGGGCACGCTGTTCTACACCTATTACAAGGGCAAGCTGGCCGCCGAGATGATGAACAAGCTGGGCTATGACGCGATGACCGTGGGCAACCACGAATTCGATGATGGTCCGGAAGTGCTGGCAGGCTTTGTCGATGCAATCAACTTTCCCATCCTGATGTCGAACGCCGACGTCTCGGCCGAACCGCTTTTGGCGGACAAGCTGGCGAAATCCACGGTGATCGAACGCGGCGGCGAAAAGATAGGTCTGATCGGTCTGACTCCTGAGGATACGCACGAACTGGCCAGCCCCGGCCCCAACGTGACCTTTTCCGATCCTTCGGAAGCGGTTCAGGGCGAAGTTGATAAGCTGACAGAGGCGGGTGTGACCAAGATCATCGTGCTGTCGCACTCGGGCTACGGGGTCGATCAGCGTGTTGCGGAAAACACCACTGGGGTCGATGTGATCGTTGGTGGCCACTCGAACACGCTGCTCAGCAATACCGACGAAAACGCCGAAGGCCCCTATCCCACGATGGTTGGCAATACTGCGATCGTGCAGGCCTATGCCTACGGCAAATATCTGGGCGAGCTAAACGTGACCTTTGACGACGCGGGCCGCGTGACCGAAGCCAAGGGCGAGCCGATCCTGATCGACGCCTCAGTGGCCGAAGACGAAGAGACCGTGGCGCGCATCGCCGAAGCGGCCAAGCCGCTGGAGGAAATCCGCACCCGTGTGGTGGCAGAGGCGTCTGCGCCGATCGGGGGCGACCGCGACACTTGCCGTGCGATGGAATGTTCGATGGGGTCACTGATCGCCGACGCGATGCTGGCGCGGGTCAAGGATCAGGGCGTCGAGATCGCCATTCAGAACGGCGGCGGCATCCGTGCGTCGATTGATGCAGGTCCGGTCACCATGGGCGAAGTGCTGACAGTGCTGCCGTTCCAGAACACGCTGTCGACGTTTCAGGTGACCGGTGCCACGGTCGTCGAAGCGCTGGAAAACGGCGTGAGCCAGATCGAAGAGGGCGCAGGACGGTTTGCCCAGGTGGCGGGTCTGACCTACGCGTTTGATGCTTCGAAGCCTGTGGGCGAGCGGGTGTCAGACGTGATGGTCGGTGGTGCTCCGATTGATCCCGGCAAGACCTATGGCGTTGTGTCCAACAACTACGTCCGCAATGGCGGTGACGGCTATCAGATGTTCGTCGATGCCGAAAATGCCTATGACTTCGGGCCCGATGTGGCGGATGTCACGGCCGAGTATCTGGCGGCTCAGGGGCCGTTCACGCCTGTCACCGACGGTCGGATCACGGTGAAATAACGAATTTCACCATCATGCCATTCATGGGCGCGCGGGCAACAGCTTGCGCGCCTTTTTCGTGGCGGGTCATGTCTATCAAAGTGCGGCTGCGCTCTCCGCTTCGGCCTGAACTTCGGCCTCTGACGCTCCGAGTGCAGCGGTCTGCGGCGTGCTGCCCCGTCCGCCGGGTGCCGCCTGAAACGCGGTCTTGTCTGCCTCGTCCACCGCGACGCGCTGCGAGATGCGCCAGAGCGTATAGGCGATGACCAGCACGTGCGCGCCTGCCGTGACCATGAACAACGCCCGGTCCGCAAAGGCATACATCGCCCAGCCCGCGACCAGCGGCCCGATGATGCCGCCGCCGCCATACAGCAGCAGCAAACCACCCGAGATCTGGATCGACGTGCCGGGGGCCGCGTGGTCGTTGGCGTGGGCCACGATCACTGGATACATCGCAAAGATCGACCCGCCGAGAATCGCGGCGAGGATGAAGTTGGGGATGCGCCCCTGCGGTGCAATCGTGATGAACAGGATGTCGGCGATCAACGCGGCAAGGGCGATGCCCACCAGCACCTTGCGCCGGTCCATCCGGTCGCTGAGGATGCCCACGGGGATTTGCGCCAGCGCACCGGCAAGGATCGGCAGCGAGGTAAAGAAGGCCACCGCTGCCAGCACCAGCCCCGTACGCTCGGCATAGACCGGTGCCAGCGCGCCAAAGGCCGAATTGCTGACGCCCACCCAGAAGACCGCGAACACCGCCACCGGTGAGTTGCGCCAAAGTGTGCCAAGGTCGAGCTTTGCCGCGACCAGTGGCGCGGGGTTGGAGCTTGACGACAGGGCGGTGGGGACCAGCGCGAGGCAGTAAAAGATCGCGCCGACCGCAAAGAACAGAAAGCCGGATGTATCGCCCAGTGTCAGCGTCATCTGCCCTGCGGTGACAGCGCCGAGGTTGACCATCGTATAGACGCCGAAAATGCGCCCGCGCTGATCGGGGGCGGCCTGATCGCTCAGCCAGCTTTCGACGATCATCGCAGCGCCCGCAAAACAAAAGCCGCAAACGCCGCGCAGCACGATCCACGTCCAGGGTGTGACCATGATGGCCGACCCCAGCATCGACACCGCCGCAATCGCCGCCATTGCGCCAAAGGCGCGCACATGACCCACGTTCGCCACCAGTCGTGGTGTCTGCACGCAGCCTGCCATATAGCCCACGGCCCAGCCGGTGCCCAGCAGTCCCAGTGAAATGGCCGAGAACCCCTCGGCGCTGCCGCGCACCGGCAGGATCAGCCCGTTGATCCCCCCCGCGAACAATAGAAACGAAGACCCCAGCAGCAGGGCGAAGACAGGCAGGAAATGGCGGATCATGCGAGCGGGTTCCAATAGGTCAATGCTGCGTGCAGTTTGCGCGGCTTTGGGTCGAGTTGCAAACCAATGAGCGGAAAGCCTAGAGGGTGCCCCACAGGTCGGGATCAAGGGCGTCGGTCAAAGGCTTCAGCAGATCAGATTGCCCCTGCCACCGTCCCAGGGATTTGCTGTGAACAGGCGCTCGGACCTGATGGATGCTGGCCGTCAATACCGGGCGCACAACGTCTTGTGGTGACGTCATGGCTCTGTCCCATGCAACCCCGCAAAGATCCGCCAGACGCCGGCTGGTGCCGTCGATGTCCGCAACCAGATCGCTGTATTGCACAGAATGAATACGCCCTTCGTACCGTGCACGCCAATCTGACATGACGCGGGCATAGTGGTTCATATGCAGCGCCATTCGGGTGAAATCGTTGGAGTAGGCGTGGGCGGTCGTGGGAAACAGATTTTCCCACATCGACAGGGCCACATCGCGCGGGTCGCGCTGCATTTCAATGATCACCGCATCTGGAAATGCCCGCAGGATCGGCCCGACAAAGCGGAAGTTCTCGGGCATCTTGTCCACGAACGCGGCGGTGCCATCCGGCAGGGCTGGCAAAGCGCGCAGATAGGCCTCGGGCAGATCGGTGTCCGAGGTCTCACCATGCAAGGCCGCGCGGACAGCCTCGCCCATATGGTTCAACTCGCCCAGCCCGGCGATGGCGGGATGTGCCGACAGAACCTGTTCGCAGAGCGAGGTCCCGGACCGGATCAGGCCGACCACGAACACAGGGGTCGGCTTGCCGGTTGCACGTTCAGCAGTTTCCAGCGCATCGCTGAGCGTCAGAATCCTGTCATGCTCGGCGGCCTCTATTTTGGGGTCGTATGGCATCGCCTTGGCCGCCAGCCGATTGCCGGTGGTCAGCCGTTCTGACGCCTGCGCAGTGTTCAGTGTGCGCTCGACCCGCGCCAGTGCGAAGGTCAGCAAAATATGTGTCGGGCTGCCGCGTTTTTCGGCATCTGCCGCTGTTTTCAGCGGTTCCAGAAGGTCTGCGGCCTGCGTCGCATCCACCAGATAGGCAAGGGCGTTCAGTGCGATGGGATGTCCGTCGAAGTGATCCAGAACCCTGCGATAGGCTGCAATCGCCGCCTCGGTTTGGCCCATTGCGCTGTTCAGGCGCCCGTCTAGCAACGTCAGGCCAATGTGGTTCGGTGCGTGACGCAAACCAAGATCGAGATTGCTGCGTGCCGCGTCGAATTCGGCACGCTCCACCAACAGTTCCGCGTATTGCAGCCGAAAGTCTGCGTTATTCGGGGCAAGCTGTGTTGCCATCTCAAGATCGGTGGTGGCGTTTGCGCTATTGTCAGCGGCCAGAGCGATGCGCGCGCGCAAGGCAAACAAGGCCGCCGAAGTCGGTGACACCTTGATGGCTGCATCGACAGCGTCGCGGGCGGCTGCATAATCCGCTGCCGCAATCTGTGCGTTGACGTTCAGTTGCAGCAGCGCCGGGTGTTGCGGCCAGCTTGACAACGCCGTTGCAAGATCCGCCCGTGCGCGTTTGGTGTCGCCCATCGCCAAGAGGGTCTGGATACGGTTCTGACGTCCGGTGGGGTCATTTGGTACGGCATTGACCAGTTGGGTGAAAAACCTCAGCGCCTCGGAATTCTGCCCAAGTGCTGCACACGAAAGCCCCGCAAGGTTCAGCAAGA
>JAGXHE010000075.1 GCA_024636445.1 Sulfitobacter sp.
GAGGCCAAGGGCCCGACCGGCTTTACCTTGTCGGAAGCCGCCAAACAGGCGGGGGTGACACCGGCAGCCGTCTACCGGCATTTTGAGGGCCGCGATGATCTGATCGCCGAAGCGGCACTGCAGGGCTACGAGATGTTTTCCGACCTGATGGAATATGCCTATCAGTCCGGTCAGCCCTCGGCTTTGGCCGCGTTCGAGGCGACGGGCCGCGCCTATCTGGCCTTTGCGCGCAAACACCCAGGCCATTACATCTCGATGTTCGAAAGCGGCATTTCGATCAACCGCACGCCGGAACTGGCCGCCGCCGCAAATCGTGCCAACAATGTGTTGGAAAAGGCCGCAGGCGACCTATCGCAACATATTCCTGCAGACAAACGCCCGCCCGCGTCGATGTTCAGCGCCCACATCTGGGCAATGAGCCACGGCGTCGTCGAACTTTTCGCCCGCAACAGCCCCGGCCGCGCCAGCCCCTTCCCGCCCGAAGACCTGCTGGAAAGCGGCATCGGCATCTACCTGCGCGGCCTTGGCTTGGTAGCGCCGGACAGTTAAGGCTTGATGCGTTAACGAGCGTCACCTATGAATTTCAGGGAGTTGCACTATTGAGTGAATTCCCGATGCCAAATATTTTTTCAAACGCGACCATCACCCGCAAAGACCGGCTGCGCGATCTCAAAGCCCGTGAACCCGGATATTTCGATCTGGAGTTCATCAAGGCGACATCACCCGAACACCGCAGCCGCTGTGTCGATCTTCTGGACAAATCAAAATCGCAACTGCGTCAGGACCTGTTCGCCCTGTCGCACCTGGACTTTAAACGCGGTAGGTTTTCGTCGAATTCGGGGCCACCAATGGCGTCGAGTTGAACAACACCTGGCTGCTGGAAAATGCCTTCGACTGGATAGGTATTCTGGCAGAACCTGCGCGCAACTGGCAGGCCGATCTTGCAGCGAACCGAAATTGCACGATTGAAAAACGCTGTGTCTGGCGCGCGTCGGGCGAAACCTTGCAGTTCACCGAAGCGCCGCGCGGCGAGAACTCGGCGATCTCCAGCTTTGTCTCCAGTTCGCGAAAGCTGCGCGGCACCTCCTATGACGTGACCACCATTTCGCTGAACGATCTGTTGGCAGAACACGGCGCGCCTGATGTCATCGACTATATCTCCGTCGACACCGAAGGCAGCGAGTTCGATATCCTGAACGCCGTTGATTTCGACCGCTGGTCGTTTCGTGTGATGAGCGTCGAGCACAACTTTGCCCCCCAACGCCAAGACATCCATGCCCTTCTGACCTCGAAAGGGTACACACGCGCTTTGGAAGATGTCTCGCGCTTTGACGATTGGTACATAAAACCCGCTTGAACGTACAAGATTTTCGCACCCTTGCCGATCACCGCCTTGGAAAAGCTTGCGCGGGCTCTTTCGCGTTGCAGACCGCCAAGCAATACCTTGGTGAAACACTCAACCACTTATTCGTCCCAGCCAGTTCCTCCAGACCAGCCAGAACCTTTCACTGAAAGTGCTGTCATGACGATAAGAACCCTTCTTGGCGGCGGGCTTTTGGGCTTTACCGTGGCCTATCAATTCGGCGGCTGACGCCAGCCATCCGGCATGACGGCAAAAGGCGCGTGATCCACGTACAGATTTCGCGCCTTTTTGTACCTAAACATCCAGACACAAAAAACCCGCACCGATCCGGCGCGGGTTTTTCCAATTTTCGTCCGAATGAAACGAATTAACGCTTCGAGAACTGGAAGCTCTTACGGGCTTTGGCCTTGCCGTATTTCTTACGTTCCACGACACGGCTGTCGCGTGTCAGGAAGCCTGCGGCTTTCAGGGCGCCGCGCAAGGAGGGATCATAGAGTTGCAGTGCTTTGGACACGCCGTGCTTGACTGCACCGGCCTGACCGGACAGACCGCCGCCTTTGACCGTGGCAACCACGTCAAATTCGCCTTCGACACCGGCAATGGTAAAAGGCTGTGCCAGAATCATCTGCAGAACCGGACGGGCAAAGTAGATCTTCATCTCTTTGCCATTCACAGTGACCTTGCCCGAACCGGGTTTGATCCAGACGCGGGCAACCGCATCTTTGCGTTTGCCTGTGGCATAGGACCGGCCAAGCTCGTCACGGACGGGCTCGCGCGG
The DNA here is from genome assembly GCA_024636445.1 of Sulfitobacter sp. Classification (GTDB taxonomy): domain Bacteria; phylum Pseudomonadota; class Alphaproteobacteria; order Rhodobacterales; family Rhodobacteraceae; genus Pseudosulfitobacter. Next base: position 2,142 of record JAGXHE010000075.1, read on the forward strand.
GGTCAGGTCTGTCTGAGTGCCTTGCACGCCACCGACGTTTTCGGTCACTGCGGCTTGCAGGTCTTCGAGTGTGTTGATTTCGTCGGCCATGCTCATGCGCTCCGCGTGTTTTTCTTGTTCATCGACTTTACGTCGAGAACTTCGGGGTTTTGCGCTTCGTGCGGGTGTTCGCCGCCAGCATAGACGCGCAGGTTGGTCATGACCTGACGGCTCAGACGGTTGCCGGGAAGCATCCGCTTGACGGCCAGAGTGACCACACGCTCGGGGTGTGCACCTTCGAGGATCTCCTCTTTGGTGCGCGACTTGATTCCACCGGGGTGGCCGGTGTGCCAAAAGTGCTCTTCCTGACGCTTCTTGCCGGTCAGCTGCACTTTTTCAGCGTTGATGATGATCACGTTGTCGCCCATGTCCATGTGCGGTGTGAACGATGGCTTGTGCTTGCCGCGCAGGCGGGTTGCGACGATCGAGGCAAGACGGCCCAGAACGATGCCTTCGGCGTCGATCAGGATCCATTTCTTGTCGATGTCCGCAGGTGTTGCGGTAAAGGTTTTCATTGCAGGAGTTTCCTGTTTGCTGTTGCGGGGCACGCGGGACGTGACCCTAGTATGCGATGGGCGGGTTATATAGCACGCGCACGGGCGGTCAAGCGGCACCAACCTTTTAAAACCATTGCGATTCAATGCCTTGCAAATAAGGTATTATTATACCCCATATTCAGACATTGATCTGTTCCGGCGGATTGTCCAGCAGCACCCGCAATCGAACAACCGCCGCCTCAAAGGTGTCCAACTGCACACCTGCGTTGATGGCAAAGCGGATCGCATGGGGGCTGCGCGCCTCGCGGCCTGCGTATTCCTCGCCTGCGCGCACTTGTACGCCCTGAGCCTCGGCGGCCTGACAGAATGCGGTGGCGCGCCAGCCCTCGGGCAGCGGTAACCACAGGAACGGTACATTCTCGCGCCAGCGCACGTCGTAGCCGCCCAGAATATTCACCGCCGACTGAACGTACTGGTTAATCCCCGCCTGCACCTGTCCCGTCAATGTGGCCAGTTGCGGATGGGCGAGCAAGGCCGCCGTCAGATCAAGGATCGGCGTCGGCAGACCAAAAAACGCATGTTCCGCAGCGCGGCGCAGCGGGGCCGCTTTGCCATGGGGCGCAATTGCCGCCCCCACACGCAGCGCAGGTGTCAGCGATTTCGAGATCGACGAGACGTACCAGCCGCGTTCCGGAGCCAGCATTCGGTAGGACGGCGCGCGTGCTGCGGCGATCTGATAGCAATCGTCGTCGATGATTTGCAGATCGTGCGCTCGTGCCACCTCGACCAATTCCAGGCGGCGCTCCAGCGGCGTGAACAGGCAGGTCGGATTGTGGACCTCGGGCGAGGTGCAGAACACCTGCGCGTCATGGGCGGCAGCGGCGCGGGCCAATGCCTCGGGGATGACCCCGTGCGCGTCCATCGCCACCGGCACGACATCGGCACGCACCAGTTCCGCGGCACGGCGGAAACCGGGATAGGATAGTTCCTCAACCAGCACCACGGGTTTGCGCCCCTTCAGCAGGGCCTGCATCAACAGCAGGATCGCGCTTTGCCCGCCGTTGGCCAGAACCACGTCGCCCTGATCCATATGTCCCAACTGGGCCGCGGCCAGCCAAGTCACCACGGCCTCGCGGGCGGGCCGCGCGTTGGTGCGGTCGGGGTAGTGCATCATGCCCGAGGGCGGATCGCGGGCGATATCGGCCAGCAGAGTGCGGATCAGATGTGCTTGCCCAACGCTGGGCAGATGCGGAGACACCATATTGACGCGCCAGCTTTGCGCCTCACGATTGTGAGCGGCGCTGTCGATCTCGATGGGCGGGGCATAGGCTGCTTCCAAGTCCACGGGGGGTGCCACGAAAGTGCCGCGCCCGACTTCGGCGTTCAGCAGCCCCTCGTCGGTCAGGATTGTATAGGCCCGTGCAACCGTGCCCGGCGTGATCTTGAGCTGCCACGCAAGATCGCGAACAGGCGGAAGCCGTGCGCCTTGGGTCAGCGCGCCGCCTGACACCGCGTCGCGGATGATCTGGGCAACGGCTTTGTACTTGGGACCGGCGCCGGAAGGCAGCCCCTCAGGCCAAATTGTATCCATTACAATATTTCCATAGATTCTTTGTACCCGCTTTTGTATCAATAACCATGGCAATAACACCAAATTGTGTCAATACAATACATCACAATTCATGGAAAAACCAAAGGAGATTTCCCATGACACAGACAAACGCCCTGCCCGCCGACATCCTGATGCACCTGCGCGACACGCGCACGCTGCCGGTTATCTCTGTCGTTGCGATCAAGCTGGCCGTTGCGCTGTCGAAATGGGCCACACGCCGCCGCACGCGCATGGCACTCAGCCAGTTGACGCCAAAGCAGCTGGACGATGTGGGACTGACCCCGCGCATGGCTTATATTGAGCAGCGTCGGGTATTCTGGCGGGCGTGACTTCCCTGTGACGCAGGCCAGTCCTCTTCCTTGCCGCCGGGTCCGTCCCGGCGGTCTTTTCTTTTCCAGCCCTCAGCGCGGCGGGATCGCATAGGTCAGCGTGGCCCGCGCCACCGGCTGTTCCATCCCGTGCGAATGTATCAATACATCGGTGACCGACAGGAGCTTGCCCAGCTTGAGAACCGTCGCGTAGGCCACCAGATCGACGCCTGCGACCGGTTTGCGCATGAAATCGATGGAGCAATTCGTGGTCACCGCCAGCGCCTTGGGCCCGATCAGCGCCAGCGTGGCGAGATAGGCTGACACATCCGCCAGCGCGAACATCGACGGCCCCGACACCGTGCCACCGGGGCGCAGATGCTGTTCCGCCACCGCCATACGCACGCGTATCTTTCCTCCCCCCACCTCCTCGACGATAAAGTCATTCGCCACCTGATCGAATTCGGCGACCATGAAGGCCATCAGATCTTGTGCGCTCATTAAGGTTTGCATGGGTTTTCCTCTGTCCATCCGTGCCCTAAGGTCCCAGCGACACCGCAGGAGGGCAAGATGGCAATTCTTGAACGTAAGGTCACGGACGGCGTGGCACATCTGACAATGAACGCGCCCGAGCGGCTGAATGCGCTCTCGGACGAGATGATTCTGGCGCTGCATACCACATTGGACGAGATCGCCGAGACCCAAAGCATCCGCGCGGTGATTCTGTCGGGCAACGGCAAAGCGTTCTGCGCAGGCCACGATCTGAAACAGATGACCGAAGGCCGTCAGAAGCCGGATGGCGGGCGCGGATATTTCGCCGATCTGTTCAGCCGCTGTTCGTCGATGATGGCGCGCGTGCAGTCCCTGCCCCAGCCGGTGATCGCGCAGGTTCATGGCATCGCTACCGCTGCAGGCTGCCAGCTGGTCGCCACCTGCGACATGGCCATTGCCGCCACCGGCACGCGCTTTGGCGTCAACGGCGTGAACATCGGCCTGTTCTGTTCGACCCCGATGGTGGCGCTGACCCGCAACATCCCGCGCAAACAGGCGTTCGAGATGCTGACCACCGGCCAGTTCATCGAAGCCGAACGCGCCGAAGCGCTTGGCCTGATCAACCGCGCGGTGCTGCCCGAGCAATTGGCAGCCGAAACCCAAGGGCTTGCCGATACGGTCGCCGCAAAACTGGGATCGGCGGTCAAGATCGGCAAACAGGCGTTTTATGAGCAGCTGTCTATGACAACCGACGCCGCCTATGCTCATACTGGCAATGTCATGGTCGAAAACATGCTGCACCAGGATACCGAAGAGGGAATTGCGGCGTTTCTGAGCAAGCGCGACCCGAAGTGGGAACAATAGGCTGAAATAGCCGAAATTGTGCAATGCCTTGTAGTTTAAGGGCTAAATAGTAAAAATTCGATTGTTTCCAAATCGGTTTCGATTGTTCCCATGGAATCTCTGGCAAATCTGTCAACACTGTGTCACAAAGTTGACAAGCCATATGGCTGAAACGATTTTGGGTCGCCGTAGGCGGAAGGTCCCTCCAGGTCAGATCTCTCTCTCTGACCGACCGTTCCCGCAGCGGCGACCCCAAAATATCCCCCTTATCTTAATAGAACCCGACCACAGGCTGCTTTTGCATGTATGCGCCCCGTTGCGCATGGCCTTTGCCTGCCCTACATCAAACGCATGACAGATACCCTTCATATCGTGGGCGGCGGCATGGCCGGGTCCGAAGCAGCATGGCAAGCCGCCAACATGGGCGTGCAGGTCGTCATTCATGAAATGCGCCCCAACGTTGGCACATTCGCGCACCAGACCGGCCTTTTGGGCGAGATGGTCTGTTCCAATTCATTCCGCTCGGACGACAGCGAACAGAACGCCGTTGGCCTGTTGCATTGGGAAATGCGCGCGGCGAACGGGTTGATCATGGCAACGGCGGACAAACACCGCCTGCCCGCTGGTGGCGCGCTGGCCGTCGACCGCGATCTGTTTGCGCAAGCCGTCACCGACGCGATCACAGCACATCCGAATATTTCCGTCGAATACGGCGAGATCACCGAGCTGCCCAGTGATGGCAGCTGGATCTTTGCCACCGGCCCGCTGACGTCGTCATCGCTGGGTCAGGCCATAGCGCGCGAGACCGGGGCCGAAGCGCTGGCGTTTTTCGACGCGATCGCGCCTATCGTCTATCATGACAGCATCGACATGGACCGCGCCTGGATGCAGTCGCGCTATGACAAGGGCGAGACCGAGGAAGAGCGCACCGCCTACCTCAATTGCCCGATGGACAAGGAACAATACGACGCGTTCATCGACGCTCTGCTGGCCGCTGACAAGACCGAGTTTCACGAGGGCGAAACCGCGGGCTATTTCGACGGATGCCTGCCGATCGAAGTGATGGCCGAACGGGGCCGCGAGACCCTGCGCCACGGCCCGATGAAGCCCGTGGGCCTGACCAATCCGCACCAGCCCGAGGTCAAGGCGCATGCCGTCGTCCAGCTGCGCCGCGACAACAAGCTGGGCACGCTGTACAACATCGTCGGTTTCCAGACCAAGATGAAATACGGCGCGCAGACCGACGTGTTCAAGATGATCCCCGGTCTGGAAAACGCCAGCTTTGCCCGCCTTGGCGGCATCCACCGCAATACGTTCCTGAACAGCCCGACGCTGCTGGACGGCCAGATGCGCCTGCGCTCGCGGCCCAATGTGCGTTTCGCGGGCCAGATTACCGGCGTCGAGGGCTATGTCGAATCCTCGGCCATGGGACTGCTGGCGGGCCGCATGGCCGCCGCCGAACTGCTGGGCGGATCACTGCATACACCGCCCAATACCACAGCGATGGGCGCGCTGATCACCCATATTTCAGGCGGTGCCGAGGCCAAGACATTTCAGCCGATGAACGTAAACTTTGGCCTTTTCCCGCCTGTCGATGGCTTGAAGAGTGGACGCCGTGGTCGCAAGGATCGCTACAAGGCCTACACCGACCGCGCCAAGGCAGATTGGCAAGACTGGCTGGCCCCACAGGCCGTAATCGCCTGAGACGGACTGGACGGATAAGCTGCTTGGCACTACCATTGGTCCATGTCCAAATTTTTGAACAAAGTATACGAAGCCCGCGACGCCGAGGAAACACGCAAGGTTTATGACGACTGGGCAACCAGTTACGAGGCCGAGCTTGCCGAAAACGGCTATGCCACTCCCGCGCGATGTGCGGCAGCGTTAAAGAAGTTTGCAGACGACACCGACGCACCGGTACTGGATTTCGGCTGCGGCACTGGCCTGTCCGGTCAAGCGTTGCGGCAAGCCGGTTTTGAGGTGATCGACGGTGTTGATCTGTCGTCCGAAATGCTCGCCGTCGCCCAGGACAAGGATGTTTACCGCAGTCTCGAACAAATCGAGGAAGGTGGCGCCTTGCCCTTTGCCGACGGAGCCTATCCGCTGATGGCTGGCGTAGGTGCGATTGGTGCCGGTGCCGCACCCGCAGGTGTGCTTCATAAGCTGATGCACAAACTGCCCAGGCGGGGCAAGCTGGTGTTTTCGCTGAATGGCCACACCTTGCAAGAGCACGCCTATGAAGGTGCGATGTCGGAATGGACCGACTGCGGGGCCGCTCAATTGCTGTTTCGCAAAGACGGCCCACATCTGCCGGGAATCGACTTGAAGGCTACCGTGTATGTGATTGAAAAATCGTGACATTCACCACGCGCTTTGCGCCTTCGCCAACGGGGCCATTGCACCTGGGACATGCCTATTCCGCACTGTTGGCGCACGGCATGGCGCGCGACCATGGCGGACGGTTCCTGCTGCGGATCGAAGATATCGATACGTCTCGCGCACGCCCTGAATACGAGACGCAGATATACGATGATCTGACGTGGCTGGGCCTGACCTGGGAAACGCCCGTTCTGCGCCAATCGGATAACATCAAGATATACTGGCAAGCCATTGATAGATCATGGGAATCTGGCCTGATCTATCCGTGTACCTGCAACCGCCGCGACATTCAGGCAGCGCTGTCCGCCCCACAAGAAGGTGTGACCCCATCTGGCCCCGACGGCCCGATCTACCCCGGCACATGCCGACACGCTCCAGACCCTGACGCACCCATCCCGAACGATGCGGCCCTGCGCCTGAACATGGCCCGCGCGATCCCACTTCTGCACGATCTGCGCTACACTGAAACCGGCGAGAACGCGGGCGAGATCGACTTTGGCGCAGAGGACCTTACCCGAACGCTGGGCGATATTGTATTGGCCCGCCGCGGTATGGGTACATCTTATCATCTGTCCGTCGTGATGGATGACGCGGCCCAAGGGGTCACGCATGTTGTACGCGGTGCCGACCTGACTGATGCGACACGCATTCATGTTGTTTTGCAGAGGCTTATGGGGCTACCTTCACCCACCTATCATCACCACCGCCTGATCCGTGACGAGGCAGGCAAACGGTTGGCCAAACGCGACGACGCCCGCGCCATCGCCAAATACCGCGCTGACGGAGCCACACCGCAAGATATCCGTAAGATGGTGGGATTGCACGATCTTCAGCCCTTGGGCGCAGCTTCCAGCTCGACCACATCACCATCCCGCACCGCGCGATAGAAACAGGTGCGCCGCCCGGTGTGGCACGCTGGCCCCGTCTGGTTGACCATGACCAGAAGGCAATCGCTGTCGCAGTCAAAGCGGAAATCGACCAGTTCCTGCACATGGCCCGAGGTCTCGCCCTTGATCCAGAACGCCTGACGCGAGCGTGACCAGTAGGTGACCCTGCCAGTTTCCAGCGTGCGCGCCACAGCGTCCGCATTCATCCATGCCATCATCAGCACTTCGCCGGAGGTCGCATCCTGCGCAATCGCGGGGATCAGACCCGCCTGATTATAGCTCAGCATTGCGGGATCGAAATTTTGGTCTGACATTCGGGCAAAACCTTTTTGCATCTTGGGCCGGGACGCTTATGTATCAGGGTGCACCGAAAGGAAAGCGGACATGGCTGACAGCGACCTCATCAAACTTTACTCGGGCCAGATCCTGGCACTGGCCACCGATATCCCCCACCGCGAAAGGCTGGAGGCGCCGGGCGCCACTGTCAAGAAACGCTCGCCCTTGTGCGGATCGACGGTGACGGTGGACGTGCGCGTACAAGACGGCGTGATCGCAGCCTTTGGTCAGGACGTGAAAGCCTGCGCACTGGGTCAGGCGGCTGCGGCGGTGACAGGCAGCGCTGTGATTGGCCGCACCCTGCCCGAAATCGAGACCGCCCGCGACCAGTTGCGCGCGATGCTGAAGAACACGGGGCCGGTGCCCGATGCCCCGTTCGACGGGTTCAAGGTACTGGAACCCGCCCGCGAATATCGCAACCGCCATGCGTCGATCCTGCTGAGCATCGAGGCCACCGCCGAGGCGATGCAGCAAGCGATGCAGGCCAACTGCGCCTAGCGATGCAGAATTTCAACACGAGTGCGGATTGCGGCTGACTCATACGGTCTGACCTGACAGCGGGCCAAAAAAAACGCCGCACATCCGTTGAAGGATGGCGGCGCAGGGAACGCGGGTATCGTGTGGGACCCGGAAAATCTGGCCAAGTGGAAACTTGGTTAACGTGGGACAGGCAATCCCCTTAAACGCGTCTATTTGGGACGGACACGCCAGACAGTCGGCACGAAATCGCAGGCAGAAAATCAAACAAAGGCAGGCAGGTGCAATCCGACAACCAGCATCACCATCAAGGCCGCAGCGCCCACCGCATCTTGCAACAAAGTGCTTTCCGCGCGGGTGGCGATGGATTTGATCATTCGCATAGTGGTCATCTTGGCATCTCCCTTTCTGTGTTGCTCCTTTGTTCTCATATTCTTTACCTCCTGTAAAGAACTTTGTGAGAACATTTGTGAACCTAATGGAACAAAACGAGGAGAAGGTAGATTAACCCACTGAAATCAAACGAATGGCTTCGTCCTGCCGCATAAGCCACAGCAACATGCGCGCCGCCTGACCGCGCGGCGTTCTCAATTTCGGGTCGTCCGCCAACAGCTTGCGCGCATCGCTTTGCGCAACGGCCATCAATCCCGCTTGCCGTTCCAGGTCGGCGACCGCAAACCGTGGCAGACCGGATTGTGCCGTGCCGATGACATCGCCTGCCCCGCGCATCTGCAGATCGGTCTCGGCAATAACAAAGCCGTCTTCGGTCTCGCGCAGCACTTCCAGCCGCTTTTGCCCCGCATCGCTCAGCGGTGCCTGATACATCAGCAAACAGGTCGAGGCAGCCTCGCCTCGCCCGACACGTCCACGCAACTGGTGCAACTGCGCCAGTCCGAAAATCTCGGCCCGCTCGATCACCATGATCGTGGCATTGGGCACGTTCACGCCCACTTCGATCACCGTCGTGGCCACCAGAACCGAAGTTTCGCCCGCCTGAAACGCCGCCATCGCCGCGTCTTTTTCAGCCGGTGGCATCTGGCCATGCACCAGCCCGACCACGCCTTCACCCAAGGCTGCACGCAACCGTTTGAACCGCTCACCCGCCGACGTCAGGTCAACCAGTTCGCTCTCCTCGACCAGCGGACAGACCCAATAGCATTGCTGCCCCTGGGCAATCGCGGCACGCAACCGGTCAATCACCTCATCCATGCGCCCGGTGCTGACCAGCGCTGTGCGGATCGGTTTGCGTCCGGGCGGTTTTTCATCCAGCACCGAGACGTCCATATCGCCATATTGCGTCAGCGACAGCGACCGTGGGATCGGCGTGGCGGTCATAACCAGCACATCTGCCTGCGCCCCCTTCGACCCCAATGCCATACGCTGCCGTACGCCAAACCGATGCTGTTCGTCGATGATCGCCAGCCGCAGATCATGAAACACCACATCGTCCTGAAACACTGCATGCGTGCCCACCAGAATACGAATGCGCCCGTCCGCCAAAGCGGCCAGTTTCGCCCGCCGCTCGGACCCCTTGTCGCGGCCTGTCAGCAATTTAAGCACCACGCCTGCGTCCTCAGCCAGCGGCTGCAACCCTTCAAGGTGTTGACGCGCAAGGATTTCTGTCGGTGCCATCATCACGCCCTGCCCGCCCGCCTCGACCGCGACCAGCAGCGCCATGAACGCAACCAGCGTCTTGCCGGAACCCACGTCGCCCTGCAGCAGCCGGTTCATCCGCTGAGGCAACGCCATGTCGTCCGCAATCTCGGCAATCGCGCGTTCTTGTGCACCCGTGGGTCGGTACGGCAGTGCAGCCAAAACCTTGCGCTGCAATGCGCCCGTGGCAATGCTGGCGCGACCCGGCTTGCGCCGCTCGGCTGCGCGCGCCAGCGCCAGCGTGATCTGGTGGGCCATCAATTCGTCATAGGCCAAACGCTCGCGCGCAGGAGCGGTGATCGCGATGTCGCGCAGCGATTGCGGAGCGTGCGCCTGTGCCACAGCTTGAGCAAAGTCGGGCCACCCGGCATGTTTTAACTGTGCATTATCAATCCATTCGCCCATCTGCGGCACACGGGTCAGCGCACCGCGCGTCGCCTTCCACATCACCTTTTGCGTGACGCCTGCGGTCAGCGGATAGACCGGTTCAAAGCTGGGGATCTCTGCCGCATCGGCCTCGGGCAGGATATGCTCGGGGTGCAGCATCTGCGCCATGCCATCAAACAACTCGACTTTGCCCGAGACCACACGCCGCGCCCCTTCGGGCAATTGTTTCGTCAGAAAATCGGCGCGGCCGCGGAAAAACACGATCTGAAATGCGGTCTCGGCGTCCTCGACAGTGATACGATAGGCCCCACCCCGATTGCGCGGCGGCTGGTGGCGGCCCACGGTAACAATCACGGTATAGGTGCCGGGCAATGGCGCATCTTTCAGCGTGGCGCGCGGAGTCCGGTCGATGCCGGTGTGTGGCAGGGTAAACAGCAGATCGCGCGGAGTGGTGATGCCGATCTGGGCCAAAAGTTCAGCGGTTTTCGGGCCGACGCCCTCCAGCGTCTGCGTCTCGGCAAACAGCGGGAACAGCTGTTCCGGACGGCCGCTCATGCGCCCTCGATCAGCGCCAGCCAGCCGTCTTCGTCCAGTGTTTCAATGCCCAGTTCGATGGCTTTTTTGGCTTTTGATCCCGCACCGGGCCCCGCGACCAGAATATCGGTTTTTGCACTGACGGAGCCCGAGACTTTCGCACCCAGGCTTTCCGCCCGCGCCTTGGCCTCGGCGCGGGTCATTTTCTCGAGCGTGCCGGTGAAAACCACGATTTTGCCTGCGACCGGGCTGCCCGATGTGTCAGGACGCTCGGCTGTTTGCACCTGCAAATGCGCAATCAAACGGTCGATGGCTGCGCGTTCGGTGTCTTGGGCGAAGGTGGCGGTCAGCGATCCGGCCATCACGGCGCCCACACCGTCGATGCCTGTCAGATCTCCCCAGGCTTCGTTTTCAGGGTCGGCGGCGGCGTCCATCGCCTCGGCGAACGCGGTCCAAGTGCCATAATGCAGCGCCAGCAGGTTCGACGCCGCTTCGCCCACGTGGCGGATGCCCAGGCCAAAGATCAGCCGCGCCAGTTCGATGTCGCGGCGTGCGTCGATGGCATCAAACAGGTTGCTGGCCGATTTTTCGCCCCAGCCTTCACGGTTTTTTAACTGTTGCAGCCCTGTGCCAAACCGTTCGCGCAGCGTGAAGATGTCCGCAGGCTCGGCGATCCAGCCGTCGGTGTGGAACTGTTCGACCTGTTTCGCTCCAAGTCCGTCGATGTCAAAAGCGCTGCGCGACACGAAATGTTTGAGCTTTTCAACTGCTTGCGCGGGGCAAATCAGCCCGCCCGAACAGCGCCGCACCGCATCACCCGGTTCGCGGATCGCGTCACTGCCACACTCGGGGCAGAGTTCGGGAAAGACGTAAGGTTTGGAGGTGTCAGGGCGTTTGCTCAGGTCGACATCGGCCACTTTGGGGATCACATCGCCTGCGCGGTAGACCTGGACCCAATCACCGACACGAATATCCTTGCCCGCGCGGATCTCGCCACCTTTGGAATCGCGGCCCGCGATGTAGTCTTCGTTGTGCAGCGTGGCGTTCGACACAACGACACCACCCACTGTCACCGGCGCCAATCGCGCCACCGGGCTCAGCGCGCCGGTGCGGCCCACCTGAATGTCGATGGCTTCCAAGCGGGTCCAGGCCAGTTCGGCAGGGAATTTGTGCGCGATGGCCCAGCGTGGCGTGGTTGAGCGGAACCCCAGTCGCCCTTGCAATGCCAGATCGTCAACCTTGTAGACAACGCCGTCAATGTCGTAGCCAAGCTGGCTGCGCAGTTGCTCGATTTTGGCATAGTGGGCCAGCAGATCGGCGGGCCCATCGGACAGGTTTGTCAGCGGGTTGGTCTGAAAACCCATCTGCGCCAGCCGTTCGATTGCGGCCATCTGGGTCTCGGCCAAGGGTTCGGAAATCTCACCCCAGGTGTAGGCGAAAAACCTGAGCGGGCGGGCGCGGGTGATCGACGCATCAAGCTGGCGCAGCGATCCGGCGGCAGCGTTGCGCGGGTTGGCGAATGTCTTGCCGCCACGCTCGGTCTGGCGGGCGTTCAGGGCCTCGAAATCGGCATGGCTCATGTAAACTTCGCCACGCACCTCCAGTATTGCCGGGCCATTTTTGATGCGTTGCGGGATGTCGTCGATGGTCTGGGCGTTGGCGGTGACATTTTCACCCACCTGCCCGTCACCACGGGTCGCCGCCGATACCAGCGCGCCGTCCTCATAGCGCAGCGACAAAGACAGCCCGTCGATCTTGGGTTCGGCGGTGTAGCGCAGCGCCGCATCAGCCCCGAGGCCAAGGTATTTGCGAATGCGCGCGTCAAAATCATCGACCTCCTCAGCATCAAAGGCATTGGACAGCGACAGCATCGATACGGCATGCCGCAGTTTCGAAAAGCCCTCGGAAGGTTCTGCCCCCACCTGATCGCTGGGGCTGTCATCGCGTTTGAGTGCAGGAAAGCGCGCCTCGATCTCTGCGTTGCGCCGTTTCAGCGCATCATAGTCGGCATCGCTGATCTGCGGTGCATCTTCGCCGTGATAGGCGCGGTTTGCATCCCCCAACACGTCAGCCAACCGGGCCAGCTCGGCACGCGCCTGCGGTTCGGTCATCTCAGCAATCGTTATGGTGTCGGACACGGGGACCCGCCTCTTTCGTGATGTCGCGTCCCAGAGATAGAAGCGTGACAGCGGCAGGTCCAGTTCATTCCGGTCGGATTTGTCAGCTTAGGCCATGGTCTTGTCTGTGCGGCATCCATTCCAGCGCGGATGCAGATGCGCGGTCAGGATGGTCAGGCACCGATGGCCAATCGTTGCTTGTTCTCGCCACCCAGCATACCCGGTTCGGGATCGCAGAGAACATAACCGCGCCCCCAAACCGTTTCGATATAGTTTTGCCCACCCGTCGCCGTGCTGAGTTTCTTGCGCAGCTTGCAGATGAACACGTCGATGATCTTCAACTCTGGCTCGTCCATGCCGCCGTATAGGTGGTTCAGGAACATTTCCTTGGTCAGCGTCGTGCCCTTGCGCAGGCTCAGCAGCTCCAGCATCTGATATTCCTTGCCGGTCAGATGCACCGACTTGTTGTCAACGCTGACAGTTTTCGCATCCAGATTTACCGAAATAAGTCCGGTTTCGATGACCGACTGCGAATGTCCTTTTGACCGGCGAATGATCGCGTGAATGCGCGCTACCAGTTCCTCGCGGTGGAAAGGCTTGGTCAGATAATCGTCTGCCCCAAACCCGAACCCCTTGATCTTGTTTTCCGTATCGTCCGAGCCCGACAGGATCAGGATCGGCGTTTCGATGCGCGCAAGCCGTAATTGCCGCAACACATCGTGGCCGTTCATGTCCGGCAGGTCCAGATCAAGCAAGATCAGATCGTAATCATACAGCTTGGCCAGATCGACCCCCTCTTCGCCCAGGTCCGTCGCGTAGACATTCAAGTTGGCATGGGTCAACATCAGCTCGATACTTTTGGAAGTCGTAGGATCGTCTTCAACAAGCAGAACGCGCATAAAATTCTCCAAATCACGTCAATAATGAGGCACTCACTTTACCCTGTAGAAAAAAGGTTAATCAGCCGTTACTAACCTGACGTTTACACGCGGCAACTTTAAGTTGTCATTAAAAATTAAATCATTGTTCCGATTTGGATGCCCGAAAGCGCTGCAAAGCGGTCGTTTTCAAGGCCTTTTCGCCGTGCAGACTGACAGCGCGCACCCATTGTTCAAATTCCTCGGCGGTGATGTCGTATCTTTCCAGTGCCGCCGCCTGACTGATCAAACCGTAAAGCACCCCGCGCACCACCGCAGCTTTGCGCGATGCCACCCAGCGCCGCGTCGCTGCGTCGGGAAGATCGGCCTGCGTCATCACAGATCCGTCCAGCAGTGTGACCGCCCTTGGACCGCCGACTTTTTTCAGATACATGACTGTCTCGTGTTGCGCCTCATCGGGGCAACCTGAGCGTTTCGTTCTTAAGGTGACGTGAAACCGCCCCTTGAGAGTAATTAGGATTTTCCTATATATTGCCTGACCTTCCCGGAGTTTGTCATGCCACTTGATACTGCACACCCGCTCAATTCGCTGGGTTTTGCCAAAGCGCCCGCCGACACCCGAGTCGTCGTTGCCATGTCCGGCGGCGTCGACAGTTCGGTCGTGGCCGCACAGCTGGCCGAAGAAGGCTATGACGTGATCGGCGTGACATTGCAGCTTTATGATCACGGTGCGGCGCTGGCCAAAAAGGGCGCGTGCTGCGCGGGGCGCGACATTCACGATGCCCGTCGCGTGGCCGAGGAAATGGGTTTTCCCCACTATGTTCTCGACTATGAAAACGTGTTCAAGGACGCCGTGATCGACGAGTTTGCCGACAGTTATCTGGGCGGTGCGACGCCGGTGCCCTGCATTCGCTGCAATGAGCGGGTGAAGTTCAAGGACCTGCTGGAGACCGCCAAGGATCTTGAGGCCGATTGCATGGCAACGGGCCATTACATCCAGCGCAAGATGGGTGACGGCGGGGCCGAATTGCACTCCGCCACCGATTCTGCGCGCGACCAAAGCTATTTCCTGTTCTCGACGACGCCGCAGCAGCTGGATTATCTGCGCTTTCCGCTGGGCCATCTTGCGTCCAAGGACGCCACCCGCGCGCTGGCCGCCAAATATGGGCTGAGCGTGGCGGACAAGCCGGACAGCCAAGACATCTGCTTTGTGCCCAATGGTGATTATGCCAGCGTTATCCGTAAGTTGCGGCCCGAGGCTGCGGCACCGGGCGAGATCGTGGATATGGATGGCAAAGTGCTTGGCACCCATGACGGTGTGATCAACTACACCATCGGCCAGCGCCGGGGCCTGGGCATCGGCGGGCTGGCCGATCCGCTCTATGTGGTCAAGCTGGACGCCGACACCGCCCGCGTGGTTGTCGGACCCAAGGAGATGCTGGCGACCCGCACCGTGCCGGTGCGCGAGATCAACTGGCTGGGTGACCAGCCAATGATGTCACGCAGCGAATGGCCGATTGCGGTGCGCGTGCGCTCGACCCGACCACCGACAGACGCGATCCTGCGCCCGATCTCGGATACCGAAGCGACCGTGGAACTGACCCTGCCCGAAGAGGGCGTCAGCCCCGGTCAGGCCTGTGTGTTCTACGATCGTGACAGCAGCCGCATCTTTGGCGGTGGCTGGATACATAAGGGCTGATCGGCGGTTAGAGTCGCGCCAGAACCGCACGCGCGGCGCGCAGGCCGGGGTCTTCGCCCTTGCGGCCAAGCAGGTCCATGGTGGTCTGCATCGCGGCGCGCTGCGGTTCGGGGTCTTTCAGCAGATCCAGCACCCCTTGGGCGATCAGGTCCGACCGGCACCTTGCCCCGATGAATTCGGGGACGGTGCGGGTTTCAGAGACAATATTGATCAAATTGGCGGTATCTATCTGCATCATCCGCTGCACGATACGGCGGCTGAGCCAGTTCATGTCATAGGTGCTGACCATCGGCGTGTTGGCCGCCGCCAGTTCAAGTGCGGCGGTGCCCGACGCCGCAAGGGCGGCATCCGCCGCGGCAAAGGCCACGCGTTTGGCATTTGCCGCCGTCTCTACATCTAGCCCGCGCGGGTCCAGCACCTTTGGCACCAGCGGCCAGCCCGCCACGGCATCTATCACCATCCTGGCCACGGGCGCCGCTGCGGGCACCACCACGCGCAATTTCGGATGCGCCGCAAGCACAGGTTTCAACGCCGCACCCAGACGCGGGGCCAGACGCGCCACCTCGCCCCGGCGCGATCCGGGCAGCACCAGCAGCAGCGGGTCGGCGGCCTCCATCCCGTATTGGACACGGAACCTGGCGATATCCTCAGGCAACGGCTGCGGCTCGGACACCACCGGATGCCCCACAAAGTCGCAGTCCATTCCAGCGGCTTGCATATAGGGCGGCTCGAACGGGAACAGCGCCAGCACGTGGTCGATCACCTCGGCCATGTGGGCGGCGCGTTTGGGACGCCACGCCCAGACCGTCGGGGCGACGTAATGCACGGTGCGCACCGTGCTGGACGCCTTGACCAGCCGCGCGACGCGCAGGCAGAAATCAGGGCTGTCGATGGTGATCATCACATCGGGGCGCGTGTCCGTCACCGCCTGCGCGGTCTGCGCGATGCGACGTTTCAGGTGGCGGTATTTGGGCAGCACCTCCATGATGCCCATGATGCTCAGCTCGGACATATCAAAGCGACTTGTAAGCCCCTGCGCCTGCATCTCGGCACCGCCGATACCGTCGAATGTCACATCAGGAACCAGAGTGCGCAGCCCCGCCATCAGCGCGCCGCCCAGCTTGTCGCCCGAAGGCTCTCCGGCGATGATGAACACCCGCATCAGTCGCCCGTCCGTGCCCACAGAACCAACCCGTGCCGGTCCGCCAGCGCCACACATTCAGCGCGGTCCAGCACCAGAACATCGCCCGCGTCGATGACGATACCGGCAAAGCCAGCCCGGGCCGCGGCAGACACCGTGTCGGGGCCGATGGTCGGCAGGTCGATGCGGCGTTCCTGCCCTGGCTTGGGGGCCTTGAACAAGATCGCGCGATCGTCTTTCGACGTGTCGCCCAAGCGTGCGATCAACGCGTCGGTGCCTGCAGCGTCTTCCATGCCGATCACGCGGCCATCCGCCACGACGCAAGCCTGTCCGATGTCCCGCGCGCCCTCTTGGGCGATGTGCGCCGCCCCGACTTCGGCATCGCGGCGCATCTGCGCGTCTGGCCATGCGTCGCCATAGACACCACCCTCGGCCAGCAGCGAGGGGACAAGATCCTCGACCCCGCGCACTGCAAACCCTGTCTTCTCGAAGATGTCCAGAACGATGCGCAGCGCGCCATCATCGCCCTGCTGAAGTGCTTGCTGGAACAGCGGCACCAGCGGCGCGGTTTCGGCGTCAAGCGCGTCCGGGTCCAGTTCGGGTCGGGCAATACCGCCGACAAAGCACACATCGGTCACACCGCGCGTGCCCAGATCGACCAGAAGCGAGCCCAGCGTTTCCAGCCGGAACGTCACGTCAGGAGTCAGCCCCGCAGGCGCATTTCCCTCAAGCATGCAGACCAGCGGCGGCGTTTCTTGCGCGTCTGCTACCACTTTGGGCATCTGCCCCGTTCCCACGATCAGCGCCAGCATCGCGGCCTCACTTGGGCGTCAGAAACGAGCGGTCGGATTCGCCCAGGATGAATGCGACGATCTGCTTGACGTAGTCACTTTCGGTCTCGGTACCCAGACGCTCGGCGCGGTCGTGAAATGTGCCCTCGCCCTGCGCCAGCATCTGGAATGCGGCGCGCAGCGCGGTGATGTCGGCACGTTTGACGCCACGACGTTTCAGCCCGACCAGATTGAGCCCGTCCAGATCGCCGCGCGGCGCCTGCACCAGACCGTAGGGGATGACATCGTTGGTCACCATCGTAACAGCACCGATGATGGCCCCCTGCCCGATGCGCACGAACTGGTGGATGCCTGAAAGTCCGCCGATGATCACGTCGTCTTCCAGCACACAGTGGCCCGCCACGGCGGCACTGTTGACCACGATCACACGGTTGCCGACGCGGGCATCATGGGCGATGTGACAGCCGGCCATGAACAACCCGTCGTCGCCCACACGGGTCACGCCGCCCCCGCCTTCGGTGCCGCCGTTCATCGTCACGTGTTCGCGGATGCGGTTGCGCTTGCCGATCTCCAGAGCCGAGGTTTCGCCCTTGAACTTCAGATCCTGCGGGATCTCGCCGATCACCGCGAAAGAGAAGATCACCGTGCCTTCGCCCACCGTGGTGCGTCCGGTGACGACAACATGGCTTTTGAGCTCGACATCGGGGCCAAGCACGACCCCGGAACCGATCAGGCAGAACGGCCCGACCGTCGCGCTTGGATCGATCTGTGCACCGTCTTCGACAACCGCTGAGGGGTGGATACCGCTCATGTTTCGGCGTCCTTGGTGACCACGTCCTTGGGCAGGTCCATCATCGCGGTAAACGACGCCTCGCAGGCCATTTCGCCACCAACCTCGGCCACGCCGGAGAATTTCCAGACCTTGCCACCCGGCTTGCCGCGCACGGTTTGAAGTTTCAGTTCCAGCACGTCACCGGGAATGACCATGCGGCGGAATTTGCAGCCTTCGATCGCCATGAAATAGACCAGCATATCGCGGTCGGCCATGTTCAGCGCGGTGCCCACCATCACGGCGGCAGTCTGCGCCATCGCCTCGACGATGGTGACGCCCGGCATGATCGGCTTGCCCGGAAAGTGGCCCTGAAAATGCGGCTCGTTCATCGTCACGTTCTTGATGCCACGCGCGGTCTGATAGCCGTCGATGTCCACGACCTTGTCCACCAGCAGGAACGGGTAGCGGTGCGGCAGGATACGCTGGATCAGATGAATGTCGGCAGTCAGAAGCTCGGATGTCATAGGCTGTTCTTTCTGTGGTGTATCAGGCCCGTTACCTACCAAGACGCGTGTGACGGGGCAAGAGAACGGCGTGTGACTATTCGGCCCCGTCGCCCAGTGCGGTGTCGATCCGCGCAATGGCGGCATCGGTGATGTCGATGGCATTTGCGCTCAGAAACACGCTGCGCCGTTCCAGAATGACGGCAGCACCGGTTTCGCGCATCAGGGTTTCCAGCACCGGGGCGGCTGCATTCAAAAAGGTGATCTGCTCCTTTTCCAACAGCTGCGACAACTCGCGGCCCTTGGTCTCCTGGGCGCGGCGGGTCTGTTGCACCTTTTCGTCAAAGGCATCGGCCAGCACGCGAAAGGCACCGGGCTCCATCGTCTTGCGTTTGTCGGTCAGCTCTTGTTCCTCGGCCGCCAGTTCCGCCTCGATGCTGCGATTTTCGGTGGCCAGTGCCGCGCCACGCTCTTCGATCTCGCGCGCGACGCGCAGGCCAAAGGCGCTTTGCGAATAAAGCCGGTCGGTGTCGATGGTCAGGATCGGCGATTGCACGACACTGCGTTGTGGCGGGTCGGTTTGTGGCGGGGTGGGTTGCTCTTGGGCCGCAACAAAAGACCCTGCCAGCAGCGTGGCCAGCAGGGTCGACAAGATGCGCGCGAAACGTCGCATCATAATGCTCAGAACGTGGTCGAGAGGGTCAGATCGAAGCTTTGATCACGGTCATAGGTCTCTTTCTTGATCGCGTCGGTAAAGTTGAACCGCAAAGGACCAACCGGCGTGTCCCACAGGACCGAGAAGCCGATCACGTGGCGGAAAGACCCGCCTTCGCCAACGACACTGCCGCCGGTCAGATCAACATCGCTGAGATCCCACAGGTTGCCCACGTCGTAGAAGACCGCGCCGCGGATGCCGTATTCTTCCGGCAGACCCAGCGGGAATTCCGCCTCGAAACGCGCAGCAATATAGAGGTTGCCACCCAGCGCGTTGTCAAAACCACCGCTTTGATCGCGCGGGCCGATACCGCCCGGCTCGAAGCCGCGCATGATGCTGGGCCCCAGGATAAAGCGGTCTACAGCACGGTTCGTGCCTCCAAGCCAGCTGAGCGCCCCACCTTCCAGTGTGGCGGTCAACGTGACTTCGTCGTTCAGGATACGTCGTTGCCCAACGATCTTGGCGGTGGTGCGAATGAATTCGCTGTCGCCACCGAGACCGGCAAAGTCCTGACCGAACTGAAGCAAGACACCAGCCGTCGGGTCGAGACCCGAAAGACGGGTGTCGTAGGTGTAGGTATAGCCAACCGACGACCGGAATTGCGCACCGGCAGCGATCTCGTTGCCAATGACTGCTCCGTTTTCGGGAGGCGTGCGTGCCTCCATCTCAATGCTTTCCGCAGTATAGCGCACTTGCAGACGACCGTTATCGCTCACCGGGAAACCAAGGCTTGGCTCGATGATGTATTGCGCAGTGTCGTAAGAGGTAAAGCTGCTGTTGGTCGAGCCGTATTGCAGCTTGAGACCAAAAGCCAGATCACGCCCCAGCAGAGCCGGTTCGCGGAACACCAGACCATAGGACTCCGACTCTTCCGCAGTCGAGAATTCCAGCGACAGCGATTGGCCCCGACCGACAAAGTTGCGCTCGACAAAGGACACAGCCAGACCGAAACCGTTCGCAGACGAGAACGTGCCGCCAAAGCTCAGAGAGCCTGTGGGCTTTTCGACGACATCCACGTCAATGATCACCTGCTCGGGGCTGGAGCCTTCGCGGGCGTTTACTTCGGCGCTTTCGAAGAAGTCCAGCGCCCGAACGCGTTCCGCGCTTTCGCGGATTTCACGCGGGTTGAACGGGTCGCCTTCGGCTACCGGGAACTGGCGGCGCAGAACGCGGTCCAGCGTGGTGGTGTTGCCTTCGATATCGATACGCTCGACAAAGACACGCGGGCCGCGGCTGATGACGAATTCAACGTCCAGTGTCAGATCGCGGTCGTTGCGGGTGATGCGCGGCTCTACGCGCATGAAATCGACGGTGTTGCGGATCGCCAGCGCTTCCATGCGCGAGATTTCCTGCTCGACCAGCGAAGGCGAATATACCACGCCGGGCCGGATTTTCGTCACCGCCTGATATTCAGCGGCATCCACACCGGGCATTTCGCTGACCGTGGTCACCTGACCGAACTTGAATTGCTGGCCTTCCTGAACGTTGAACACCAAGAAATAGCCGTCACGCTCGCGGGTCAGCTCCGCGTTGACCGAGTTGATACGGAAATCGACGTACCCGCGCGACATGTAAAAGTCGCGCAGCATCTGCTTGTCGAACTCGATCCGGTCGGCCACGAATGTGTCGGCCTTGATCAACGTACGGAAGATACCGGCCTGCTTGGTGCCCAGGACACGGCGCAAACGGCTGTCGGAGAAAACGCGGTTGCCGACAAAGCTCAGACGCTCGATCTCGACCACATCGCCTTCGAAGATTTCAAACACCACGTCGACGCGGTTGTCGCGGCGTTTGATCACGCGCGGTGTGACCCGTGCGGCCAGACGCCCGTCGTTGGAATAGGCCTCGGCGATGGCGGCTGCATCTCTCTCGGCAAGGCTGGGGTTGAACACACGGCGTTCGGCCGATTCGACCAGTACGACCAAGGCTTCGTCCTTGATGCGGCGGTTGCCCTCAAAGCTTATGCGGTTGATGGTTGGCAGTTCCACCACAGTGATCCGCAACGTGCTGCCTTGCGGCGTGATGGCAACGCTTTCAAACAATCCGCTGGACTGAAGACGCTGGTATGCGTCGTTCAATTGACCTGCCGACAGCGTTTGTCCACGTCCGATTCCGGCCTGGCTCAGGATCGCCGATTGGCCGATCCTTGCGTTGCCTTCGATAACCACACTGTCAAAGCGATAGGACTGAGCCTGCGCTTGCGTCGTGCTAAATGTGTAACTTGCTGCTACCGCTGCAAAAATAACGAAGGCTCGCAAAAGCCCAGTGGCGATGTAAACACGGCCATGTCGCTTGGCTGCACCGCCCTCTAACCCCAGTCTCATGGTTTTGACCCATTCTTTTAGACACCCATTGGTCTTCTGAGTACCCAAGAAGCGGGGCCTTGTCAAAACGACAAAGCTCGCCGCGAACGGCGAGCTGTTACAGGTTGTCATGAAGTGGTCGCCCGTGGGGCGCCGCCTAGAGGCTGCCGATGAAGGCACCCAGCCATAAAGCCCCCGCGATCGTCGCAAGATACAGCGCACGATCCCAATTCAGAAGCATCAAAAGGCTCAGGCCATTGTACCCAGATTTCAGTGTTTGCATGATCCATGTCCCCTTGTTCGCGGACTTGCCTACGAGGGGATTATGGCGTCAGTTTGTCTGATTGTGGCAAGAATGTGGCAACTTCATCCTATCCGTGTGTTCAGGGGCAGAACACATCGTTGAAAAGGGCAAAAACCATAAGTGTCAGCACCAATGTCAGGCCAATCCCCATCAGAATACGCAACGCACCATCGCTTGGCGGGCGTTTCGTCACGGCCTCGTAGGCGTAAAACACGAGATGCCCACCATCCAGCGCCGGGATCGGGAACAGGTTCAGCAGTCCGACCGCCGTGCTGAGCACCGCGATGAACCACACGAAGGATTCCGCGCCCTGACTGGCCAGCGTTCCCGAAGTCTGGGCGATTCCGATAGGCCCAGACAGGTTGCAGGTGCTGATTGCCCCGGTGATCATGTGACCAAGACCCGACAGCGATCCGGTGATAATCCGCCAGGTCTGCCGCGCAGCACCGCTGAACGCCTCGCCCACGCCGCGCGCTTCGGTGCCCAGATCGAACGCAGTGCCGCCCTGAATACCAATGCGCCATTGCGTGGCAAAGCCACCATCGGGCTGCGGCTCGTCGATGCGCTTGGCGGTCAGGGTCTTGTCCAGAACTTCACCCTCGCGCCAGACTTTCAGCGCCACCGGCGCACCGTCCGACGCTTCGACGACGGTTCTGAGTTGCTCGAAGGCCACGATCGGCGTGCCGTTCACGCCAACGATTACATCGCCAATCTCAAGATCGGCAGCCACAGCCGCGCTCCGCGGGCTGAGGGCCACGATCAGCGGCGGGAAGATATAGGGGCCCTGCACGTCCATCTCGGCCCCGTCGCGCTCTATGCGGTAGTCCAGCACTTCGGCCCTGGGCAGATTTTCCAGAAAGGTGCCATAGGCTTCGTCATTGATCGACGGCACCGGTGCGCCAGCGATCTCCAGCACTGTATCGCCGGTCTGCAACTGGTTTACCTCGGCGGGCAGCGGGCGCAATTCACCGACGGTCAACGGGTCGCGCGGCACACCTGCAGTCAGCAAGATTGCGGCAAAGACCAGTATCGAGAAGATAAAGTTGAAGGCAGGGCCAGCCGCCACCGTGGCCGCACGCGCCCAAAGCGGCGCTCCGTGCATGGTGCGCCGCAAAGCAACCGCATCGGAGCCCGCCGCCTGCATCGCATCCACATCCTTGCCCGAGGCCGCATTCGCGTCACCAGCAAATTTCACGTAGCCGCCAAAGGGAAGTGCCGCAATCTGCCATTGGGTGCCACGTTTGTCGGTGCGTTTGTACAAAACCGGACCAAATCCCAACGAGAATACATCGGCATGGATACCAGTCCAGCGCCCGACGATATAATGGCCGTATTCATGGATCGTCACGATAACGCTGAGCGCCAGCACGAAAGCGGCGACGGTCCAGATCAGGCCGCCGACCTGTGGAATCAATCCAAAAATGTCCAAAACTCTACCCTGCTCTTTTTTCTATGATGTCTTGTGCGACCTTGCGTGCCACATGGTCAGCGGAAGCGACGTTATCAAGTGTCATCGAGGCGTCAATGTGACCACCCGCCGCGTCCATCTGTGTCAGAACCTCTTCGACCACCTGCGCCATCGCGGTAAAGCACAAGGCCCCGGCGATAAACCCGTCCAGCGCGGTTTCTTTTGCAGCGTTGAACACGGCGCCGGCCAGCCCGCCGCGTGCCATCACCTCGCGCGCCAGCCGCAATGCGGGCCAGCGGTCAATGTCTGGTGCGCGAAAGGTCAGGCTGCCGATGGCCGCCAGATCCAGCCGTTCGACGGGAAGCATGCGGCGTTCGGGCCAATGCAGCGCATAGCCGATTGCGTGGCGCATGTCCGGCGGTCCGACATGGGCCATCAGCGCCCCGTCGTGAAAGCCCACAAGCGCGTGGATCATCGATTCGGGGTGCACCAGCACTTCGATCTTGTCGGGTGAGACGCCGAAATATTCCCGTGTTTCAATGACTTCCAGCGCCTTGTTGAACATTGACGCGGAATCGATGGTGATGCGTTGGCCCATGTCCCAGTTGGGATGGCTCGACGCCTGCGCCAGCGTCGCATTGGGCAGATCGTCCAGCGGCCAGTCGCGGAACGCGCCGCCCGAGGCGGTGATCACGATGCGCTCGACCGCAGCCATATCCTCGCCCACCAGTGCTTGAAAAACAGCACTGTGTTCGCTGTCGACGGGCAATATCCGCGCGTCATGTTTGCGCGCCGTCTCAAGGATCAGCGCGCCCGCACAGACCAGCGATTCCTTGTTGGCCAGTGCCAAGGTTGCGCCCTGTTGCAGCGCCGCCATGCCCGGTGCCAGCCCTGCAGCGCCGACAATCGCCGACATTACCCAATCAGCGGGACGTGCGGCGGCCTCGGACAGGGCCGCCTGCCCTGCTGCGGCCTCGACACCCGAACCGGCCAAGGCACCCCGCAGATCGTCCAGACTGCTTTCATCGGCGGTCACCGCCACCTGCGCGTTCAGCATTCGCGCGTCGGCGGCCAGTTGCGCGATATTCCCCGCGCCAGTCAGCGCAACGACTTCGTAGGCGGGCAAATCCCGCTTGATCAGATCAATTGTGTTCTGCCCGATCGACCCCGTGGCCCCCAGAATACTGATCCGCCTGCGCGTCATGTCAGGTCAGACCAATCCGGGCGGAAAGCCGATGATCTGCCCCACGATCAGCAGGAACACCGAGGCCCCCATCATGCCGTCGAACCGGTCCAGCACGCCGCCATGTCCGGGTATCAGCGTGCTGCTGTCCTTGACGTCGGTGTGCCGTTTGATCGCGCTTTCGGCGATGTCACCCATTTGTGAAACCATTGATATCGCGATGGAAATACCGATCATCTCACTGGTGGCACCTGTCACGATGGCGGTGATCCAGCCGACGATCCCGGCCCCGATCCAGCCTGCGGCAGTGCCCGACCATGTCTTTTTGGGGCTGACGCGCGGCCAGAACTTCGGCCCGCCGATCAGACGCCCGGCGAAATAGCCCACCACGTCTGTGACCACCACGACCACGACCAGCCACAGCATCCAGCCAAAGCCCAGATCGTCGCGCAACAGCATGATGCCAAAGCCCGCCAGCTGCACCAGAACCGCGTAGGACATGAAGATCGTGCGGTGCTGCGACAACATCCCGAAGCCGACCATCATCGGGGCCAGCAGGATCGGAAGCGCCCAGCCCGCAGGCAGGTAGGACGCCACCAGCAGCGCCGTGCCCGACAGCAGCCCCAATTGCAACGCCACCGCAGGCGTGAGCGGCGCCAGCATGCGCACCAGTTCCCACACACACAGCCCGCAGATCAGCGCGACCAGCAGATGAAACGGATGCCCGCCGACCGCAACACCAACCAGACCGACGATAACCATCACAGCAGCCGAGCCCATGCGCACGGCCAGATCGGACCATTTCGTATCGCTTGTGTTCATGCCTTTACCCCTCCGAACCGACGCTCGCGGCCTGCGTAGGATGCGCAAAGCCTTGCGAATTCCTCTTTGGTGAAATCCGGCCACAACGTGTCTATGAATTCATACTCGGCATAGGCCGACTGCCACAGCAAAAAGTTCGATATGCGCGCCTCGCCCGAAGTGCGGATCACCAGATCTGGATCGGGCAGCACATAGGTATCAAGGTACTTGGGCAAGGTTTCCTCGTCCACGTCGTCGGGATCAAGCTTGCCTGCGGCCACGTCGCGCGCCAGACGTTTGGTGGCGCGGGCCACCTCGTCGCGGCTGCCGTAATTCAGCGCGATTGTCAGGTGAACGGCCGTGTTGTTTTCGGTCAGTTTTTCAAGATCGTCCATCAGCTTGATCAGCTTCGCATCCAGCCGCACCCGGTCGCCGATGAACCGCACCCTTACGCCAAACTGGTCCAGCGCACGCGCCTCGCGGCTGATGTACATCCGAAACAGGGTCATCAGACCGGCCACTTCCACCTGGGTGCGCCGCCAGTTCTCGGTCGAGAATGCAAAGATCGTCAGATATTCCACACCAATATCGGGGCAGCTTTCCACGACTTCACGCACACGTCTGGCCCCGGCCCGGTGGCCAAATAGGCGCGGACGCCCGCGTTGGGTCGCCCAGCGTCCGTTGCCGTCCATGATGATGGCGACGTGGCGTGGACCGGTGGGAATGGATTCAGCGATGACAAAGCTCCTTGGGGCTCAATACGTGACCGGTGACTGTCGCCTCGGTGCAAATAGACCGCGACGCGAGGTTCAGGCCGATCAGACCTGCATGATCTCCGCTTGCTTGTTCTCCAGCGCATCGTCGATTTGCTTGATATAGCTGTTGGTCAGATCCTGCACTTCGGTCTCCCAGATCTTCTGGTCGTCCTCGGACAGCCCGTCGGTCTTGGCCTTCTTGATCTGGTCCATACCGTCGCGACGCAGGTTGCGGATGCTGACGCGGGCGTGCTCGGCATATTGGCCGGCCACTTTCGACAGATCGCGGCGGCGCTCTTCGTTCAGCTCGGGGATCGGCAGCATGATGATCGTGCCGTTCAGTTGCGGGTTGATCCCCAGACCGCTTTCGCGAATGGCCTTTTCAACAGCGTTCACCATGGATTTGTCCCACACGTTGATGGTGACCATGCGCGGCTCTGGCACGTTGACGGTACCGACCTGGTTGATCGGTGTGCGCTGGCCGTAGGCCTCGACCATCACCGGCTCCAGCATCGACGCCGACCCGCGGCCTGTGCGCAGAGAGGCAAATTCGGTTTTCAGCGCCGAAATCGCGCCATCCATGCGTCGTTTCAGATCGTCGGTATCGAGCATAAAGTCTTCGGACATGAGGCTTTCCCCTTATTGGTCGCGCGCGCCCCTTCCCCGGGCGTGGTGCGGGTATAGATCAACCCAACGCCCGAAGGCCAGTAGGGTTTCGCTCTTGTTGGGCGGTGACGGGTCAGCCGTGCACGCGGGTGTAGGTGCCTTTGCCTGCAAGAATACCTTTGAACCCGCCGGGTTCGTCCAGTGAAAAGACGATGATCGGCAGGTTGTTGTCACGCGCCAGTGCGATGGCAGAGGCGTCCATCACGCCCAGACGTTTTTGCAGCACGTCATCATAGCTGACCACGTCATAGCGCTTGGCATCGGCAAATTTCACCGGGTCCTTGTCATAGACGCCATCGACCTTGGTGCCCTTGAAGATCGCCTCGCAGGACATCTCGTTGGCGCGCAGGGTCGCGGCGGTGTCGGTGGTAAAATACGGGTTGCCCGTACCGGCGGCAAAGATGCAAACCCGCTTTTTCTCAAGGTGACGCACGGCGCGGCGGCGGATGTATGGCTCGGCCACCTCGTTCATGGTGATGGCGGAAATCACCCGCGTGTGAATGCCCAGCTCTTCAAGCGAGGATTGCATCGCCAGCGCGTTCATCACCGTGGCCAGCATCCCCATATAGTCGGCGGTGGTGCGTTCCATCCCCTGCGCCGACCCTTGCAGGCCGCGAAAGATGTTGCCGCCGCCAATGACCATGCAGATCTCGACGCCCAGTTCGTGCACCGACTGCACCTCGCGGGCGATGCGTTCGACGGTGGGCGGATGCAGGCCAAAGCCCTGATCCCCCATCAGCGCCTCGCCCGATATTTTCAGCATCACACGTTTGAAAGTGACGTCCGAGGCAGCTTTGATCGCGTCGCTCATTGAGTTCTCCGGCTTTTGGGCAGTTTTGTTCGTGCGCAAACTGTCCTAAAACACCGCTCAGTTCAATGCACAGCGCAAGGGTATCGGCAATAAATGGACGCTTTTAGGCCACTTGATCTGTCTGTCGTCGACCCGGACCGGCCTGTGCTGATTTCAGGGCCGACCGCGTCCGGCAAATCGGGGCTGGCGCTGGCCATCGCCGAGGCACAGGGCGGTGTGATCGTGAACGCCGATGCGAGCCAGATCTACGACTGCTGGCAGGTGGTGACAGCACGCCCAGACGCCCACGATCTGGCGCGTGCGCCGCACCTGCTGTACGGGCATGTGGGCTATGACGCGATGTACTCTGCCGGTCACTGGCTGCGCGAGGTTGCACCGCTCCTGTCGGGTCCCGATCGACCAATCATCGTAGGCGGGACGGGGCTGTATTTTACCGCACTGACCAAAGGGCTGGCCGAGATACCGGAGACGCCGGACGATCTGCGCAAGACGGCTGATGCGATTCCCTTGGATGCGTTGCTGGCGGCGCTCGATCCCGAAACCACCGCGCGGATCGACACCAACAACCGCGCAAGGGTGCAGCGCGCGTGGGAAGTGCTGCATGCCACCGGGCGCGGGCTGGCCGCGTGGCATGACGATACGCCGCCGCCGCTGTTGCCCGAGGGTTCGGCCACCTGCATCGCGCTGAGCAGCCCGCCCGACTGGCTGAATCTGCGTATCGCGCAGCGGTTCGACATGATGCTGGACGGCGGCGCACTGGACGAGATTGCCGCGATGCGCGACCGCTATGACCCTGCCCTGTCCAGTTGTCGTGCAATCGGCGTGCCCGAACTGATGGCCCATGCGCAGGGCAGGATCACGCTGGAGGCGGCCCGTGACGCCGCCGTGATCGCATCGCGTCAATATGCAAAACGCCAGCGCACATGGCAGCGATCGAAAATGGCGCACTGGCAATGGGTTGACCCTTCGACGGGCTGAACAGGTTTTCACTATCTTCACATTTTTGGCACATATCGGGGGATATGTGCCTTTGACATTGCATTTATAGAACCCTTACGTATCGTCAGTGGCATGACCTTAGGCCCCATCCGTATCAGCACGATCACCCCCAGCGGCGGCGCTCAGGACTGGCGCTGGACGTTGGCGCATGACCTGCCCTATCATCTCTTGCTCTGGACCACGCGCGGACAGGGTCGGCTGTTGCTGAACGGCACGCGGCGGGGTGTGGGCGCGCACAATGCGATCTTTGTGCCCGCGGGCGATCTGTTCGCGCTGGACCTCAGCCGCCAGAGCATCGGGATGATCGCCACGATCCCCGACGGCACAGACGTGCGCCTGCCCCAGGGCCCGCGTCAGTTGCGGCTGCGCGAGAGCGGCCCGATCTCGGAGCTGACCGGATTTCTGGACGCCGCAGCGCGCGAAGCCACGGCACAGCGCAGTCTGACGCAGGATGCACTGGACGGATACATGGCGCTGGTCTCGGTCTGGCTGCGCCGCCAGATGGCCGAAGACGACCACCTGCCGCAAAAGGTGAACGGGGCTGCGCGGCTGTCGGCGCGGTTCTGCGCGCGCGTCGCCCGACACCACGCCAACGGGATGTCCGTGACTGAACATGCAGAAGAGCTTGGCGTGACCGGCACCCATCTGGCGCGCGCCTGCAAGGCCGCCACCGGTCACACCGCTGCCGATATTTTAGGCCAGCGCATCCTGCACGCAGCACGTGCGGCACTGATCGACACGGATGTGCCGATGCAGGACATCGCGCGCCATCTGGGATTTGGCAGCGCGGCCTATTTCACCCGCTATATCCAGACGCAGACAGGCAAAACCCCCAGCCAATTGCGCAAGGCAGGCATAAAGCGCGGCAACTAAGGCAAAGCCACCTTGTGCCCTTCGCCTGTGCGTATGTCGCTTTCAGACTGGTTAAATGTCGTTTTTAGAACATGATTTGCCAAACCATTCGTTGACGCGCCGGTTGCATTGTTGCCTGATAGGACAACTAATTTGCATTTCGCACGCTCTGCCCCACTTCTTTCGCAGAGAATAACATCGTCGCTCAACTCGTCGGCGCTTGGCAGGAGCGTTCAAGGAGCATTCGTACAGGGGAGCAAGATCGCCACCCATCTGGCGCTAAAAGGTCGCATCGGCCATTTCACATCCTTCAAAAGGGCAACGCCAAAAGGCCGCCCGAAATCGCCGGCGGGATCAACCGCTTCAGCCTACCAACAGGGGCATGCATGGGACTATTTATACTCAGACGTCTGGGCGTGATGATCGTGACGGCCTTGTGCCTGACCTTTATCGTGTTCTTTCTGACCAACCTTTACCCGAACCTCGAAAAACTGGCCAAGACCCAAGGCAACTTTCGCATGTCGGACGAAGCCGTGGCGAGCTACCTGGAAAAACGTGGCTATCTTGATCCGATGCCGGTGAAATTCGGCCGCTGGCTGGGCGTGGTGCCCGGCTGGGTGACCGAAGCGCCCGACGGCACGGTGACGGGCCGCTGTTTTGCCCAGAACACGCCCGCGCAGGACCGCCCCACTTTTTGCGGCGTGCTGCAAGGCAACTGGGGACAGTCCACCGTGTTCAAGGACGACGTCGGCGGCATCGTTCTGGAACGGCTGGGCCTGACGGGCAAGCTGATGGGGTTCGTGCTGCTGGTGATGGTGCCCTCGGCGCTGCTGATCGGAGTGCTGGCAGGCATGCGAGAAGGCTCAGCCCTGGACCGGTCGCTGTCGACCTTTTCAATCGCGACAACGGCGACGCCGGAATATGTATCTGGGGTGATTTTCATCGCGGTGTTCGCGTCCTCGGCCTTTGGGCTGAGATGGTTCAAGGGGTCCGCGACCTCGGCGATGGAAAATGCGACATTCGAGAATTTCACCCTGCCGGTGCTGACCATCGCACTTTATGGCATGGGCTATATCGCCCGCATGACCCGCGCGTCGATGACCGAAGTGATGACCGCGCAATACATCCGCACCGCGCGCCTGAAGGGTGTCAGCTTTGGCAATATCGTGTTGAAACACGCCCTGCGCAACGCGCTGATCGCACCATTCACGGTGATCATGCTGCAAATTCCGTGGCTGCTGAACGGCGTGGTGATCGTCGAGACCCTGTTCAACTACAAGGGTTTCGGCTGGGTACTGGTGCAGGCGGCAGGCAACAACGACATCGAACTGCTGCTGGCCGTATCGGTCGTGTCGGTGATCGTGGTGCTGCTGACGCAGCTGATCTCGGACGTCGGCTATGTCATTCTCAACCCGCGCATCCGCATTTCATGAGGGAGGTCTGTTAAATGGAACAATTGACATGGACAGGCGCCCTGAGCGGGCTGAATCTCGTTTTCTTCGCTGTGGCGCTGGCGTTGGCAGTGTCGGTTCTGGCCAGCATTCTGGTTTCGGTCTTTGCCCGCGACACGGGGCCGCTGGGCGTGAACGCCGATGGCACCCTGATGGCGGCATCGGGCATGTCGGGCCTGACCGGGCAAGCGCGCTACTTCAGCTTTCTGGCGCTTGTGGTGATCGTGCTGCTCTACGTCATCGGGGGCGTTGTGCTGGGCCCGCAGGCGGGTATCATCGGTGGCCTTGCGCGCAACATGCTGCCGGTGTGGATCGCGCTGATCGCGATTTTTGCGGTGTCGATCACGTTCAAACGCAAGCTGGGACTCTATGGCAAGCTTTTTGACAGCACCATCGGCATGATCGGCTTTGGACTGGTGATGTTCTGGGTGTTTGCGGGCGTGATGGGCGGGGCTTTCGACATGCTGATCACCCACGACCCGCTTAGCCAGTTTTCGGGAATGAAGAACGCGCTGCCCGGCACCCCTCTGAACGGCGCGGAGCCGGATGATTACCAGTGGTTCCTGCTGGGCGGCGACAACCTGGCACGCGATGTGTTCTCGCGGCTGATCAAGGGCGCGTGGATCGTGGTCAAGATCGCACCGTTCGCGACGCTGTTCGCCTTTATGGTGGGGATCACCCTGGGCCTGCCTGCGGGCTATTACAGCGGTCGGCTGGACACGTTCCTGTCGTTTCTGGCCAACCTGATCCTGGCGTTTCCGGTGATCTTGCTGTTCTACCTGCTGGTCACGCCCGAAATCGTGCAGACCGGCATTCCCAACTACATGGCGGCGGTGCTGTTCTCATTTCCCATCGTGTTCTGCGCGGTGCTGCTGAATTCGCGCTACTGTACGCAGCCGTCGCTGCGCACCCCGCTGTTGATCGTGGTGCTGGGCGTGCTGGTCTGGATCTATCTTTCGCTGATTTCGAACAACGGGGCGATCGTGGCCAATGACAGCTACCGCATCCCCGGACTGCCCGGTTTCGTGGACTGGATCGACATGGACAGCGGGCTGCTGACGGTGTTCGTGGCGGTGGTCTTTGTCAACGCGCCGACGGTGTTTCGGATCGTGCGCGGCCTGGCACTGGACATCAAGACGCGCGACTACGTGGCGGCCGCGCAAACCCGTGGTGAAGGTCCGTGGTACATCATGCTTTGGGAGATATTGCCCAACGCACGCGGGCCGCTGATTGTCGATTTCTGCCTGCGGATCGGGTACACCACCATCCTTTTGGGAACGCTTGGTTTCTTTGGTCTGGGGCTGGAAAGCGAGAGCCCCGATTGGGGCACCACAATCAACTCAGGGCGGCGGCTGTTGTCGCTTTACCCACATGCGGCGTTGGTCCCTGCATTTGCGCTGATGACGCTGGTTCTGGGGCTGAACCTGCTGGCCGATGGCCTGCGCGAGGAATCCTTGCGAGACTGACCGAGGGCGCGCGTTTCGGGGGCGCTGCCCCCGGACCCCGGGGATATTTATAGCCAAAAGAAGCCCGCAATGGCGCTGCGGCAAGGGAGAGCGAAGATGGTCAAAGACGCATACGACGGCCCGATTCTGGAGATCGACAAGCTGTCGATCTCGTTTTTCACCCGGCTGCGGGAAATCCCAGCGGTGATGGATTTTTCGGTCAGCATACAACCCGGCGAGGCCGTGGGGCTGGTGGGCGAAAGCGGCTGTGGCAAGTCCACCGTGGCGCTGGGGGTGATGCAAGATCTGGGCGTAAACGGGCGCGTCGTGGGCGGGTCGATCAGGTTCAAGGGCCGCGATCTTGGGGCGATGACCCAGGACGAGCTGCGCGGGATTCGCGGGTCGGAAATCGCGATGATCTATCAAGAGCCTATGGCCTCGCTGAACCCCGCGATGAAGGTCGGGCGGCAGTTGATGGAAGTGCCGATGATCCACGCGGGTATGAGCGAAAAAGAGGCGCACGCGCGCGCCCTGCAGGTGGTGACGGACGTAAAACTGCCTGACCCCGAACGTATTCTGGACGCCTATCCGCACCAGTTGTCGGGAGGCCAGCAACAGCGGATCGTGATCGCGATGGCGCTGATGTCGGAGCCGTCGCTGTTGATACTGGACGAGCCGACCACAGCGCTGGACGTGACCGTCGAGGCGGCGGTTGTCGAACTGGTCAAGGATCTGGGCAAGAAATATGGCACCTCGATGCTGTTCATCAGCCACAACCTTGGGCTGGTTCTGGAAACCTGTGACCGCATCTGCGTGATGTATTCCGGCGAAGCGGTCGAGCGTGGCAGCATCGAGGACGTCTTTGACGAGATGCAGCATCCCTATACGCAGGCCCTGTTCCGCTCGATCCCTCTGCCCGGTGCGGACAAGAACGCGCGGCCGCTGATCGCCATTCCGGGCAACTTTCCGTTGCCCCACGAACGGCCCGAGGGCTGCAACTTTGGCCCGCGCTGCGATTATTTCGAGGCGGGCCGCTGCGATCAGGGCGACATTCCGATGTTTGCCGTGCCAGGTGACGATGTGCACAACACCCGCTGTCTGCGGTTCGAGGAGATCGACTGGCAAGCCCCGCCGGCGCTGGCCGAGGTCAAGACCAAGGGCGACATCGGCGATGTGGTCCTGCGGATGGACAACCTCAAGAAATATTACGAAGTGGCCGCCAATGCGCTGTTCGGCGGCGGTGCGACCAAAGTGGTCAAGGCGAATGAGACGCTCAGCTTTGAGGCGCGCGAATCCGAGACGCTGGCGATTGTCGGCGAAAGCGGCTGCGGCAAGTCGACATTCGCCAAGGTGCTGATGGGGCTGGAGACCGCTACCGAGGGCACGATCACGCTGGGCAACCGTGAAATTCAGGACATTCCCATCGAGAAACGCGACACCCAGACGGTGGCCGACGTGCAGATGGTGTTCCAGAACCCGTTCGACACTTTGAACCCGTCGATGACCGTGGGCCGACAGATCATCCGCGCGCTGGAAATCTTCAAGATCGGCAAGAACGAGCGCGAGCGGCGCACGCGCATGCTGGAACTGCTGGATCTGGTGAAACTACCACGCGAGTTCGCAGGCCGGATGCCGCGGCAACTCTCCGGCGGGCAAAAGCAGCGCGTCGGTATCGCACGGGCCTTTGCGGGCGATGCGCGCATCGTTGTGGCGGACGAGCCTGTCTCGGCTCTGGACGTGTCGGTACAGGCGGCGGTGACCGATTTGCTGATGGAGATCCAGCGCGAACACAAGACCACGCTGCTGTTCATCAGCCACGATCTGAGCATCGTGCGCTACCTCGCCGATCGTGTGATGGTGATGTATCTGGGTCATGTGGTCGAACTGGGTACCACGGATCAGGTGTTCTCGCCGCCCTATCACCCGTACACCGAGGCGCTGCTGTCGGCTGTGCCCATCGCCGACACCCGCGTCAAGAAAAAGCACATCGTGCTTGAGGGCGACATTCCATCGGCGATGAACCCGCCGCCGGGTTGTCCGTTCCAGACGCGCTGTGGCTGGAAAAACCAGGTGCCGGGCAATCTGTGCGAGACCGAAGTGCCGCCCCTGCGCGACATGGCTACGGGGCATCAGGTCAAATGCCACCTGAGCGAGGAGAAATTTGCGCAGATGGAGCCGGTGATCCAGATCGCGGCGGAATAGGGCGTAGAACTAAAAAAGGGCCGCAGCATGTGCTGCGACCCCAGAGCGTTCCCGTGAGTGGTTTTTCCGGGATTAACCGGTTACTTGGATTTGTCGGAGCGCAGCGTGTCGGGGATATTGTCGACCACTTTGGCGACCAGGACTTCTAACATTGCCTCGTAAAAGTCGTCGCGGCCGGGGGCGACGTACGTCACGCCATCCTCAGGTACCTCGGCTGTCATTGCTTTGATATTGAACGGGAAAGTCTCGTTGTTGATTTCGCCGTTGTTGTCGGTGTAATTGATCGTGCCGACCATCTCGTTAAATTCGGCACTGTCGGGCAGAATTGAATCGCCATCCAGCATCACGCTTTTGATGTCGACCTTGATCTTGGGTTCGCCGGTGTTGCCAGTGATTTCGATACGCTCTGCGATCATGCGCATCACGTCTTCTTCAATCTGTGGGTAATATTGCATCGCGTTGGCATCGACATTTTCGGTCAGGTCGGCTTTCACACTGACCTCGGAAATCGGCGAGGCCGCGAACACGCCGAACGGCAGCAGGGCGATGGCTGTGGCGGCAGTCAGTTTTGCGATAGTCGTCTTCATTGTCTTGCTCCTTCATAGGCCATGATGGCCTGCGATATGCCAACCAACGGACGCAGGAGCAAAATGGTTCCGCAGCGCAGCGCGACGCACGGAACGGCGCATTGAATTCAGGCGGAATTCCGCCCAAAATTCTGAATTTATTGAATAAATTCAAACTTCGCCTGATTTGGACGAAAGAGGGTCAGCGTCTCTATGGTAGACGCTCTCAGCTGCCCCAGATCACCTTGACGTAGTTCTGCGTCTCTTTGTAGGGCGGCACGCCGTTGTAGCGTTTCACGGCGCCGGGGCCAGCCAGCATTGTAGGCTGCAAGGGCCAGACGCCAACTGCCGAACGTACGGTATTGCTGGCTGAGATAGCGCGCGCCACCTTCCAGATTTTGGTTCGGATCGCTTGGATCGACGCGCAGACGGCGCGCCGTGGCAGGCATCAGTTGCGCCAGTCCCAGCGCGCCCTTGTGCGATTTGGCCGATGGATTCCACCCGGATTCCTGTTGGATCAACCGCAAGAACAGATCTTCCGGCACGCCATGGCGGCGCGCGGCGTCGCGTGCTGCAGTCAGATAGATGCCCTTGTACTTGCCGCTATAGGCCGGGTTCACGTCCCATTTCGTTGGTGTGTTCACCCGCGCGGGCTGCAATTTGACCGAGGCCGTGTATTGCTGCGAGGCACGCGTATCCAGAACTTTAAGCTGCGATCCGAACAGCTTGCCCCGACTGCGCGACGAAAACACGTCGGCATGTGCCGCCCCTGCCAGCGTTGCACCAATCACCAGCGTAGAAATCCATACGCGCATATCGAACAGCCCCCCGAAAGATGCAGAACCCGCAAGGCTCTGGTTTCACCCGTTGCGGCACTATACTTAATTTGATGCTTTGAACCACCCCATAAGGTCCCGATTACCGTTAGCCGTCTGTTTACCAAGTTCCGGCCAATCTGTAGGTTGTCACGACCGTTCGGGAATCGCCTGAACGGGAACGAATGAGTGAGAGGACATCATGGCTGGCTCAGTGAACAAAGTGATCCTAATCGGCAATCTGGGCCGTGATCCCGAAGTGCGCAGCTTTCAGAACGGCGGCAAGGTGTGCAACCTGCGCATCGCCACTTCGGAAAGCTGGAAAGACCGCAACACCGGCGAACGCAAGGAACGCACCGAATGGCATTCGGTCGCGATCTTTCAGGAGGGTCTGGTGCGTGTGGCCGAGCAGTACCTTAAAAAGGGCTCGAAAGTGTATATCGAAGGCCAGTTGCAGACCCGCAAATGGCAAGACCAGTCCGGTCAGGACAAGTATTCGACCGAAATCGTCCTGCAAGGGTTCGGTGGCACGCTGACCATGCTCGACGGCCCAAGCGGCGGCGGTGGCGGTGGCGGTAACTACGGCGGTGGCGGTGGTGGCTCCAACTACGACAGCGGCCCGTCGGACGATCGCTATGGCGAGCAATCGTCTGGTGGCGGCGGTGGCAATGCCCCTTCGTCTTCGCGCGATCTGGACGATGAAATTCCGTTTTAGCGGATAGGCCCAAATACCGGTAATTTCGGCGAAATTAACTGTTTACAGACAATAATTTAGATGTGATTCTTCGATGGTATATTCTATCGAAGGATTTATTGTCTTGGACAGTGCTGCAAACCGGTATTTTTCGTATGTTCGAAAACATCTGAGACCGGATGGTGAGCGCCTGCCCCTCGTATTTGAGGCGACAGGCGTTCCTGCCTACTACCCCACTTTTCTGATCTTAGACCGTCGCGCAAAGAATGCAGCGTCTGGAACGCTTGAACGAATAGCCCACGATCTGATCCATTTTGGTCAGGTCTTGGCTTTTGAAGGCCTCGATGACGTTCATGTACGATTTGGAAAAGGCCGCTATTTCAATCATGCCGAGATAGATGCAATCGCTCAAACAAGCTCGGTGACCACTCCGGCATTAAGGAGATTAAATAATGCTAAAGTTGTACTCGCTCGGCGCGAGCAGGGCTTCGGGAAGAACGAATATGTTAGCAACACGGTAAAGCACCGCAGGCTTACGAATTTTGCTAACTATCTCGATCTCGTTGGGCGAGTAAACGAAGCACGGACCAGCAGCACCAAAGAACGTCACCGACTGTCTGGCGAAAGGCAGGCGATGTATGAACAGCTCCGCGAACTGCGCCCGAAGGTTCGCTCATCTCGCGTTCGGGGGAAAATTCCATATGAAGAACTTGGCAGAGTGATCAAGTTCATTGCAAATCCAGAACCGTCGGATTTAAGACAAATCTGGCCAAATGAAGCAATTCGGATAAGAAATTTTGCAATCATTACGGTGCTGGTCCAATGCGGGCTCCGCGAGGGCGAATTGCGTCAACTCCGCGCCGATGATGTCGATCTAAATCAATGCACTCTGATGGTAGCTCGAAGGCCTGATGATCCCGAGGATCCCAGGCTGAACGAGCCCAATGCAAAGACGTCTGATCGAATTATACCACTTCGCCACTTGGTAGTCGAAAGGCTCGAAAACTATATCTTGGGGCCAGGATCGAAAGTTGCCGAGGCGGGAGGATCGCCCTTCCTATTTTTGAGTGATGGAAACCGATCCAGAGGCAAGCCTGTTGGTAGAAGCGTAATAGTCGACGCTGTCCGCAGCCTCGGGGCGCACCTCGGTATTCCACATCTTCACCCTCACGCTTTACGCAGCGCATGGGTGCAAAACCTCGTTGACTGGGCAATCAAAAACGAAATTCCCCAAGGCGAGTTGGATCGCTTTGCTAATTACCTCGGTGGCTGGAGCTACTTTAGCAAAAGCGCCTCCCATTACCAAGGTGATCACCTTACTAAAAAAGCCTATGAACATGGACTTCTCGTGGAGAGAGAGAGATGAACGGATCAAGAAAGACGTCGTTGACTGCTGCACCACGACTTGTACGAGCTGCTTCAGGGGTCGACTTTGATATCTATTCCAATCGCTGGCTTCTTAAAAATACAGGCAACCGT
Organism: Sulfitobacter sp.; assembly: GCA_024636445.1. GTDB lineage: Bacteria > Pseudomonadota > Alphaproteobacteria > Rhodobacterales > Rhodobacteraceae > Pseudosulfitobacter. Next base: position 39,936 of record JAGXHE010000075.1, read on the forward strand.
GACATTATCAACATTGGCGCGATAGTTCCTCTCGTGGGCCCGCAACTTCAAGATAGCATTCGTACTGTCTTCGCTGCTATCGCGGGAGGCCGACCTGGAAACACCGCAGCAAGTTGGTTCTATACTTTTCGAAGTCTCGTCGAAGTCGTTGCAAAAGAAATTGGGGGCCCAATAGTCGAAATTGACGCTGAGCACATCGCCATTTGGGCTCACAAGACCGGCGGAACGAATCTGACAGCATTGTCGCACATTCGATCAGCAATTCTGACTTGGGAAAAACTAAGGTCTCCAGGGGTAACGGAAGAGGCATTCGATATTGTCAAACGTCTGAGGCGGCCTAAAGATCCTGCTATTTTAGGGGCGGTCATTTCGTGGGATCCGGTCCAGGGCCCATACCGACCTGCCGAAGATGAAGCCATTAGGGACGCCATCGACAGAGCGTTTAATGATGATAGGGTTTCGCTTGCCGAATATGCAATGTTTAGGACCTTCAGGGCTACGGGAGCGAGACCAGAAAGTGTTTCCCGACTAAAAGTAGAAGATTTTCGAGCCGAAGGTAGTCAAGGGTTCATACGCATCCCAATGGTCAAGCAGCAAGGCGATGCTTGGCGCGAGTCTTTTATGCCGTGGAAGCCGATCACACAGGGTTTTGCCAATCTATTGTCCATGCATATCGAAGCAAACATTCGACCCAACATTGTTAAGGGTATCGATATTGCTCAGGCACCGATTTTTCCGGCGCAAAGATTTCAGATAGGTAGTGATCAAAATAATCACATAAGAACACTCAGTCTCGGAAAAACTTACATTAAAATTTTCAAGAAACTGAACATCATCAGCCCTCTTTCTGGCGAAGCAATTCACGGAACGCCAAAACGAGATCGACACACCTTCCTGACAATGCTGGCAATGCATGGATGCACTGCCAAAGAAATCGCAGCAAACGCAGGTCAGACCAAGGAGAGCTCTTGCGAGCCCTATGTCCACGCAGGTATCGGCCATTTCCAGCGAATGGAAAAATATGTCGGTTCGGCCTTCATCCCTCTCGCGGATCGATTTGCTGGCACTGTAGTCACCGAAGCCAGTGATAAGCATGCAAAGAACGCTCTTTTGGATGATGCGGCTTCGGGAGTTGGTTCCTGCGGGATTGGCGGTTGTAGTGCAATTGAAGCCGGAGTGGCGCCGGTGGCTTGCTATACCTGTCGAAAGTTTCGGGCGTGGTACGACGCTCCTCATTTGCAACTGCTTGAACAGCTGATCGAAGCACAGGAGCGGCAAAGAGAAGAAGGCCATAACACCGTTGCAGAAACGACGACGGCTACAATGATTGCCATCACTGATTTGCTCGAACGCATTCGTATCGACCGGGAAAATGCGAATGGTTGAGATTATTAAATTCAAGCCAGCAACTGAAGAAGCCACACAAAACTTCGCAGATTTTATTGATACAGCCAAGACCCTGCCAATTTTCGCTTCTTCGCAAATCCAATGGGGTGAGGAAACATGGGATCTAACAGGTTTTGCCAAAGCCCAAAAGGTCGGCAGAACTCCCAGAATTCACTTCACAGATATACCTGGAACATTTGGACAGTTCGGCCGCGCCTTTGTAGCTTTTGAGGTTTTAAGTGTGTTCGGGAAGCCTCCTTCGATCGAAAAATTTACAAGACCTCTTGTTAGACTGCGGGACCTCGCAACCGTTGCCGAGGATATGGGCATCACCAACCCAATCGACCTCATCCCCGAAGTATTTGATCGCGCTATTAACGAGGCTATCCAAAACACGAAAAGCCAAGGAGGAATTAGGCTAAAGCAATACGCATTTTTGAAATTATTTAGCAATTTGGAAGAGAACCATCTCCTCCAAATTCCATTCCGTTGGCAACCACAAATTATTTCTACAGCCAATGCACGGCGGCGCGTTGATCCGCAGAAGTCTGGTCGATCTTTGACGGAAGTTGAGATAGACGCGATTGCCAAAGCGTTCCGCACCGCGAAAGAGCCCAAGGATATCCTAATCATATCCATCTTAGTGCTACTATGCTGCGCTCCTGCAAGAATTGGCGAAGTCTTCTTATTACCCTCTGACGTTGAGGTGCTCCCGCATCCAGGAGACGGGCTGCGCGCAGGCATTCGTTGGCGACCCAAAAAGGGAGCCCCTCCTCAGATTAAGTTCATCCCCGAAGCCATGGTGCCAATTGCACAAGAAGCTCTCGCCAAAATTAGAGAGGTGACAGAGCCCGCCAGAAAAACGGCGAAAGAGGCGCTAACGTCGAAAAAACTCGCAGGCAAAGTTCCAAAAGACTTCCCTGTTTTTGACCCTGAAACTGGTCTTACTTATGACAAAGCACTTTGCGTTTTCCTTGGTCAACAAGGCGGAAGGAAGAAATTAGATTTGTTCCGCCTCACAGGGTCTCAGTTTGACAAGGCGCTTACCGGCCATAATTCCATCTTTGATAGATTGGGAATATTTGGTCCGAATGGAGAGCCTATCCGGATTACATCGCACATGGCGCGACATTATCTGAACACGATTGCAAACAAATCCAACGTGCCGCAGGCTGACATTGCACTCTGGTCCGGCCGGAAGTTGATGTCACAGAACACCGCGTATGACCATGAAACTGCTGAACAACTGGTCAAACGTATCAGGTTGAAACGCAACCCAGAGAAGTTCGTCACAATACCATTTGAAGATCAGCATGCCTTCGACATCTCTTCAGTCAAAGAAACTGCACACACGACCCAATTTGGTTGGTGTATGCAGTCGCTACGACAAAATCCGTGTCAGATGTTTGGCAAGTGCCTTAATTGCACTCAACTGGTCTGCGTGAAGGGTGCCGCTGGCAAACTAAAAAACATAAAGGCCGAACTTGATCGTGAGCGGAAGTTACGCGAAAAAGCCTATGAAAAGCAGAATAACGGTCTCAGCATCAATGACAGATGGTTCACTCTATATGACCAAAAAATTGAACGTTTGGAGCAACTTGTCGCCGTGATGGAAAGTGACGACGTCGCAGATGGATCACTTATCCGCCTTGCAGACGCAGCGCCAGAGATGTTGCCTCAGTTTGACATGACCGCATTCGGCAAAGATCGTATTCAGCGCGCCATTGCCCTTAGAACGGCAAGCACTTTGAGGTCCGTTCAAAATGGCGATTAAAGGGGCAAAACATCTCTCTTCGCAGCACATAGATTGGCTATTGAGTTGGATTACCAACCAGTCTGACCAGCCATCTTACCGCGAAGTCTGCTCTGCATTGGAAAAACGTTGGGGTATTGAACGAGACCCGGATACAATTCGACGCCGTAAGGAAATAAAGCGGGTCATGGACGCAAAAAAAACTGCGGCTAAACAGCAGCCTGCGTCCAAGTCCGACAAGCCAACACAGCGTCGGTTGAACCAACTTAGCGCCGAAGTTCAACGTTTGAGGACACAAGTAATCCAAGTCACTGCCGAGCGGGACGAGCTCCTTGAGCGGAACCTACGTTATCTCAATGCAATGAAGGTTAGCCAAGTGCCTGAACAGCGATGGGAACGTCCTCTTGCACCTGTCAACCGAGACCCGACCGAATTACCATCAAGGAACAAAAAATGACCAAGTCAGGTAGAGAAATGGGTCGTGAAAATGCAGCCCGCTTGCAAGATTATCTTTCCAGCATTGATAAACTTCCGACCCGCGGCGGCAAGGTGAATGTCAGTGCGGTTGCGGATGCCTGCGGATTCAACCGGCAAGTTCTCTACAAAAACGAAAAATGCCACAAACTGCTCGCGGACGCTGTAGAGAAAAAGGGCTTGGATGGAATCGAGATAAAGGGCGTGCAGCATCTTGAAAGCAGCACCCAGATGGTCCCGCTTAAGAAACTCCAAGAGGCTGAAAGCCGGATCGGGTCGCTTGAAAAGCGCCTAAGTGAACTCCGAGCACGAGTGGTAGGACTCGAAGCAAAGATGCGGCGCTATCAAGCTATTGATGAGGAGCTAATATCACGCGGGCGACGTGCTTCAATCGGCCCTGTTTGCTCATTTTCCAAGGCCGAAAATGTATGAGTTCAAGTTACAGCAAGCGGATGGTCCAGAATACAGCCAAGCCGCTCCCGCGCCCAGCACGGGCTTTTGCGACCTATATCGCAAATGACAAGGACTTCCCAGGTATAGGCAAAGCTCTGGCACGACGTCTTGAGGACAGGTTCGGAGAATTTTTACGAGAGGTGGTTGAAAACCAAGATCCTCGTGTGTCGGAGGTCGTTGGCGAAGAAATTGCAGACGCAGCCTTTGCAGCCTACAAGTTCAAGGCGCACGAGATCGATGTTCTTGACTGGCTGCAACGCCACGGCATTGACGAAGAGGTAGGCGTCAGCACCGCCATTAAGATCGCACGCGTCTGGTCCGTAGAAGCCGTCCCCGCACTCTCCGAGAACCCCTACTTGCTTCTGGCCTTTCTGCCTTGGCAAATTGTAGACCGCATCGCCCATCGTTTCGGTGTGGATGTGAACGATGCCAAGCGAAAAGCGGCTGCTGTTGAGGCCACACTTTATACAAAACTTGACGCCAATGACACGCTCGTTCCCGTTGATGATGTTATCTCCGGAATAAAATCGCTCTTGCAGTTTGATAAGTTGTCTTCGGATGATGCTGACCAGATAATCGAAGCCGCAGTCAAAAATGGAGCGGCCGTGCGACTGGGGGGCGGAATACAACCCTACGGTGCCGCTGTTATGGAAAACGAAATCGCGCAATGGATTGCCGATGCCGTGACCAAGTGCGCATACGCCGACTTGGCGTTACCGTTGGATAGTTCCATCACACTCAAATGCCGCATCGCCGAATATGAGAAACAAAGCCCCTACCCTCTAACAGACCGCCAGAGAGATGCCATAAGCCTTGGTTTAACTTCACGCCTTATGATCTTGGCAGGCTATGCAGGATCGGGAAAAACAACTTCGCTTCGAGGCATTTGCGAGGTGGCTGAGGCCCAAGGCCGAGGCTTAAACCTAATGGCTCTGTCTGGGCGTGCCGCACAACGAATGAGCCAAAGTACCGGGCTTCCAGCCCGAACGATCGCTGGGTTTCTTCAAGCTGTCCGAAATGGCACCGAACGGCCTGCACCCGGTAACATTGTGATCATAGATGAGGCATCGATGGTAGACCTTGCTACGCTCTGGCGCGTTTTACGCGCCATTGGCGACGCAAGTCTCATTCTCGTGGGAGACCCAGCTCAATTGCCACCCATCGGATTTGGCCTAACGTTCCATACCCTATGCGAAACTGTCGATGTGCCAAAAGTTGTTTTGGACCGAGTACTTCGACAGACGGCAAAAAGTGGTATCCCGTCCGTCGCAGAGGCGGTGCGCTTTGGTAACGCGGTCGATTTACCGCCATTTCGAGGACGACTGGATGGAGTATCTTTTAATGAATGCGAGGATAAGGATGTCTTCGAATTCCTACGAACGGTTTTTCGTTCTCTGGTCGACAGCGGCATCTCTCGAGAAGAAATCCAGGTTCTTGCACCAGTCAAAGCAGGCCCCGCCGGCATAGAGGCTCTTAACCACTCTTTCCACTCAGCGAAGGCAATGGTCACTGGCGCAACGCTTTTTCCTGGTCGTATAGACATCGCCGAAGACGATCCTATCATATGGACTAAGAACGATTGGAAAAGGGGCTTGATGAATGGTTCACTCGGTCGATTCCACAGTGTTTACGACGGTCTTGCACATGTTACAATCGACGGACAGCCCCACGACCTAACAATTGCGGACGCCGAGCTCATCTCCCCAGCGTACGTTATATCTGTTCACAAATCCCAGGGGTCACAGTGGCCAGTAGTCATCCTACCGATCTTCCAATCTCGACTTTTGGATCGAACACTCCTTTACACTGCACTGACGCGTGGGGCGAAGCAGGTAATATTGATCGGCAGTCGGGACGCTTTAGTGACAGCGGTTAAGGACGTGCCTGCTGCTCTTAGACGTAAAGTAGGTCTTCGTCGCAGGCTGGAATATCAGCTCGGATCTGGTGCTTGCCAGACAATTTGAAGGATATCTACTATTTGCCACGAAGGTCCTAATTATCCGTCCAATCCCAAGAAAAACGCAGCACAATCGCTCGACAGTTAAACGAACGTCCCCGCAAGATATTGCAATATAAAACCCCAGCTGATGCTTTTGTACAGTGTGTAGGGTCCATCAGTTGAACTCACCCCGCATAGCGGACAAACAAAACCGCTTCATTGATACCGCGGTTATGAAGCCTGACGTGTCAACGGCGGAGTAAAAAAACTGCCATGGGGCGGAGCAAAAGTAGGCCAGTTTGGGGCGCGCGCCTTGGAGCTTGCGGCCCCCAAATAGCAGGCACGGTCCAAGGCGCATTGGCCGCGAGGCCGATCTTATATGCGGAAGAGAAGATAGTGCCCCTGAGCGTTCTCTAATCGCCTTCGTCAAGTTCTGATCCTTTTTGCAGTCCATCATGCGTGCCGGGCTCTTGGGTTCTCTCCGCGGTCGTCGCGAGGACGCCGCATGCTGGCGTTCAGGGTCGGGTGGATCGAAGTGGTGTGCGCGGTCTGTGCCGCAGCCATGGGGGCGATCTCACCCTCGCTGCGCGTCCCGGCGGGACGCATTCCGTCGTGCTGAAGATCAGCGACGTGTTCGTATACTTGGCTGAGTCACGCCATCTTTGCCTCATGGAACGGCGTGTTTGTGCGCCACATCGCATGCAGCGTTACTGCGAGTTTCCGCGCCAACGCGACCTTTGCTTTCCTTGGCCCTGTACGTTCAGCGATCGCCTTGGCCCAAGTGCGCAGGTGGGACCCTTCGAGGTTTCGACAGAAGATCGCGTTCGCGGCCTCGAACAAACACTTGCGGGTAAACATGTCGCCGCGCTTGGATATCCGACCGTTCCGGCTGATCTCGCCGGATTCGTATCGCCTTGGTGTTAGCCCGAGATAGGCCCCTGCACTCGAAGATCGCTTGAACCGACCAATGTCGTCAAACGCGGCCACTACCGCCATGGCGGTGATGGGACCGACACCTGGCGCGGTCATCAGCAACCGCACAGTTGCATGCCCCTTGGCGATGGCCCGGATCTGGCGGTCCAGGTCAGCGATGCGTGCCAGGATGTCGTGCCGGGCTTTGATCAGGGCCTCAAAGATTGGAACCAACTCGGGCGCGACAGCGAGATCACGAGCGATGATCTCGTCCGCCCGGCGCTTGAACCCGCCGACGCGCTTGCCGAACATGATGCCGAAAGTCTTCAGCAGACCCCTGATCTCATTCTCAAGCCGGACGCGCATACCTACCAACGTATTTCGTGCCGTCAGCAGCGCCCGATTGACATATGCCTCGTGGCTTTTGATCTGCACCGCTTTGAACCAGCCGGTTCGCACAATCTGCGCGAGGCCGCGGGCATCATGCCGGTCAGTCTTGTTCGGCATCATGTTCAACACGCCGTTGGCGTGGCGAGCATCGAGGCAGATGATCGGCAAATTCCTCGCAACCAAAGCGTTCCACAGCCAGACGGCCAAGGGCCCGGTCTCCATGCCGACCCTTTCAAGACCATTGGACCAGGTCGACAACCAGTCGGCAATCGCATCTGGGCAGGTTGTCACTTTGGTCTCGGCCAACATCGTCCCATCCTGACTGACCACACAGATTGCCGTCTGGTCCTGAGACACGTCCAGTGCTGCAAATATACCCATCGTATCCTCCATGCTTGATGCTTCGGCACCGCGCCGAAGCGACAAACCCGTCCTACACCAAAAGTCACAGCGGGAAGGGCATGGCGATTACGCTAAGTGGTGTAATTCCGACGGTAGCGCGGGCTGAGTGGAGCCACGCGTAGCTCAGGCGAAGCCCGCGCGGGCTGCTGGGCGGCCATGGACGTTCTCCGGTAGGGTTTGGGTTGCACACCTAACCTACCGATCAAGGAGATCCCCCATGACCAAGGACATCATATCAGAAACAGCCGCTTTGAAAGCGCTTCTTTCGGAGACAGCCGACCACCAGATTCTGGCCGAGATGCTGGGTTTCGTTGCCGACCGGCTAATGGCCCTCGATGTCGACCAGCTGTGCGGTGCCGAAGCACATGA
>JAGXHE010000076.1 GCA_024636445.1 Sulfitobacter sp.
AATAGGCAGGCGTCGGGGGTGTATTTTCCCCGACGCCTGCCACTTTCAGGCCGGGGTGCGCAGGGCGTCCGGCTCCGACGCAACCGCGCTGCGCTGTGCGAACCACGCAAGAACCGGCCCTGCCACGAACAGTGACGACGCTGTGGCGATAATCACGCCCGCAATCATCGGCCAGGCAAATCCGGCGACCGCAGGCCCACCCCAGATCGACATGGGCACGATCGCAGCGAGCGTGGTGGCAGAGGTAAAGATGCACCGCGCCAAGACCTGATTGAGGCTTCGGTCGATGACATCGGCCAAGGGTTCGTCGCTGCCGCTGGCCCCCGCAAGATGCTCGCGGATACGGTCGTAGACGACGACCTTGTCGTTGACCGAATAACCGATCAGCGTCAGCAAGGCGACGATGGTGGTCAGATTGACCTCCCATCCCATCAGGGCGATGACGCCAAAGGTCTTGGTGACGTCGAGAAACAGCACCGCGATGGCCCCCGCCGCAAAGTGCCACTCGAACCGGACCCAGATGTACGCCAGCATCGCAAGTACCGCGAGGCCAAGCGCGATCAGGCCGGTGGTCGCAAGCTCTGCGCCGATGGTCGGGCCGACCAGATCGATCTGGTCGAACACAGCTTGCGGGATCACTTGGGTCGCTGCGCTCTCGACTGCGGCAATCGTCGCCTCGGAGGCGGCACCCTGCAGGCGGATCAATGCCTCGTTCGGCTCTGCGAAGGCTTGCAGGCTCGCATCACCCGGCACTTGCGCCGCGATTGCCGCGCGTAGCTCTGACAAAGGCACAGGCGCGTCCGAGCGCAGGACCATCTGCACACCACCGGTGAAATCAATCCCGAGGTTCAACCCCGGCACCGCGAACAGGCCAAGCGACCCGACCGACAGCACCGCCGACAGAGCCAGCGCCAGACGTCCGCGTCGCATGAACGAAAAGGCCCCCGGTGCCGGAACGCCGACGAACAACGGTCTGATCTCAAGCCGCTTGAGCTTGCGACGCCGCACCAGCCATTCCATCATGAAGCGCGTCAGAACGGCAGCGGTGAAGATCGAAACAAGGATGCCGATGCTCATGGTCACGGCAAAGCCTCGGATCGCGCCTGCACCGAACATGAACAGCAACAGCATCGCCAGAAGCGTGGTGATGTTGGCGTCGAGGATCGTGGCCCAGGCCCGTCCATAGCCCAGTGTCAGAGCCTTGATCGCAACCGTGCCCTTGGCGGTTTCTTCGCGGATGCGGCTGAAGATCAGGATGTTGCTGTCCACCGCGATGCCGAGGCACAAGATGATGCCGGCAATTCCGGGCAAGGTCAGCGTGGCGCCGATCAGCCCCAGCGCGGCCAGCGTGAGCATCACGTTCAGCCCCAGAACGGCACTGGCCAGCAAGCCCCACGCGCCATAAAGCCCGAGCATCATCACGACCACCAACCCAAGACCGATGGCCCCCGTGATCAGCCCCGCCTTGATCGAATCCGCACCGAGGGCAGCACCGACGCTGCGCTCTTCGACCACGTCGAGGGACGCAGGCAAAGCACCAGAGGTCAATAGCACCGCAAGCGTCTGCGCCTCTTCCAACGTAAAGTCGCCGGTGATCTGGCCCTGCCCGCCGGGAATGGCCTGCTGGATCACCGGAGCCGTCAGAACCTCGCCGTCCAGCACGACCGCGAACCGCTTGCCGATACTGGCGGCGGTGATCTCGGCGAAGGTGGCGCCTCCCTGTCCGTCGAAATTGAAGGTCACCATCGGCTGACCTGTGTCAGGCTCGAAGGCCGAGGCCGCAGAATCCAGCCGATCACCCGACAGCGCCACGCGATCCTCGACCGCGATCTCGCCGGTGCCATCACGAAGCGGCAGAAGTGTCACGCCCGGCCCTGGACCCGGTGCGACCATCTGAAAGCTCATCTTGGCGGTGGACCCCAGCAGAGCGCGCAGCTGGGCCGGATTTTCGACGCCGGGCATCTGCACGAGAATACGGTCGTTGCCGACGCGGCTGATCACGGGCTCGGACACGCCGACCTGATCGACGCGGTGCCGGATCACTTCAAGACTGGCATCGGCGGCGGCACTGGCCGTGCGGTCAAGGCCCGGCTCGGTCAGGGACAGCCGCATCACGTCACCGGTCTGCGCGATGGTAAAATATGGCGCGAGGCCCGGCGCGCTGGCGGCTGAGGCGGCTGCCTTCAGCGTTGTCAGCATCGAGGGGTTGGCGGGCACCGACAATGCGTTGCCATCAACCCGTATGGTTGCGGGGTTCAGGTTCTGCGCGCGCATTTCGGCCACGACTGTCTGGCGCAATTCCTGAAGGCGTGCAGTTGCCAGATCTGTCCGGTCGACGGCCAGCAGCAGATGTGCGCCGCCTTTCAGATCGAGCCCCAGAGAGACGGTCTGACGGCTTGCCCATGTCGGCAGCGTGTCACGCATATCTTTGGACATGAAGTTCGGTATTGCCATCGCAACTGCCATAAGCAGCAGGATGGCATAGGTCATTACGACCCATGCTGGTCGGCGCATTTATAGTATCCTTTGGTGCCTGAATGTTCGGTCTGACGTCGTTGTGTCAGACCGCAGGCGGACCCCGGACACGCGGAAGGATATGGATTTCGCTGGCAGGCAACGTTCCGCGCGTTTCGCGGGACATCTGCAACGCGACTGTTTGAATGGGCGCCGGAATTTCGGACAGCGCCCAGTCGTCGCGCGGCGTATCGCCATCGGGCAATTGCGCCCGCATCATATGGCTGTGCGCCGTCAGGATGATCGGTGCAGCGAGGGTCTCGCTTGCCGTGACAGGAACAGCGGTTCTGACCGGCTTGACCGTGGCACCATGGTGCGCGCCAACAAGCGCGAGCGCCAGCACGAGGACAAGCCGCAACCAACCGATCAGGAGATGGGGATAGTTCAAATCAACGGCCCTCGAAGGCCGCTGTACCGCGTGCCCATGACTGAATTTGTGCGCGCGCGCGCAGACCTGCAAGATGCTGATGAAATTAAATTCAGGCTGAAAGACCCAGTGATTTTTCGCCATCCATCTGATCTCCATCTGATCCGGGTGCACCGGCGCTCAAACGATAGTCCCACCTGACTGAATCGGCTCTTGGATGCCCTTTATATCAGCGGGTTAATCAACCCTTGCGTGTCATGCCCCGCCCAAGTGCGATGGAACCCGGGCACGCGAACCTGCGTTGGTCAGTTCAATGAAAGGGGAACATGAATGTCCGATACTGAGGCCCAATCCTCGCGCGAGCACCTGAAGCTGCAACAGGCGGCCTTGGCAGATTTCGGCCTGTTCGCCTTTCGCTGCGAAGACATCGACAGCCTGCTTCACCGTGCGTGCGAACTTGTCTCCGAAGCGCTCGACGTGCCGCTGGTGAAGGTGCTTGAGCATCGCCCGGATCAAGGCGAGATGCTTTTGCGCGGCGGTGTCAACTGGGAGCCGGGCGTCGTGGGAAACGAGACCTTTGGCGATCACGAGAAGTCGCCGGGCGGCTACGCGCTGAGGGAAGAAAGCCCTGTCGTATCCCCTGATTTAAAGACAGAAGATCGGTTCGAAATCCCCGATGTTCTGCGTCGTCATGGCGTAAAAAGCATGGTCAATGTCATCATCGAGGGCGGCGATGTCGCCTATGGCGTGCTCGAAGTCGATGCGCGGAAGCCTCGGGATTTTCATGATGATGACGTCGCATTTCTGCGCACCTACGCCAACCTGCTTGCGGCAGCGATCGAGCGGGTGCGCACGCATGACGATTTGCGCCGCTCGGCCCGGGAACAGGGCGTTCTTGCCCGCGAACTGGGTCATCGGGTACGCAACCTGCTGGGCCTTATCCGCGCGCTTGCGTCGCAAACCTCGACCAAGGACCGCACCGCCGAGGAATTCCGCTCGGCGTTCATCGACCGGCTACAGGCGCTTTCAACGGCCGAGGGCCTGGTTTTCAGTGCCAGCAACGAGCGTGTCGATCCGCTGACGCTGGCAAAGGAAGTTCTGTCGCCCTATCGGCAAGACGATCCGGGCAAGATCACGATCGAGGGCCCGCAGTTCGGCCTGCCCGCGCGGCACGCGCGCATGTTTGGCCTGGCCCTGCACGAGCTGGCGACGAACGCGGCCAAATACGGCGCACTTTCGGTCGCAGACGGCATCGTGAAGCTGGATTGGGTCATGGACGAGACCGACAAGAGCCAGCGCAGACTGTCGATGACCTGGCAGGAATCCGATGGGCCAGAGATAACCCCGCCAGAGCGCAAGGGCTTCGGCACGCGGCTGCTCGAAGATGTGGTGGCGCATGAGCTGAACGGCGTTGCGCAACTCGATTACGAACCGGGTGGGCTTCGATATCACCTTAACTTTTCCGTGGAAGGAAACGACGATGATTGACGACCTGCGCCGTGTCCTCTCCGACCGCCGAATTCTGCTTGTTGAAGACGAAAGTCTGATCGCTATGGATATTCAGGACATAGTCGAAAACTGGGGTTGTACCGTCCTTGGTCCGGTCGCGACGTCGGACGCCGCCCTGGATCTTATCGCCAGCAATTCTTTGGACGCCGCCATTCTGGATGTGAACCTGCGCGGCGAAACCTCCGAGCCGATTGCCAGCGCGTTGCGCGAACAGCAGCGTCCTTTCATCGTGATGACCGCCTACGAGCGCAGCCACCTTACCGGTGCCTTGCGGGACGCGCCGCTGCTCAGCAAGCCTGTGGACGAGCAAAAGCTGGGGCAAGAGCTGTCGGCACTGTTCGAAGGGACCTCCACCAGCTAGGCGGGCGTCCATCGGGGCGTTTTGGCTGAAAAATCCCGCGGGAACTTGTTTCGCTGTTTCAACGTTTCACGAAAGCACCGGGATTTCGCGCTTCCGTGTGCCGCCAATAGCAATTTACCCGACAAGGATAACTGAGTGGGACAAGAAATCTGGTCGACCATCATCACTGAGTTTTCCGACATTCCTGATCTGTCCACCATGACCAGCATCACTCTGCGCCTCGTTCTGGCTGCCGTTCTGGGCGGTATGCTTGGATACGAGCGCGAGTTGAAGGCGCGCAGCGCCGGGGTTCGCACGCATATGCTGGTGGCGGTCGGTGCGGCACTTTTTGTGATCGGGCCACTGCAAAGCGGCATGCCGCTGGAAGATATGTCGCGGGTCTTGCAGGGGATCGTACAGGGCATCGGTTTTCTGGGGGCCGGTGCCATTCTTGTCCGTGCGCGTCAGGGAAAGATCCAGGGCTTGACCACTGCCGCAAACATCTGGGTGACGGCGGCGATTGGGATCGTCGTGGGTCTGGGCCTTGAGGCGACGGCAGTGCTGGCGGTGGTGATCGTGCTGATCATCCTGACAGCGGTGCCTTATGTCTTGCCGCGATCGCACAAGGGCTTTGGGGACGAGTAAGGCCATCAGGCTTTTAGCGACCCATAAGGCGCGCAAGGGCAACCGGGCGTGTGCGCTGGCTGTTTCCTGCCAGCATCGGGGTCATTTCTTGCCAGCTATTACCGGTGGGCAGGCGGCATTTTCTTGTCACCCAAGCCTGTCACAACTCAGTGTGGTTTGCGTCGGTCCGATGGGCCGCCGACCAATAATGACCATTTCTGGGAGGAAAAATCATGATCAATTTCAAATCCGCTGTGCGCGGTTGTGCGCTGGCATCGACACTGGCGGCAGCGCCGTTCGCGGCACAGGCCCAAGACTTCGTCAACGTGCTGACCGGTGGCACCTCGGGCGTGTATTATCCGCTGGGCGCGGGTCTGGCCAATATCTATGGCGAAAAGATCGACGGCGTGCGCACGCAAGTGCAATCCACCAAGGCGAGCGTCGAGAACTTGAACCTGCTGCAGGACGGGCGCGGCGAGATCGGCTTTGCACTTGGCGACAGTATCGCGATGGCCTGGGCCGGCAACGCGGATGCGGGCTTTCCCCAGAAACTGGAAAAGCTGCGGGGGATTGCCGCGATCTATCCCAACTACATTCAGATTGTCGCGAGCACCGAAAGCGGCATCACCGAATTCAGCGATCTGGCAACCAAAAGCCTGTCTGTCGGCGCGCCGGCATCCGGCACCGAGCTGAACGCGCGCGCGATTTTTGGCGCGATGGATATGTCCTATGAGGATCTGGGCAAGGTCGAGTACCTGCCGTTTGCGGAATCGGTCGAGCTGATCAAGAACCGCCAGTTGGACGGTACATTGCAATCTGCGGGTCTTGGCGTCGCGTCGATCCGCGATCTGGCGTCGTCCTTGCCGATCAACGTCGTGGCGATCCCCGCCGATGTGGCCGAAAAACTGGGCGCGCCCTATGTCGCGACCACCATTCCCGCAGGTACCTATGATGGCCAGACCGAAGACGTACCGACCGTTGCGGTCGCAAACTTCCTCGTCACCCACGAAGGTGTCAGCGACGAGTTGGCCTATCAGATGACCAAGCAGTTGTTCGAGAACCTTGATACACTGGTCGCGTCGCATCAGGCAGCATCGCAGATTGACATGGCGAAGGCGCTCGAGGGCATGCCGATCCCGTTGCACCCCGGTGCAGAGCGCTATTACCGCGAGATGGGCGTTCTTCAGTAAGCACGCAAGCAATCGCGCCCCGCGCGTTTCGTCATCAGGAAGGGATGCGTCGCACCGGCGCGTCCCACCCGCTGTCTTTGACCTTTCCAAGGTGTTCTCATGTCCAATCCTGTTTCGCCCCCCGACCCTCAAGAGGGACACGAGGTGTCTTTTGGCGCCGGTCCCACAGGCCGTCTGCTGTTCTGGATCGCCGTCGCGTTCTCGGTCTTTCAAATTGTCACCGCAGCGCATCTTGTCGATCTGTCCAGCCAGATCACCCGCGCTGTTCACGTCGGTTTTCTTACGTTGCTGGCCTTTCCCCTGATTGCATATGGCCGTCGCGTGTCGCTGCCATTGCGGACGCTGGCATGGGCTTTTGCCTTTGCGGGTGTTGCTGTGGCGCTCTATCAGTGGTGGCAATACCAGCCGCTTATCCTGCGCGCGGGGCGTCCACTGACCCAAGATATTGTGGTCGGCGTCGTGGCATTGGTCGTCGTCTTTGCCGCCGCATGGACGATGATGGGCTTTGCCCTGCCGCTGATCGCGGGCATGTTTCTCGCATACTGTCTGTTCGGTGAATATCTGCCCGCGCCGCTGAACCATCGCGGCTACGATTTCTCGCAGGTCATTGATCACATGGCCTATGGGACCGAGGGCATCTACGGTATCCCGACTTACGTATCCTCGACTTATATCTTCCTGTTCATCCTGTTCGGCTCGTTTCTTGAACGGGCAGGGATGATCCGTCTGTTCACGGATGTTGCGCTTGGCATGTTCGGCCAGCACCAGGGTGGTGCCGCCAAGGTTGCCGTGGTGTCTTCGGGGCTGATGGGCACGATTTCGGGCTCGGGCGTGGCAAACGTCGTGACCACCGGCCAGTTCACCATCCCGTTGATGAAGAAATTCGGCTACCGCTCCGCCTTTGCCGGCGGTGTCGAGGCGACCGCGTCCATGGGCGGGCAGATCATGCCGCCGGTGATGGGTGCCGTCGCCTTCATCATGGCCGAGACGCTGGATGTGCCTTACGTCGAAGTCGTCAAAGCCGCCCTGATCCCCGCGATCCTGTATTTTGCCTCTGCGTTCTGGATGGTCCACCTTGAAGCCGGCCGTCACGGTTTGCGCGGTCTGACCAAGGAAGAATTGCCCTCGGCGCGCAAGGCGATCAAGGAAAACTGGATGCTGCTGGTGCCCTTGGGCGTGCTGGTCTACCTGCTGTTCGGCGGCTATACACCGCTGTTCGCGGGCACGATCGGCCTGGGGCTGACCGTGCTGTTGATCCTTGGTGGTTCTGTCGTGCTGAACCTGCCTGCGGGTGCGATGCGTACGGTGTTCTGGATGTGCCTTGGTCTGGTCGCAGCCGGGTTTTTGCAGTTCGGTATAGACGTGTTGATCGCGGCATTGGCGGCGCTGATCTTGTGGTGTGCGCTGTCGCGCGGTGGGCGCAACACATTGCTTTTGTGCCGCGATTCGCTGGCCGAGGGTGCCAAGACGGCGCTGCCGGTCGGCGTTGCCTGTGCTCTGGTCGGTGTGATCATCGGCACGATGACCTTGACCGGGGCGGCCAACACCTTTGGTCAGTTCATCGTGGCGGTCGGGCAAAGCAGCCTGCTGCTGAGTCTGATCCTGACGATGTTCACCTGCATCCTGCTGGGCATGGGCATACCCACGATCCCCAACTACATCATCACCTCGTCGATTGCCGGGCCCGCCTTGCTTGAGCTTGGTGTGCCGCTGATCGTCAGCCACATGTTTGTCTTCTACTTTGGCATCCTTGCGGATCTGACGCCGCCCGTTGCCCTTGCCTGTTTCGCGGCGGCCCCCATCGCCAAGGAAAGCGGACTGAAAATCAGCATGGAGGCGATCAAGGTCGCAGCCGCCGGTTTTGTCATTCCCTTCATGGCGGTCTACACGCCTGCGCTTATGTTGCAGGCGGGCGGGCCGTTGGCCGAGGCGATAGGCTACTGGCCTGCGGTTGCCTACATCGTGTTCAAGACGGTTTTGTGCATCGGCATGTGGGGCGCTGCGGTCATCGGCTGGGTTGGACGTCCACTGGGTTGGCCTTTGCGTATCCTTGGCGTGGTCGCGGCGGCGACGCTGATCGCTGCACTGCCTGTCACGGATGAAATCGGCTTTGCCCTCGCTGCGGTCTTTGTCGGCGCGATCTTGTTCTCGCGTCGCAGGGCGATGGCGTGACGGCGTGTCTGACCGTGGGGGCCACAGTGCTGCATCTGGCAATGGGGTCCTTTACCCTGCAATGGACCCACTCGGTCGAACACGTCACATGGCAAGAAGACTGGACCGTCACCGATGAGGGGCTGACACTGGACCGATCGCGCCTCAAGGGGTCGGGTGCGGGAATGGAGCCGGGACCGGATGCCGTTCTGAAAGATGGCTGGTGGGT
>JAGXHE010000077.1 GCA_024636445.1 Sulfitobacter sp.
CGTACATATTTTCGGTGATATCAGCATGTTGACAGGACAACAAAAGCTGCGTCACGTCAGTAAAAGCTTTGCGGATCGATATCTATCGCCAGCCTTATGTCGCCCTTGATCTGCACTTGGCTGACCCATTTGCGCAAAGCCCCTTGCAGCGCCACGCCCTTGTCGGCCTTGACCAGCATCCGCACCCGGTGCCGCCCACGCACCCGTGCGATAGGCGCAGGCGCCGGCCCATAGACCTGCGCGCCCACCTGCCGCAAAGGCCCGTCGGCGCGCGCCAGACGGTTCGCGATGTCGAACACCGCCGCCACATCCGGCCCGCTCAGGATGATCCCCGCCATGCGCCCATAGGGCGGCACGCCCGCCGCTTCACGCTGTGCGGCCTCGGCGCGCCAAAAGCCTTCTTCGTCGCCCGCCAGAATTGCGCGGATCACCGGATGCTCGGGCTGATAGGTCTGCAGCAATGCCGTTCCGGGCTTATCCGCGCGCCCCGCCCGCCCCGCGACCTGCCGCATCAGCTGGAACGTCCGCTCGGCGGCGCGCAGGTCAGAGCCTTGCAGGCCCAGATCGGCGTCGATCACGCCCACCAGTGTAAGGTTCGGGAAATTGTGCCCCTTTGCAACCAGTTGCGTGCCGATCACGATGTCAGCCCCGCCTTGCGCGATGCTTTCGATCTCGGCCTTCAGCGCGCGGGCACTGCCGTACATATCAGAACTCAGCGTCGCGATCCGCGCATCGGGCCACAGCGTTGCCGCCTCTTCGCCCAGACGCTCGACGCCGGGGCCCACGGGGGCCAGACGATCCTCGGCCCCGCAGGACGGGCAGATATTGGGCATCGGCTTGGTCTCGCCGCATTGGTGGCACAT
Organism: Sulfitobacter sp.; assembly: GCA_024636445.1. GTDB lineage: Bacteria > Pseudomonadota > Alphaproteobacteria > Rhodobacterales > Rhodobacteraceae > Pseudosulfitobacter. The sequence continues at coordinate 864 of JAGXHE010000077.1, forward strand.
CAGCCGTTTCAGGAACCGGTGCTCGACCATCCGCGCGTCGCATTGGTCACAGGCGATCTGGTGCCCGCAGGCCCTGCACAGCGTGATCGGCGCATAGCCGCGCCGGTTGATGAACAGCATCGCCTGCTCGCCCGCATCAATCCGCGCCTGCACCGCCTTTTGCAGATCGGGCGAGACCCAGCGATCGGATGGCAAAGCCGCCGCACGCATGTCGATGGTGCCCATAGTCGGCATCACGGCGGGACCAAAGCGCGAGGTCAGTTCCAAACGTTTGTACTTGCCCACTTCGGCGTTGGCCCAGCTTTCCAGACTGGGAGTGGCCGAGGCCAGCACCACATGCGCCCCGCAGATCGACGCGCGCAGCACCGCCATGTCGCGGGCGTTATAAAGCACGCCATCCTCTTGTTTGTACGAGGTGTCATGTTCCTCATCCACCACGATCAGGCCAAGGTTCTGATAGGGCAGGAACAAGGCCGACCGCGCCCCGATGACCAATTGTGCGCCGCCCTGCCCGACCATGCGCCAGATGCGGCGGCGTTCGGTCATGGTCGCCCCCGAATGCCATTCGGCAGGCCGTGCGCCAAACCGCACCTGCACCCGTTTGAGAAACTCGGCGGTCAGCGCGATCTCGGGCAGCAGTACCAGCGCCTGACGACCCTGGGCCAGACAGGCGGCGACGGCTTCCAGATAAACCTCGGTCTTGCCCGATCCGGTGACGCCGCGCAGCAGCGTGGTGCCATAGGTTTCCGAGCGCACGGCCGCAGCCAGCATCGCAGCCCCCGCGGCCTGATCGTCGGTCAGCGCCTTGCCGGGCAGTGACGGGTCAAGCCTGCGGAAGGGCACATCGCGAGGCGCATCCTCTTCGGACACCACACCCTGTTTCACCAGCCCCTTGACGACCGAGGACGTGACCCCCGCCATCTCGGAGAGCTCTTTCAACGTAAACGACAGATCACCGTATTCGTCCAGCGTCTCCATCACCCGGCGGCGCGCATCGGTGGACCGCTCGGGCTCCCCCTCGCCCCGCCGATAGATCTTGCGCATCGACGGCGGATCACCAAGCCCCGGCGCGCGCGTGGCCAGCCGCAGCATCGCGGGCATCGGGGTCAGCGTGTATTCGGCAGCGCGCAGCAGGAACGTGCGCATTTCCTCGCGCATGGGTGCCGCATCCAGCACCCGAATGACCGAGCGGACCTTCTTGATGTCCCAATCGCCCCGCCCCGGCCCCCACACGATCCCCAGCACCTTGCGCGGACCCAGCGGCACCTCGACGAACGCGCCCAGCATCGCGCCGCCCTCGGGCGCCTTGTAGTCCAGCAGACGGTCCAGCGGCTGCGTGGTCAGCACGGCCACCAAGGCACCTTCGTCGTAGAATTCGGGGCGCGTCACGTGTGGCCTCGGCAATTGTGGGTTTCAGCGGGTGTCCAGTTGAGGTACATGCAAACACAAAGCAAGACCATCGCGAACTGATCGCGCGCGGGCTTGTGATTGCGCTAACAGCCACTGGAGCCTTCAACATGAAATTCTTCGTAGACTCAGCCGATATCGACGCCATTGCCGAACTGAACGATCTGGGCATGGTCGACGGCGTGACAACCAACCCCTCGCTGATCCTGAAATCGGGCCGCGACATTCTCGAAGTGACCAAGGAAATCTGCGAACTGGTCTCGGGGCCGGTCAGCGCCGAAGTGGTCGCACTGGACGCCGATGCGATGATTGCCGAAGGCCGCAAACTGGCGGAAATCGCCGAAAACATCGCCGTCAAACTGCCGCTGACCTGGGACGGCCTGAAAGCCTGCAAAGTGCTGTCGGGCGAAGGCAAGATGGTCAACGTCACGTTGTGCTTCTCGGCCAACCAGGCGCTGCTGGCGGCCAAGGCGGGTGCGACGTTCATCAGCCCCTTCATCGGGCGTCTTGACGACATCAATATCGACGGCATCGACCTGATCGAAGACATTCGCACGATCTATGACAACTACGGGTTCGAAACCAACATTCTGGCGGCCTCGATCCGCACAGTCGCCCACGTGCAGGACTGCGCGCGCATCGGCGCCGACGTGATGACAGCCCCCCCGGAAGTGATCAAGAAACTGGCATCGCACCCGCTGACCAACGCAGGGCTTGACCAGTTCATGAAAGACTGGGCCAAGACAGGCCAGAAAATCCTTTAGGCTCACGGGCTTTGCACTTTGGCACCGTCCCGGTATTTAGGGGACGGTGCCGCGACTTCTTCCTGCGCGGCGCCTGCACGACAAGCGACCCTCGCTGGGAAATTCGCGGAAATTCACCGATCCCCCGAACACCCGATCGCACCCCGGATGCCGCAATCTGCAATTTTCTCCAAAAAGGGGCAGATTTCACGGCCCGCGCGTGCTAGAGTTCCACAAAATAAAAAATGAGCAGAGCATGACCAGCAGCCCGAAGATTGACGACGCCCTGCGCGAGGCGATTATTTCGCGTCCCGATGTGATCCTTGACGACAAGGACATGATGCACGCCCTGATCGCGGCAAACGAACGCAGCATGGGCGGCAATATCGTCGATCTGCGCGGCATCGCGATGGAGCGGCTCGAATCGCGGCTGGACCGGCTGGAAGACACCCACCGCAGCGTGATCGCCGCCGCCTATGAAAATCTGGCAGGCACCAATCAGGTGCACCGCGCGATTCTGCGCATGCTGGACCCTCTCGAATTTGAAACGTTCCTGCGCGATCTCGGCGGTGAAGTGGCCGATATCCTGCGTGTGGATGCGGTGAAACTGGTGCTGGAAAGCGTCCAGAACGACAATGATCCTGCGGTCAAACGTTTGGGCGATGTGCTCAGCGTGGCCGAGCCGGGATTTATCGACAGCTATCTCAGCCAAAGCCGTGGCGGCCCCGTGCGTCAGGTCACACTGCGTCAGGTGCAGGACGGCAACGCCCAGATTTACGGCAGCAACTGCGACTGGATCAGGTCCGAAGCCTGCCTGAAGCTGAACTTTGGCGCGCGCCGCCTGCCCGGCCTTTTGGTGTTGGGCGCCGAAGACCCGCATATGTTCGGCCCGCAACAGGGCACCGATCTGCTGACATTCTTTACCGGCGTGTTCGAGCGCACGATGCGCCGCTGGCTGTCATGAGCCTGATTTCTCCGGCGGCACGCGACGCGCTGGAGACATGGCTGGATCACCAGCGCGCGCTGAAAGGTGCCGCCGCCAATACGATCACCGCCTATGCGGGCGATCTGGGCGAGTTTCTGGCCTTTATCAGCAATCACAAGGGATCGCCGCAGGGTCTGGGCGCACTGTCGCACATCACCATCAGTGACATGCGCGCGTGGATGGCGCACACCCGTTCGGCGGATGTGGGGCCAAGGTCTCTGGCGCGCAAGCTGAGCGCGGTGAAATCGTTCTACCGCTGGCTGGCCGCGCGCGAAGGGTTCGAGCCGACCGCCGTATTGTCCACCCGCGCACCCAAATACACCCGCAAGCTGCCGCGCCCCCTGGCGGTAGATGCGGCCTACGATATGGTCGAGACGATCGGGATGCAGTCGCTGACCGCATGGGTTGGTCTGCGCGACATCGCGGTGCTGACGCTGCTGTGGGGCTGCGGCCTGCGGATATCCGAGGCGCTGAGCCTGCGCGGCGGCGACGTGCCGCTGCCGCAGGTCATGCGCATCACCGGCAAGGGCAACAAGGAGCGGATCGTGCCGGTTGTCGGGGCCGCACAAAAGGCGGTCGACGCCTATGTCGCCGCCTGTCCGCATATCCTGCAAGACGACCAACCGCTGTTTCGCGGCGTACGCGGCGGTGTGCTGGCCCCGCGTGCCATTCAAAAGGCGATGGAATCAGCGCGGATGCAACTGGGCCTGCCCGCCACGGCCACGCCCCACGCATTGCGTCACAGCTTTGCCACGCATCTGCTGAACGCGGGCGGCGATCTGCGCAGTATTCAGGAATTGCTGGGCCATGCGTCGCTGTCGACCACGCAGGCCTACACGGCTGTGGACACTGCGCGGCTGATGGATGTGTACAACAGCGCCCATCCCAAAGCATGACTTGGGCGTTCGTGCGATCACAGCCGCCGATCTGACCAAAAGGCCCGATTTCCTTTTGCATCCCTCACGCCGATAGGCCATCAACGGGTCTATGACTCGCCAGATGAAAGCCCTCTCCGTCCATTTGCTGACCGCCACGGGCGCGGTCTTTGCGATGCTGGCCATGCTGGCTGCGGTCGATGCCAAATGGGATCTGATGTTCTTGTGGCTGGTGGTGGCCTTTGCCGTAGACGGCTTTGACGGCCCACTGGCGCGCAGATACGATGTGGAGACAAATGCACCAGAATTCGACGGCGTGCTGCTGGATCTGATCATCGACTATCTGACATATGTGTTCATTCCGGCCTTTGCCCTGTTCAAATCGGGGCTGATGGACGGCTGGACCGGCTGGGTGGCGATCATCCTGATCACCTTTGCCTCGGCGCTGTATTTCGCCGACACCCGGATGAAGACCAAGGACTATTCGTTCTCAGGATTTCCGGGATGCTGGAACATGTTGGTTCTGGTGATTTTCGCGACCGAACCGAACTTTTGGGTATCACTGGCACTGGTGACCATTCTGGCGGTGGCGATGTTCCTGCCACTGAAGTTCATCCACCCCGTCCGCACCGAGCGCTGGCGCAAGGTCAGCCTGCCCATCGCGCTTGCGTGGACTGTGTTCGCAGGCTGGGCGGCCTGGGTAAACTTTCACCCCGATACATGGGCTGTTTACGGACTGGCGATCACCTCGATCTACCTGACATTCGCAGGCATCGCGCAACAGGCGATTTACGGCCCTGACGGCTGAGGGGCCCGACGGCTGAGCCGCTAAATTAGGAAACCGCCCGCGCCCTCGTGGCGCAGCAATGCGACCTTGGTCTCGACCCCGCCTGCCCCTGAAAATCCGGTCAGCCCCTTGGCCCCCATCACGCGGTGGCACGGGATGATCACCGGAACCGGATTGCCGCCGCACGCCTGCCCCACCGACTGCGCCGATGCGCCCACTTCC
>JAGXHE010000078.1 GCA_024636445.1 Sulfitobacter sp.
CTTCACCCGCACCATTATATTCATTTCAGGTTTGCGTCGGGTTGCCGGATTCGGTGAAGAGCAGCTCAAGACGTCGCGGTACGTCAAGGCAGGCGGCGTCCAGCGGTGAATGGTCCCGAGAACGAAAATACCGCATACTTCAAGTTGATTTCGCCCTTTCGACGTTGGGTCGTGACCGAAAAGAACGGTTGAGCGGTCCGCCATTCCAAGCCACACTCCGAACTTCAGAAACGCGCCCATGTCAGGAGCGCGATGTTGGCTGCCCTGCCAGACGGGGCGCCGGATCCATTCTTTTGGGAGGAAGATATGACTATGAAATCACAAGGTATGAACCGCCGCGCCATGTTGCGCGGAGCCGCTGTTGCCGCCGTTGCCACACCTGCACTGGTGGGCAAGGGTATTGCTGCGGGCGAAGTCACCTGGCGCGTTCAGGCACACTGGCCCAAGGCGTCCAGCTCGTTCACCGACAGTCTCGGCGTTCTGGCATCGGCCCTGGAAGAGCGCACCGAAGGCGCGTTCAAGATGGACCTGCTGGGTGCGGGCGAATTTGCCAAAGGCCCCGACATCTACAATATCGTGCGCCGGGGCGTGGTGCCTATGGGCACGATCAGCCCGTCCTATATCCTCGACAACGCCGAGGCCGCATCCTTTGCCTATGGTATTCCGGGCACGCTGCGCCAGTCTTGGGAAATGGAACATGCGATCAAGAACCTCGGCATCGAGGATCTGGTGAACGAGGATCTGGCATCCGACGGCGTGCGCCTGATGTCGGAAAAAGTTCTGCCGACCGAGATGGTCGTGTCGAAAAAGATCGAATCTGCTGCCGATTTCCAGGGCCTCAAGATCCGCTCGTCGGGCAAGATGCTGGACTATCTGGCCGCGGCCGGTGCAGCACCGCAGTTCGTGCCCGGCTCGGAATTGTACCAGTCCCTGTCGTCGGGTGTGGTTGATGGCGCGCACTGGGGTGCAGCCATCGGTGCGCAGTCGATGTCGCTGTGGGAGGTTTGCAAATACCACTACAAACCGGTTCTGGCGCAGACCACCGATGCGTTCATCATGAACGAGGATGCGCTGGCAGAACTGCCGGACGAGTTGCGCACGGCATTGGTCGATCTGATCTCGAACCGCTTCTTCCTGCGGTCGGCCGAATATCAGCACAAGGAAGCCATCGCGCTGTCCGAAGGTGTGGCCAACAATGGCGTCGAAGTGGTGCAACTGCCGCAGGACGTGCTGGACATGCTGGCCGAAGCGTCGGCGCGTATCCTCGAAGAAGAGGGCCAGAAGGGCGAGAAAGCAGCCAAGGCGGCTGACATCTATCGCACGCTGATGTCGGACCTGGGCTACGCCTAAATCCCACTGAGCGGATGCCCGAAGGCCGTTTGCGCCCCACGGGCATCCGATTTCATAACGCCTGCGCTGCCGAGACCGGTGGCGCAGGCGCTTTGCCCTCTTTTCAGGAGACAGTGCCATGTTTCAACTGGCTCGCGTTGTCACGCGCGTAAACAGGTTTATCGGGAAATGGGCCTCGCTGGCCGTTCTGGTGATCTTTGCCCTGCTGCTGGCCGATGTGGTCATGCGCTATCTGGTCGGAAGTCCGGCGATCTGGACGGCGGAACTGGCGACCCTGATCTTTGGGGTCTATGCCGTGATCGGCGGTGGTTTTCTGTTGATCGAACGGGGGCACGTCAACGTCGACATCATCTATGGTGCGCAAAGCCTGCGGCGGCGCGCGATGCTGGACATTCTGACCTGGCCGTTGTTCGCGCTCTTTGTCGGCGTGCTGCTGTGGCAGGGCTACAGCATCGCCGCCGAGGCGGTGGCGGATTGGGAGCGTTCGCAGTCGATGTGGCGTGCGCCCCTGTGGCCGACCAAGTTGATGATCCCGGTGGCTGCAACACTGTTGCTGCTGCAGGGGCTGATCCGTCTATGGGCCGACATCCGCGTGGTGCGCGGTCTGCCGGTGCCTGATGACGTCTTTGGCAAGCCCGGCGTGCCGGACCCTGACCACGAGAATGCCAAGGAGATGCAGCGATGAGCGTCGAACTTCTGACTTTGCTGTTTTTCGGCTGCCTGCTGGCCTTTTTGCTGCTGGGGACCCCGCTGGCCTTTGTGCTGGGCGGTGTTTCGGTGGTGTTCCTGTACTTCGAGATGGGCGAAATCGGGTTTTACCTGCTGGCCTCGAAGATGTGGGAGACGATGCAGAACCCCACGTTGATGGCTATTCCGCTGTTTGTCTTCATGGCGATCCTGCTGGAAAAGTCGGGGGTTGCGAATGATCTTTACGATATGATGCACCAGTGGTGGGGCGGCCTGCGCGGCGGTCTGGCCATCGGTACGGTGCTGATCTGCGTGATCTTTGCCGCGATGTCGGGGATTTCGGGGGCTGCGGTGGTGACGATGGGCACCATTGCGCTGCCCAAGATGCTGGAGCGGGGATACGACAAGAAGCTGGCGCTGGGGGCGATCAACGCGGGCGGGGGTTGGGGCATCCTGATCCCGCCGTCGATCCTGATGGTGCTGTATGCGCTGCTGACCGAAGTGTCGGTGGGCCGTCTGTTCGCCGCCGGTGTCGGCCCCGGCCTGACGCTGTTCGTGCTGGTGTCGCTGTATATCGGCATCCGCTGCTGGTTGCAGCCCGAACTGGGGCCGGCGCTGCCGCCCGAAGAGCGGGCAAGCTGGGGGCAGAAGTTCCGGTCGCTGCGCGCCGTGATCCTGCCGATCCTGATCGTGACCATCGTTCTGGGCGCGATCTTTGGCGGCTTTGCCACCGCGACCGAGGCTGCGGCCATCGGGGTGTTCGGTGCGTTGTTCGCCACGGGCGTCAACCGGCAGCTGTCGTGGAAGGTGATCCACGAGGCGTCGATTGCCACGCTGAAGCTGACGGCGCTGATCATCTGGATCCTGTTCGCGGCACATGCGTTTTCCACCGCCTACACGGCATTGGGCGCAAGCAGCCTGATCAGCGATCTGATGACCTATATTCCCGGCGGTCGCTGGGGGGCATTGGCGTTCATGCTGATCGTGCTGTTCTTCTTTGGCATGGTTCTGGACCCTGTGGGCATCATGCTGATCACGCTGCCGGTGTTCTTGCCGGTGGTGCGCGATGCGGGGTTCGATCCGATCTGGTTCGGCATCTTGTTCATCATCATGATGGAGGTGGGGTATATGACGCCGCCCTTTGGCTTTAACCTCTTTTACCTCAAGGGGGTGGCGCCGCCGGAGGTGACGATGGGCGACATCTACGTATCGGTGATCCCTTATGTCCTTGTGACGCTGGTTGGGGTCATGCTGATCATCTTGTTCCCGAACATCGCGCTTTATCTGCCGAACCTGTTCTACAACTGATCCGGGCGCGGATTTGTCCGTGGGATCACTTTAATCCGCGCAGCTCTGTCGGGCTGCGCGGATTTGCACCCTCAACCCCTTGCGCCCGGTCCGATGGGCCAATAGAACGGCGCAAATTTTGCCACGCACCCCGCACCGGGGCGCGATTACGCTATGGAGCACACATGCAGGTCACCGAGACGCTGAACGAAGGTTTGAAACGCGGCTATGCCGTCACGATCACTGCGGCTGAGATCGAAGCCAAAGTGAACGAGAAACTGGCCGAGGCGCAGCCCGACGTCGAAATGAAGGGCTTTCGCAAAGGCAAGGTTCCGATGGCGCTGCTGAAAAAGCAGTTTGGCCCGCGCATCATGGGCGAAGTCATGCAAGAAAGCGTCGACGGCGCGATGTCCAAGCACTTTGAAGACAGCGGTGACCGTCCTGCGATGCAGCCCGAGGTCAAGATGACCAACGAGGACTGGAAAGAGGGCGACGACGTCAAAGTCGAGATGTCCTATGAAAAGCTGCCCGAGATCCCCGAAGTGGACCTGAGCACGATCAAGCTGGAAAAGCTGGTGGTGAAATCGGACGATGCGGCCGTGGACGAAGCGCTGGCAAATCTGGCCGAAACCGCACAGGATTTCAAAGACCGCGAGAAGGGCTCGAAAGCCAAGGACGGCGATCAGATCGTGATGGATTTCGTCGGCAAGGTTGACGGCGAAGCGTTCGAGGGCGGCTCTGCCGAAGATTACCCGCTGGTTCTGGGCTCGAACAGCTTTATCCCCGGTTTCGAGGAACAGCTGGTCGGCGTGAAAGAAGGCGAAGAAAAAGCCGTGACGGTGTCCTTCCCTGACGATTATCAGGCGGAAAACCTGGCGGGCAAAGAGGCCGTGTTCGATTGCACGATCAAGGCCGTCAAGGAACCTGCCAAAGCCGAGATCAACGACGAGATGGCCAAGAAATTCGGTGCCGAGGATCTGGCCGCGCTGAAAGGTCAGATCGCCGAGCGTCTGGAAGCGGAATACGCCGGTGCTGCACGTGCGGTGATGAAGCGCAGCCTGCTGGACGAGATGGACAAGGCCGTGAGCTTTGATCTGCCGCCGTCGCTGGTTGATGCCGAAGCCGGTCAGATCGCGCACCAGCTGTGGCACGAGGAAAACCCCGACGTCGAAGGCCACGATCACCCCGATGTGACGCCCACCGACGAGCACAAGTCACTGGCCGAGCGCCGCGTGCGTCTGGGCCTGTTGCTGGCCGATCTGGGTCAGAAGGCCGAGGTCGAGGTGACCGATGCCGAAATGAGCCAGGCGGTGATGAACCAGGCGCGTCAGTACCCCGGTCAGGAGCGCCAGTTCTTTGAATTCGTGCAGCAGAACCCGCAGATGCAGCAACAGCTGCGCGCGCCGCTGTTCGAGGACAAGGTCGTGGATTACGTGTTCGACAAGGCGACTGTCACCGAGAAGGAAATCTCGAAGGACGATTTGCAAAAGGCCGTAGAGGCGCTGGAAGACGAATAAGTCTTTCGCGGGCTTTTGAGGTCTGGAATTGGAAAAGGCCGTCCTTCGGGGCGGCCTTTTTGCGTTTTGGGTCATAAATACAAAGTGCAGTGCCTGACCACAGGTGGGGTTCAGATCACCACACAGGGCAGCGCCCGACCGCGGGTGGGCATCACTACCTCGGTTCATGCCACTTTATCTAACCGCCTTGGCCCGACGATTAAGAAGTCCTCTACGGTGAGAAAGCGCCCGCCTGTCGTGCTGAAAGCACGCCTTTGGCGTGTCGTGCTGAAAGCACGCCTTTGGCGTGACGTGCTGAAAGCACGCCTTTGGCGTGACGTGCTGAAAGCACGCCTTTGGCGTGACGGGCGGTCGGGCGCTGCCTCTCACACATTGCAAAGCAATGTGTTGCCGGCAGGTGTTCGCTTTGCGAACACCTGCCGGCGGCACTGCGAGCCTTGATTCCGGGCTTGGTCTCCTGTGTCAGCCTTTACGCAGGCCGGTTTCCACCAGCATGCCGCGCTTCTTGGCTTCGTAGTAGTAGCCTCGGGCGTACCAGTGGATCGCGGTGCTCATGTCGCCATCGGCCAGCAGCCATGCGCCGCGCAGGTATTTGACGCCGTATTTCAGGTTGGTTTCCGGGTTCAGCAGGTCGGAGGCTGACCCCTGGTGGCCCATGCTGCGGGCTGTGGCAGGGAGGATCTGCAACAGGCCGTAATAGGGGCCGTTCCGCGCGCCGGGGCGGTGTGTGCTTTCGCGGATGGCGAGGCGGTGAACCAGTGGACGCGGGACTTCGTAGCTGTCGGCGTACTGGTTGATCAGGCGACGCAACTGGGGCGTCTCGTTGGGGTAAAGCGGCGGCTCCATGAAACCGGGGGCTTTGGGTTCGGATGTTGCTGCGCTGCAGGCGGACAGGGCAGGGGTGCAGACCAGCATCATGAGGGCGGTGCGGCGTGTGAGTGAAGGCATGTTTATACCGTGAACAGTGAATATGCCGGTGATGTAGACCCGTCTGACCGATTCAGGCCATAGGTCTTGGCAAACATGGGCGCTAAGGCGCCTATCGGGCGGCGTATGGGCGTGTTTGCTCTGGTTTCAGCTCGGGCACGTCAGGGCGGCAAGCGCCGCCGCTGTGGCGATCATCTGCGGGCTGGCAGCGTGAGCCCTTCGGGCTGGCGTGCACCAAAAAAAGACCGCCCCGGAGGGCGGTCTTTGTGTCGTGCTGTGCGCGGGTGGCGCTATCAGTTGGACGTTGTCTCGTCGTCGCCTTCGGAGGCGTCGTCGGAGACCGCTTCCGCCAGATCGTCGTCGTCGGATGCCGCGGCACCGATGTCTTCGAACAGCTCGGAGATTTCGAAATCGGCTGCGGCTTCTTCTTCCGCGGCCATTTCCTGGATCGATTTGCCCGAGGCCTGAAGTTCAGCTTCTTCGACCGAACGTGCGACGTTCAGCTCGATTGTCACTTCGACTTCGGGGTGCAGGGTGACGTGCACGTCGTGCAGGCCCAGCTGTTTGATCGGCTGAACGATGACGACCTGCTTGCGGTCCAGCGAGAAACCTTCGGCGGTGGCGGCTTCGGCTGCGTCACGGGTGGTGACCGAACCGTAGAGGTTGCCGCCGTCCGACGCCTGGCGAATCACAACGAACTGCTGTCCGTTGAGTTTGTTGCCAAGCGCTTCGGCTTCTTTCTTGGTCTCAAGGTTCTGCGCTTCGAGCACGACTTTGCGGGCTTCGAAGTCTGCGATGTTACGCTCGGAAGCGGACAGCGCCTTGCCCTGGGGCAGCAGGTAGTTGCGTGCGAAACCGGCTTTGACGTCGACGACGTCGCCCATCTGGCCCAGTTTGGCGACGCGTTCGAGAAGGATCAGTTGCATGTGCTTGGCTCCTTATTTCACTGCGTAGGGCAGCAGGGCGAGGAAGCGGGCGCGTTTGATGGCACGGGCCAGTTCGCGTTGCTTCTTGGCCGAAACGGCGGTGATGCGCGACGGCACGATCTTGCCACGCTCGGAAATGTAGCGTTGCAGCAAACGTGTGTCTTTGTAGTCGATCGCGGGCGCGTTTTCACCCGAGAAAGGGCACACTTTGCGACGGCGGAAAAATGGTTTTGCAGCCATGGGTTAGCTCCTTTTTGCTCGGGGTTCAGCGGCGTTCGCGACGGGTGTCGCGTTCGTCACGTTTCTGCATCTGGACCGACGGGCCTTCCTGGTGCGCGTCGACTTTGATGGTCAGTACGCGCATGACGTCGTCGTGCAGACGCATCAGGCGTTCCATCTCTTGCACGGCGGCTGCCGGTGCGTCGGTGCGCAGGAAGGCATAGTGGCCTTTGCGGTTCTTGTTGATCTTGTACGCCATCGTCTTGACGCCCCAGTATTCGTTTTCAACCAGGGTGCCGCCGTTGTCGGCGAGGACGGTGCCAAAATGCTCGATCAGGCCTTCGGCTTGTGTGTTCGACAAGTCTTGGCGTGCGATCATGACATGCTCGTAGAAAGGCATGTACGCTCCATTTATATCAAGGCGCATTTCATAGACGAAGCATTCAAGTCCCTTTGCGGCTTCGGCACGAGAGTCTGCGCGGTTCACATGAGGTGCGAAGGGAAGTGCCCATATACACGGTTTGGGCGGGGGCGCAAGCGTTTGGGCGGGGGCGCAAGCGTGGCGGCCGGTGGCGGGGCGCAGGGCGCGGTCGGGGGTGGCACTGTGCAGGATCAGCGCAATTTTCCGATATTCTTTCGGTGTTCTTTCGGGCTGTCCCAATATTGCCGCGCGCCGGTCCGGGGGTTGCCGCAATCCTGCCCTTTTCGACGCTCAGAAAAGTGGCAAGGCAGTTTACGTCTGCATGTTCGATATCAAGGGAAGACCATGACCGCCATATCCAATTATCTGGCCAAAAGCCAAGCTTTGAGTGGGGCGGTTCTGAGCGCTCCGGTCCGTTCACTGGACGGAGCCCGCGCGCTGATGCGGCTGATGCGGCGGATTGTCGGGGCGGCGCTGGTTCTTGCGGCGGCCGGGCTTTGGTTTTCGCCAGACCATGACATGACTGCGGATTTGGCTCTGATCAAGCTGGTGTTGTCGCTGGTCGCGGGGCTTGCAGGCGTTGCGCTGATACAAGGCTGGTCCGCACCGGATGCGCCCGAGGTCGAGATCGACGTTGTCCGGCGCCGTGTGCGTCTGGTGCGCCGCAGCCATGGTCTTGGCAGCAGCAGCAGTGAGGACATCGTGCATGATTGCAGTTTTGCCGAGTTGGGGCATGTGGAGAAGCACCACGACACGGTGACGCTGTGGGACGCGCAGGGCAATCTGCTGGCCGAGGTGGCCCCCACGGATCGCGCCACGCTGAGCTTTCTGGTCGCGGGTTTGCGCGATGCGGGCAAGCTCTGAGGACAAGCTCTGAGGGCCTGCGACTGCCGGGCTCCGGTCCAAGCCACTTTTCCAAGCCACTTTCCAAACCACTTTTCGCTGCCGTGCAGCCGTGCAGCCGTGCAGCCGTGCACAGCGCGAGTGTTCAGGTGCGCGCACGAGGTGTTGATCTGTGCTGACTTGATGATCGGGTCAGATATGCGACATGATTGGCGAGAGTTTAATCAACACGGAGTGACCCC
>JAGXHE010000079.1 GCA_024636445.1 Sulfitobacter sp.
ATCGTCCTTCATGCCGGGGATGCCCTTGCGCGCGGCCATCGCCACCTGCGCCTGTTCGCCCAAGGTGCCATAGACCGTCGAGATGTTCACGCCGACCTTCTCGAACACGCGCCCACCGCGCATGACGCTCATCAATCCGCCACCTGCATCCGAGCCGTCATCCGAGGCGCGCGTGGTCTCGGTTACCTCAAAGACGCCTGCTTCGGCATCCGACAACGGGCCGGTGTCATGGCTCAGCTCCAGCCCTTCGAAGGCGGCGACGATCTCGTCGCGCAGGCTGCGGAACCAGGCGCTGGCCTGGGTTTTCTGGGCTGCAAAATCATCTGTCATAGGTTTGCCTCAGTATCCTCAGTGTGCCGGTATTCTCAGTGTGCCGGTGCGCGGACAGGGTCCAGCAGGCTGCGCCCGCCGTCAACCGTGATCGTTTCGCCGGTGATGAAACCCGCCCCTTCCGAGGCCAGGAATTGCACCGCATCGACCAGTTCGGTCGGGCTGGCGATCCGCTCCAGCGGGGTGTGGTTCTCGATGTCTTCGCGCCATTCGCGGTGGTCCATGATCGACGACTTCAGCGAGGCCGACATGACCGAGCCGAAGGCCACAGCGTTCACCCTGATCCGGTTGTGCGCCAGCGCCAGCGCCATCGACCGCGTCATCTGCTCAAGCGCCGCAGAGGCGATGGAATACCCCAGAAGTTCGGGGCGTGTGTGCCGCGCGGCGATCGACGACAGGTTGATGATCGACCCCACCTGCCCTTCGGTCTTCCCTTCGGCCTGTTTGATCATGCGGCGCGCCACCTGCTGCGTCAGACGCAGCGACGTCATCAGGTTCTGTTCCAACAGCATTTCGACACTGGTGTCATCCACATCCAGCGCGTCGGTCGGCATCACCTGGCGCGATGCGTTCACCAGGATATCGACACCATCAAAGGCGTCGATGGTGGCCGAAACCAGGTTGGCGATGGTCAGACGCTGGCGCAGGTCGCCGGCAAAATAGCGGGTCTTGCCCTCGTCCGTCTTGTCGCCAAGCTGCTGGATCAGCGCCTTTTCATCCATGTCGGCGCACATCACGTTGGCACCCTTGTCGGCAAACTGCCGTGCGATGGCCAGACCGATGCCATTGGCCGCCCCCGTCACGATTGCCGTCTTGCCTGAAATCGAAAATGACATCGCCTGATCCTTATGTCCTGCGTCTGGGCTTGGTCGCCCGTGTCAATTTGAACCGTCCGTCGCCGCCTATTTCTTCGACGCGGGCGAATTGCTGGTCCAGTGCTGTCTCGTAGGGCAGATGGCGGTTTGCTACCATCCACAGGCTGCCCTGCGGGGTCAACACTCTTGCCGCTGCCGCAACAAATGCCTGCCCAAGTGAGGGATCGGCGTCGCGGGTGGTATGGAACGGCGGGTTCATCACCACCGTGTCGATGCGCCCCTTCGGAGCCCAGCGGGTCGCGTCTGCCCAGTGATACTGCGCACGCGGGTCGGTCACGTTGCGCCTGGCGCATTCCAGCGCAAGATGATGCGCCTCGACCAGATGCACGGCTTCGACATCGCTGCGGGTCAGGATGTGGGCCGAGAGGAAACCCCAGCCCGCGCCCAGATCGGCGACCTGTTTGCCCAGTTTGTCAGGCAGCGCCGCCGCCAGCATTTCCGACGCGGGGTCGATGCCATCGGCGGAAAACACGCCCGGTGCGGTCCAGAAGCCGCCGTCGGTCAGCGCGGGACCTTGCGCCCAGTCCGCGAACGCATCGCCGGATTGCATCCAGAACAGTTTGCCGTGCGCCTTCGAAATGGCCTCGGTCACGTCGGCGCGCTTGCGTGTCTCCTTGCGCATGCTGTCGATACCGTCGGTTTTCTGCCCGTCGATCAGCACCTTGCCGTCGGTCACGGCGCAGGCATCGGCAATTAGCGCGTGTGCCTCGGCCTTGGCGCGCGGCACGCAGACCACGGCAGCGTCATAGCGCCCCTCGGGGGCTGTCCGACAGGTCAGGCCCAGCGCCTCGAAATGATCGTGCACGGGGCGCAAGGGCGAAATGACTTCGCAGGTCGGCAGCGCGCTCAGGTCGGCGCCGATGGCGGGCGCAAAGACCGCGACGCGCCCCGAAGGATCGAACCCGGCCTCGACGGCCAGCGGCAAGCGTGCACCGATCATGGCGCGACCATCTCGAAATTTTGCATGAATATCTCTCGCTTCCCTGTCGGGGAAGCGGCCCGATGACCCGGCGAGCACATCACCGTCAGTCTTCTTTTTCCATGGTGCATTGCAGCGGGTGCTGATGACGCCGTGCGAAATCCATCACCTGCGCCACTTTCGTCTCGGCGATCTCGTGGCTGAACACACCGACCACGGCCAGCCCCTTTTTGTGGACGGTCAGCATGATCTCGAACGCCTGTGCGTGGTTCAGCCCAAAGAATCGCTCGAGCACCAGCACGACGAATTCCATCGGCGTATAGTCATCATTCAGCAGCATCACCTTGTACAACGGCGGCCGCTTGGTCTGTGGTTTGGTTTCGGTAATGACCGAGCTGTCGCCCTCGTCATCTGCCTTGCCCGCCATCATCTGCGCCTGTCGGAGTTTCAAAACCGTCACCCAAATCCGTTGTCTGTGTCTTTGCCCTCTATATAACGTCCAAATGGCGCATGAAAAGAGGCAGTCCCGGCTATGGCTCAAACCTTAACGACAATTGCCTTCGATGCCGACGATACGCTTTGGCACAACGAGCGCTTCTTCAAGCTGACACAGGAGCGGTTTGTCGAGCTGCTGGCCCCGCACATGGACGGCGATGCGCTGATGTCGCGTCTGCTGGACGCCGAGCGGCGCAATATCGGGCATTACGGTTTCGGGATCAAAGGCTTCGTTCTGTCGATGATCGAAACAGCGCTGGAGGTGACGGATAATGCAGTGCCCGGATCGGTCATTGCCGAGTTGATTGCAGCCGGTCAGGACATGCTGCAACACCCCATCGACCTGCTGCCCCACGCGGTTGACGCTTTGCGCGCAGCGCAGGCTGTAGGGCCCGTTTTGTTGATCACCAAGGGCGATCTGCTGGATCAGGAGCGCAAGATAGCGCAGTCCGGTCTGGGTGAGGTGTTTGACGCAATAGAGATTGTATCAGCCAAGACGCCTGCAACCTATACACGTATATTCGACACCTACGACGGGGCTGCGCGCAGCATGATGATCGGGAACTCGCTGGCCTCGGACGTGCGCCCGATGCTCGAGGCCGGGGGCTGGGGCGTGCATGTGCCGCATGATCTGCTTTGGGACATCGAACACGCAGAGAGGCCCGGCGACCACCCGCGATTTCGCGAAATTACCCACCTTGGAGAGTTGCCCGACCTGCTTTCCAAGCACGGCTGAGTCTTACGCTGCGCCGACAAAGAGTTTTGCCATATTTCCGCCACAATACCCAGTGTGGACACCGTTGACAGAACAACCCCCAAATGTGGGGGCTAACCATCGGCGAATTTCCTTATATCCCTTAATCATAAGGGTTTATTACAAATTCAACCTATGCTAGCCTAGTCATAATAATTCGGCCACTCGGAAAAATCGGGGGTCACGAGGCAGATAAAAGGCAGGTTCACAATGAAGGTTCGGCGCACGCAGCCGGCCCGGTTCGGGCTATTCGTTTTCATTGCACTGTGGATGCTGGTGGTTCTTCCGCTGAGCGCTATTGCTGCTCCCTACGCCGCCTACGTGATCGATGCGCGTACCGGTGAAGTCTTGCACGAGCACAACTCGACTTCGCGTCTCCATCCCGCCTCTCTGACCAAGATGATGACCCTCTACGTGGCCTTTGAAGCGGTCTCTAAGGGCGAGATTTCGATGGACACTGTGGTGACAGTCTCGAAACAGGCGGCGTCGGAAGAGCCGTCCAAACTGGGCCTGCGTCCCGGTCAAAAGATCAAATTGCGCTATCTGGTGCGTGCCGCCGCGGTGAAATCCGCAAACGATGCGGCCACTGCCATCGGCGAGGCGATCAGCGGATCGGAAGCGGCATTTGCCCGCCGGATGACACGCACCGCCAAGGCGCTTGGCATGACCCGCACCACCTTCAAGAATGCGCATGGGCTGACCGAAGAAGGCCACCTGAGCACGGCACAGGACATGACCATTCTGGGCCGCCATGTGCTGTACGACTACCCTGAATACTACAATCTTTTCTCGCGCACTTCGGCGGATGCGGGCGGCACGACGGTCTATCACACCAACCGCCGCTTTCTTGCGTCTTACAAAGGCGCTGACGGGATCAAGACCGGCTATACGCGCGCTGCCGGCTTCAACCTGACAGCCTCGGCGCAACGCGGCAACGAACGCGTGATCACCACGGTATTCGGCGGCAAATCGACCGCTTCGCGCAATGCCAAGGTCGCGGAACTCATGGACCTAGGCTTTCGCCGTTCGCCCAGCAACGCACCTGTCCGCAAACCGGACGGCCCCACCTATACCGACGAACCTGTCGTGATATCAGGCAACAACCTGCTGCCGCGCGGCGCGGGCAAGACCATCCGCATGTCGGGTGCTGTGACACGCAGCCTGCGACCCACTTTGCGCCCCGGCGAGACACTTCAGCCGGTTCTCGTGGCACAAGCGCCGCCGCCTGCCATATCGCCCACGGATATTTCCGCCGCCTTGGTCGAGGCGCAAGCCGCATCGCTGGCGGACGCCACGCTCACCACCACCACGGAGCCTGTCGCAGCCCCCAAGACCACCTCGATACGGCCCGCGGCACGGCCCGAAGACGCGATCCTGGCCAGCTTGGACACAAGTTCGGCATCAGCACCCGAAGCTGACCCCGAGCCCGAAGTCGTCACCCGCCTGTCCACGTCCGGCGGACGTCATTGGGGTGTGAACGTGGGACGCTTTCCCAGCCGCTATCAGGCGGAAAAAGTGTTGCTAAAAACCGCGCTGACGGAAATGTCTACGCTGGATGGCGCACTGCGCAAGGTCGTGCGCCGCCCACAAGGTTTTGACGCGCATTTCGTCGGCATGACCCGCGACACCGCAGACCTGGCCTGTCGGCGGCTGCAGGCCCGGAACCTGACCTGCTTCATGGTCGGTCCCGCATCTTAAGGCCCGCATCTTAAGGCCCGCGTCTTAAGACCAATCGCTAGGCCGGAACCTGCCGCGCCAGCCAGCGCACGAAACTGCGCAAACCGGGCCGCATCACCCCCGGACGGGTGACCAGATGATAACCTGCACCTGCCTGCGGCTCTTCGAACAATTGCACCAGACGCCCCTGACTGATGTCCGCCGCCACGAATGCGCGGACGGTCACCGCAATCCCCTGTCCGCTGCGCGCGGCATCCAGCACCAGATTGCCCGGCATCTGCATATAGGCCCCCACCGCCCCCTGTTCGACGCCATGCCGATGCAGCCAGGTGGTGCTTTCCGTGGTGCCCAGCTCCTCCAACCACGGCAGGCAGGCCAGATCGGCGGGGCTTGCCACCGGACGCCCCGCGATCAGCGAAGGTGCCGCGACCACGACCATGGGTGAGTTCAACAGCATCTGACTGTCGTAGCGCGGCCACGGACCGACACCGTAGCGAATGGCCAGATCTATCCCGCCGGGGCTGAGTTCGGCCAGCTGGGGCGTCGGGTCGATCAGCAGCTTGATCCCCGGATTATCGACCTGAAACGCGGGCAGACGCGGCATCAACCAAGAGGCGGCAAACGTAGGCGTGGTCGACACATGCACCGCCCGAGCGTCGCTGACGCCGGTGATATCCTCGACCGTGCGGGCGATGTTGCCAAATCCTTCGCTGCAGGCCTGCGCCAGCGCTGCACCCGCTTCGGTCAGTTCCAGATTGCGCCGCGTCCGGTTGACCAGCGGCACACCCAAGTGATCCTCGAGGCTGCGGATTTGCTGGCTGACTGCTGCGTGACTGACGCCCAGTGTGGTGCCAGCGCCGACCAAAGTTCCCCGCTCGGAGAAGGCGGCAAAGGCCCGCAAGGCGGCCAACGGCGGCATGTGGTGCCAATCCATATGAAACCCCAGCTTACATTCGAGAAATCCAATTGAGTCGCATGGTTCCTGCGCAGGGCGCATATTGCAAGGAGAAAAACACAAAACCGATAGGACACACCATGCTGAACATCTATGCGAAAACTTTCAGGACCGCCACGCGGACCGAAACCGCACACGAGCAGGAGAAGCCTGACGCACCCCGCAAACGCTGGGTGCCCGAGGGTCATTGGTTCACCCAAGCCCCCCGCACACAGGAGCCGGACAAGCGGTAAGCCTGCGCCTCAGTGCGTCGCCTGCAACAGTTGCTGGGTGTATTCCGTTTGCGGATTGTCGAACATCTCGGCGGCGGTGCCGTGTTCGACCACATCGCCCTGTTTCATCACCATCACTTGATGCGACATCGCGCGCACGACTTTCAGGTCGTGGCTGATGAACAGGTAGGCCAGCCCGTATTTCTTTTGCAGATTGCGCAAGAGGTCGACGATCTGCACCTGAACGGTCATGTCCAGCGCGCTGGTGGGCTCGTCCAGCACAACCAGTTTGGGGCGCAGCACCATCGCACGGGCGATGGCGATACGCTGGCGCTGACCGCCTGAGAATTCGTGCGGGTAGCGGTCCATTGTCGCGGGATCCAGGCCGACTTCCACCATGACTTCGCGGACAAGTTCGCGGCGATCACGGTGCGCGTCCACTTTGTGGATCGTCAGCCCCTCGGCGATGATCTGTTCGCAGGTCATGCGCGGGCTGAGTGACCCGAAAGGGTCCTGAAACACGATCTGCATTTCCGAGCGCAGCCGCCGCAGTTGGCGTGTTGACCATTTGCGCACGTCCTGCCCCATGTAGACGATGCGCCCCTCGGATGCGATCAGCCGCATGACGGCCAGCGCCAGCGTGGTCTTGCCCGACCCGCTTTCACCGACGATGCCCATGGTCTCGCCCGCGCGCACGGTCAGGCTGGCGTCGTTCACCGCCTTTACGTGGCCGGTGACGCGGCGCATCAGGCCGGTTTGGATCGGAAACCAGACCTTCAGATGTTCGGTTTCGGCCACCACGGGCGCATCTGCGGCAATTGGTTCGGGCGCACCGGTGGGTTCGGCACCGAGCAACATCTTGGTGTATTCGTGCTGTGGGTTGGCGAAAATATCGGCTGTCGGGCCGCTTTCGACCACTTCGCCGTAGCGCATGACGCACACACGGTCGGCGATGCGGCGCACGATGCCCAGATCGTGGGTGATGAACAGCATCCCCATGTTCTCGGTCTTTTTTAGATCAGCCAGCAAGTCGAGGATTTGCGCCTGAATTGTCACGTCCAGCGCCGTGGTAGGCTCGTCCGCGATCAGAACATCGGGCTGGTTCGCCAGCGCCATCGCGATCATCACGCGCTGGCGTTGACCGCCGGACAGTTGGTGCGGATAAGCGCCCAGACGGCTTTCAGCGTCGCGGATGCCGACCTTGTCCATCAGTTCCAGAATACGCCCGCGCGCAGCCTTGCCCGCAAGCCCCTGATGCAAGGCCAGGCTTTCGGTCAGCTGCTTTTCAATGGTGTGCAGCGGGTTCAGCGATGTCATCGGTTCCTGAAAGATGAACGAGATATCGTTGCCGCGCACCTTGCGCAGCAACGCCTCGTTTGCGCCGATCATCTCTTGCCCGTCATAGGTGACCGAGCCCGTGACCTCGGCACTGTCGCCCAGCAGCGACACCGTGGACAGCGCCGACACCGACTTGCCCGAGCCGCTTTCGCCGACCAGCGCCACGGTTTCACCGCGTGCCACGGAAAACGACACGCCGCGCACCGCGTGGGTCACTGCTCCGTCTTGCCGGAACGAGACATTCAGGTTGTCCACCTTCAGGATCGGGTCGGTCATGAAAACGTCTTTCGCGGATCAAAGGCGTCGCGGATGCCCTCAAAAATGAAGATCAGCAGCGACAACATCACCGCAAACACGGTGAAGGCGGTAAAGGCCAACCAAGGCGCCTGCAGGTTCTGTTTGGCCTGCAAGGTCAGTTCGCCCAATGACGGGGCAGACGAAGGCAGACCGAAGCCAAGGAAATCGAGGATCGCAAGCGTCGAGATCGTGCCAGTGATGATGAACGGCAGCATCGTCAGCGTCGCCACCATCGCGTTGGGCAGCATGTGGCGGAACATGATCGTCATGTTGCCGACGCCAAGCGCGCGCGCCGCGCGCACATATTCGAGGTTGCGCGCCCGCAGGAACTCGGCGCGCACCACGCCGACGAGGCCGGTCCAACTGAACAGCACCAGCAGGAACACAAGCAGCCAGAAACTGCGCCCCAATATCGCGAACATGATGATGATGACGTACAGACTGGGAGTGGATGACCAAATCTCGATAATCCGTTGAAAGATCAGATCGGTCCAGCCGCCGAAAAATCCCTGCACCGCACCCGCGATGATGCCGATGAGGCTGGCGGCACCCGTCACAATCAGCGTGAACAGGACCGACAGGCGAAAGCCGTGGATCACCCGCGCCAGCACGTCGCGTTTGGTGCCGTCGGTGCCCAGCAGGTTCTGGCGGTTGGGCGGCAAGGGGGCTGCACCCGGACGGTCAACGGCGGTGTTGAACGAATAGGGTATCAGCGGCCAGATTGCCCAGCCGCGCTGGATTTCCGCGCCGCCGATTTCACCATCCGCCGCGTCGATGATCAGCGCGTCGGGGTCGTCGAAACAGGCGTCCATACCGCCCGTGGCGATCAGGCACTTCACTTCGGGGTCGCGGTAGACGGCTTCGGTCTGGAAATCACCGCCAAAGTCGGTTTCGGGGTAGAAGCTCCAGATCGGCGTATAGAATTCGCCCTGATAGCGCACCAGGATCGGCTTGTCAGAGGCCAGGAACTCGGCGAACAGGCTCAGCCCGAACAACACCGCGAATATCCACAGCGACCACAGCGCGCGACGGTTCTTTTTGAAGTTGGCCCAGCGGCGTTTGTTCAGCGGCGACATGGCAAAGGCACGGCGGCGCGGGGCCGGTGCCTGACCCGGTGTGGGCTCGGGCACGACTGGATCGGTTGCGTGTACCATCAGCCTTCTCTCCGCTCGAAATCAATGCGTGGATCGACCAGCACATACATCAGGTCCGACAGAATGCCGACCACCAGCCCGATCAGGCCGAAGATGAACAGCGTGCCGAACACGATGGGATAGTCGCGCGCCACGGCAGCCTCGAAGCCAAGACGGCCCAGACCATCAAGCGAAAAGATCGTCTCGATGATCAGCGAGCCGCCGAAGAAGACACCGATGAACACCGCGGGAAAGCCCGCGATGACGATCAGCATGGCGTTGCGAAAGACGTGACCATAAAGCACGCGCCGCTCGGACAGGCCCTTGGCGCGGGCGGTCATCACATAGTGTTTCTTGATCTCATCGAGAAAGCTGTTCTTGGTCAGCAACGTCAGCGTGGCAAAGGCCCCGATGGTGCTGGCGAGAACTGGCAGCGTGATGTGCCAGACGTAATCCTTGACCTTGCCCCATGCGCTGAGCGTCTCGAAATTGTCCGAGGTCAGGCCGCGCAGCGGGAATATCTGCCAATACGATCCACCCGCGAACAGCACCAGCAACAGGATCGCGAACAAAAAGCCGGGGATCGCATAGGCCGCGATGATCGCGCCTGATGTCCATGTATCAAACTTTGATCCGTCCTTGACCGCCTTGCGGATGCCTAAGGGTATCGAGATCAGATAGGCGATCAGCGTCGACCAAAGGCCCAGCGTTATAGACACCGGCAGCTTTTCGATCACCAGATCGACGACGCTGACCGACCGGAAATAGCTCTCGCCGAAGTCAAAGCGCATGTAGTTCCAGACCATCCGCAGAAACCGTTCAACGGGCGGTTTGTCAAAGCCGAACTCGCGCTCAAGCTCGGCGATGAATTCGGGCGGCAGGCCACGGGCGCCGATGTATTTGCTGTCGGATGCGGTGTTCAACGCGTCCATGCCACCGGCATCGTTGTTGCCCCCGGCAAAGCCCTGAAACACGTCGCCACCGCCCTGGGCACGGGCAATAGCCTGCTCGACCGGACCACCGGGCACGAACTGCGTCAGAATGAAGTTGACCAACAAGATACCCAGCAGCGTCGGAATGACCAACGCCAGCCGTCTCAGGATATAGGCGCCCATGTATTGCTTACCTCAGCGCGCCCGACGCGCGCAGGGCGTCGGCTTTTTCCTGATCATACCACCAGAAATCCAGATAACCCAATTCGAAAGGCGGGATGACCTCGGGGTGTTCGTACTGGTCGTAGTAGGCGACCCAATGGCTGGGATTATACCAGACCGGGATCATGAAAAATTCGTAGCGCAGGGCACGATCCAGCGCCATCAGTGCCGCTTCTTCCTCTTCGCGGGTCTGTGCATTCAGCGCCGCGTCGATGGTCGCATCGACCAGCGGACTGGCCAGCCCTGCGGGATTGAACAGCGAGAATGCGGCGGTTTCCGAGCCGTATTGCTGCATCAGCCCGGTGCCTGCCCCCAGAAACGCGCCGTATTGGTCATAGACCAGATCATAGTCGCGATCACGCTCGCGGCTGGTGTATTGCGACGAATCGACCTTTTCCAGGCTGATATCGACGCCCAGTTTACTGACGTTCGAGACATAGTTTTCCATCACACCAGACAATGTGCCAGAGGCCGACGAGTTGAACAGGAAGTTGATGCGCAGCACCTGTCCTTCGGCATTGCGGCGAATGCCATCATCGCCCACGGCCCAGCCCGCGTCGTCCAGCAATTTCATCGCAGTGCGGACGTTGTTGCGGTCCAGCAACCGCTCGGGGCTGGAGGTGTGCGGCACAAGCGCGGGTTCGGTCAGCAATTCCGGCGGCACCAGATCGCCCAAGCTTTGCAACAGTGCCAGTTCCTCGCCTTGGGGCAGGTCATTCGCCATCAACACGGTGTCTTGGGTAAAGGACGCGCGTTGGCTGAACAGGCCGTATTGCAGGCTTTCGTTGGTCCACTCAAAGTTGAAGGCAAGCGCCAGCGCCTGTCGCACGCGGCGGTCTTTCAGCGGCTCGGAGCCAAGGTTGAACACGATGCCGGAGGGCGCCGGTGGCGCGCCATCGGTCAGATCCTCGATCTTGATCACGCCACTGTCCACTTTGGAAAAGTCGTAACCTGTCGCCCATTTCCGCGAATCGGTTTCGCGGCGGAAGGTGTATTCGCCCGCCTTGAACGCCTCGAAGGACGCGGTGTCGTCACCAAAGTATTCGATGCGGATCTGGTCAAAGTTGTTGCGGCCCACGTTGAACGGCAGGTCTGCGCCCCAATAGTCGGGGTTGCGCTTGTAGACGATGCGGCGGTTCACATCGACGCTGTCGATCATATAGGGGCCGGAGCCGGGTGATACTTCCAACCGGCTTTCGTCAAGGCCCGCGCCGGTCTCTTCATACCACGCCTTGGACCATGCGGGCACGCCGCCGACCTGATCGATCAGGCTGCGCCGCGAGATGCCGGGGGTGAAGTAGAACTTGATGGTGTGGTCGTCGATGACCTCGACCTTGGGAATCCGTTGGCGCACCGCGTCGGCGTAGGATTTCAAACCCTCGTCCAGCAGCAGGTTGTGCGAAAATTCGATGTCGTGGGCGGTGACGGGCGTGCCGTCGGAAAACGTTGCCTCCGGACGCATGTAAAAGATCACCCAGTTCTTTTCGGCGTCGTATTCCAACCGTTCGGCCAGCAGACCGTAAGCCTCGCCGTAGACGTCCGCGGGCACCGCAGCGCCGGTCGGCCCTTCGCCCAGAAGGCTTTCGTACATCATTGACGACAAAGCCCCTGCGCGGCCCTTGCGGGTGTAGGGGTGCATGGAATCGAACGTGCCGACCACACCCAGCGAGATCTCACCGCCCTTGGGTGCATCCGGGTTCACGTAGGAGAAATTCTTGTAGTCTTCCGGATAGCTCAGGTCGCCATAAAATGAATATCCGTAGGTATCGATGATCTCTTCGCCAGTGGCGCTCGCTTCGCTGGCCGTGTGGCTTTCGGCCCAGACCGGCAAGGCCAGTCCCAGCGCCAGCAGTACGGCCAGACCTGCCGCCCATAGACCTCTGTCAGACTTACTGCTGCGGGCCTTGGCGATGGCGCGGGCCTGTGGTCTGCGGTGGCGTGACATCATGATAGCTGTCCTCCTTGGTGGGGGTCGGTTTGGCGTCTGGTTGCAAAGCGATATTGCATGTCCACGCTAACGGGCCAGCCGCACCGGATACAAGTTGCGTTTGCGTGAGCAGCGGCGAATTGATCACGCCCTAGCCCCCTTGCGCACGAAAAAGGCCGCCTGCGCGGTGCAAGCGGCCTTTGAGAATTCCTAAAAGCGTCGGATCAGTTCGAAACGCTTTGAAGATAGGCAATCACGTCGGCGCGGTCCTGCGGTTTGTTCAGACCGGCAAAGCCCATTGTGGTTCCCGGCGCATAGCCGCGCGGGTTTTCAAGGAACTGGCTCATCTCTTCGGGGACCCAGTCGCCTTCGAGGCCGCTCAGAGCGGAAGAGTAGCTGAACTCGGCAACCGAAGCGATGTCACGGTTTACCGAGCCGTCGAGGTGTGGGCCCGTGCCGTTCGAGCCGTCGAGCTTGTGGCAAGCCGAGCATTTGCGGAACACAGTGGCCCCGGATTCGACATCGGCCGACGCCAGAAGTTCGTCGAAGTTTACCTCTTCGGCAGGTTCCTCTTCGACGCCACTGTCGGCCACTTCGATCACATAGGCCGCTTCGCTGTAGGTTTCGGCATGGTACAAGCCTTCGGCTGCCCACTTGCCCAGCAGGAGAATAAGAAGCGCGCCACACACGGCGCCCGCAACCTTTGTCATCGTCATAGTGTCGAACATTTGTCTCGCATCCACGTCTATGGGTTTGGCGCGGTTTCTACGGCTTCCCCTTGGCTGTGGCAAGGTGTAGTTACCGCGACCAATCGCCCTGCCCCCGCAAAACACGGCGGGGCCCCGTGACAAAGGAACAATCATGCCGGAACGTATCGCCTTTCAGGGGGATCTGGGTGCCTACAGCCACGAGGCCTGTCTCAAGGCGCGACCCGAAGCGATTCCCGTTCCCTGCACCACGTTCGAAGACGTGATTGCCACCGTAAAGGCCGGGCATGCGGACCTTGCCATGCTGCCGGTGGAAAACACGACATATGGTCGCGTCGCCGACATTCACCGGCTTTTGCCCGAATCCGGGCTTCGGATCGTGGGCGAAGCTTTTGTCCGCGTGCGCATCGCGCTGATGGCCAACCCCGGCCAGACGCTGGACGACATCAAACACGTGCGCGCGCATCTGGTATTGATCCCGCAGGCGCGGGCCTTTCTGGATGCCCATGGCATCACGTCGGAACCTGCCGCAGACAGCGCCGGTGCCGCCGCCGATATCGCCAGTGCAGGCGAAATGGGCGTTGGTGCGCTGGCCTCGGCAGTGGCTGCGGAAATCCACGGGCTGACCGTGCTGGCCGATGGCATCGAGGATCAGGGCCACAACACGACGCGGTTCCTGCTGATGTCACCCAAGGCCGACCACAGCCGTCGCGGCGATCTGATGATCACCACCTTTGTCTTTGAAGTGCGCAACATTCCGGCGGCGCTGTACAAGGCGATGGGCGGCTTTGCGACCAACGGCGTCAACATGACCAAGCTGGAAAGCTACATGGTCGGCGGGGCGTTCACCGCCACCCAGTTTTATGCCGACATCGAGGGCCACCCGGAAGATCCCGCCGTGGCGCGCGCGCTGGAGGAGCTGGAGTACTTCACCAATATGATTGAAATTCTAGGCGTCTATCCTGCGGCGGACGGGCGCAACTAGAGGTTGCCCTGATGCTTCTGCCCGGTGCCCGAATATCCAATTGCGTCAAGCGTTTCAGCATCGTATTATTTTTGCAATCAGCATTGTGACCACGGCCAACAGATGGTTTCCGAGAGACTTTGTGCTGCAATTTTCGTCCCTGAGCTGAGCCTGCCAAATGCCCGATTCCTTTGAAAAATACAGTCTGACCTGGCATGTCACGCCCGAAGTTCTGGGCGTGCTGAGCCCCAATGGCAAATTCGAAAATACCAACCCGGCCTGGTACAAGGTTCTGGGCTGGCGGGCGGACGAGGTCGAAAGCAAACTGTTCTTTGACCTTCTGCATCCCGACGATGTGGAACGTACCGCGCAGGCCTTTGAAACGATCCAGAGCGGGCGGCCGATCATGGGATTCGAAAACCGCTACCGGCATCGCGACGGCAGCTATCGCTGGCTTTCCTGGAACTGCGTGCCCGAGGGCGACCGTTTTTTCTGTTCGGCGCGCGATGTGACCGAAGACAAGATGAACAGGGCCAATCTGAAAAACCGCGAGGAAGAGGCCCGGTTTCGGGAACAGTTCATCGCCATTCTGGGACACGACCTGCGCAATCCGCTGGCTGCGATCAACGCCGCAACGCGGATGTTGCAACGGCGCGAAGACGACCCCGACAAGCACCTGCTGATGAACGGAATTCAGGATTCGGTCTCGCGCATGTCGGCGCTGATCGATGATATGATGGACTTTGCCCGCGCACGTCTGGGCAACGGGATCAATCTTGCGACGTCTTCCGACGTCCCCCTGCAGAAGGTTCTGCGTCATACGCTGGATGAAATCCAGTTGGCGCACCCCGACACAAAGTTCGAAGCGCACTTCGATTTCGCCGATCCGGTGGTGGCCGATGAGACGCGCATTGCACAACTGGCGTCGAACCTGCTGTCCAATGCCGCGACCCACGGCGACAACACGGCACCTGTGCGTCTGTGCGCCAAAGACGTTGACGACAAGCTGGTGATCACCGTCCAGAACAGCGGCACGCCTATTTCACCAGAACGACAGCTGGGTATTTTCGAGCCGTTCTCAGGATCGGAACCTGACGAGGACCAGAACGGGTTGGGTCTGGGGCTGTATATCGCAAATCAGATTGCGCTGGCGCACGGCGGGAAAATGCAGGTTCAGTCGAACGACACCGGCACCCTTTTCACCTTCACGCTGCCGCGCGCGTGATCCTGCACTGCCACCATGCCGCGCGCACGATGACGCACGACAACTCTTCAGCGTGCGCGTATAAGCGCTACCATTCCGAAGCGCGCGCGTTTACGCGCTATCATTCCGCAACGCGCGCGTTTACGCGCGACGCTTGTACCGGTCTTCGATGCCCTTGGCATATTCCGCCACGCGCAGCTTGAACCGATTGGTCAGCGACGTCTTGGCCAGTTTCAGGGACTGCACCAGCAGGCGCGCCGACAGGTTCAGTGGCAAAAGCTCCAACGCGATGATGATCCGCGTGCGACTGCGCGACAGTGCCATCAGTTCGATCTGGAACGTCCCCTCGAGGCCCGGAGACGTGTAGCTGATCACCATGTCCTGCGGCCGCTCAAAGCGTGTCATCTGCAATTGCACCTTGCGCATCTTGCCGCGCATGGAAAACACCACATCCCACATCATGCCGACGCCAGGTGCCGCCAGCTTGTCGACGCGCTGTACTTCCGCCCCACGGCGCATGGCAGACCGTTCAAATCCTTCGAAGTCGCTTAGCATCTCGAAAACGGCATCAATCGGGGCTTCAATATCCTCGCGGGTCGAAAATTTCATCAGGCGCCCTGCTATCTTTAAATAATTGCGGCAGTTTCTTCTTATTCCAGCTTATCCGCAAGCCAGTTTTCCAGCAAAAAGTGCGCAATTGCACCTTTCCGGGCCGGGAGCATCCGGGGATGCTCTCCTGCGAAAGCTTGAACCATTTCCTCGCGGGTGACCCATATGGCATCCTCGATCTCGACCGGATCAATGGTGATCTCTTCGCTGAGCGCTGTGCCATGACAGCCAAACATCAGCGACGCGGGGAATGGCCACGGCTGGCTGGCCAGATAATCGACTTGCCCCACCTGCACGCCGCTTTCCTCGAACACTTCGCGGCGCACGGCGGCCTCGAGTGTTTCGCCCGGTTCGACAAAGCCTGCCAACAGCGAATACATCCCGTCGGGCCATCCCGGCGAGCGCCCCATCAGCACCGAATTGCCGGTTGTGATCAGCATGATCACAACCGGATCAGTGCGGGGAAAATGGCTGGCATGACATGTTGGGCAAGCGCGCTTCCAACCGGCCTCGGCAATCTCGCTGGCAGCGCCGCATTTCGAGCAAAAGCGGTGGCTGTCGTGCCATCCGATAATGGCCTTGGCAGTGGCTGCCAGTTCCGCGTCGCGCGGGCTGAGCCATGTCATGATGCGACGCAGTTCGGCAAAGACTTCAAGGTCTTCCAGCGTCGGGTGGTGTTGTTCGCTGGGGTCCAGAAATCCGCCAAGCGCTGCCATATCGGTCTGGTCCGGCTCCCACTTGGACACGTCGAATGCAAAGAGCGGCGCGCCGTCCTCGCGGCCCAGAAAGATCGGCTCTTCTACGGCGTCTTGCAAGATCGGGTGGTCCATCGGCAGGCGCATCAGCACCGTGGGCCTGATCCGCACGATCAGAGGCTTGCCCCGCCATATCACGATTGCGCGGGCATCGGGGTGGGCACGTGCTGCGGCCACAGCCTGCGGGTCGGCCCTTATCTCGCCTGCACGGTCCAGCGCGGAGCCTCCGAAAGTCACCTGTTCTGCGTTTCGCATCTCTTATCGTCTCCCACGTTCGGCTTTACCTGTTGCATGAGAGCCATAGGGGTTCAATCCCGCGATAAAAAGTCTGGACCCTGCGGAGGCGCAACTTAAAATCAGCTCATTGATTAAATTCTTCTCTCACAGATTGTTTTGAATGATCGCCTCTACGCTGCCATTTCGTGACACTTCAGGCGGTCCTTCAATCACCGCTGATCTATGTATTCTGGCGACCAGCGACATTCACATGCAATTGACCGCTTATGATCACACGCTGGATATGCAGCGCCCCTCGGGTGGACTTTCACGTGTGGTCACGCTGATCGAACAGGCCCGCGCCGTGCGTCCCGATGCGCTGGTGCTGACGGTGGACAACGGCGATCTGCTACAAGGTTCTGCGATGGCGACCCTTATGGCCACCCAGGCCCATCTGGCGCGGCATCCCATCACCGAATGCCTGACGCTGGCGGGCTATGACGCCATCGGGCTGGGCAATCACGACATCGACCACGGGTTGCACGTCACGCAAAGGGTGTTGGGCGGGCTCGACTGTCCGGTTCTCAGCGCCAATCTGCAAACCGATGCTCTGCCATGTTTGCGCCCCTATGCGATGTTGCACCGCGAACTCCGTGGGGACGATGGTGCACTGCACCCGATTTGCGTCGGCATCACGTCGGTGCTGCCCGAAGAAACGCGCATCTGGAATTTTGCGCAGATGGCCCGGACCGACCGCTTTACTGATCCTGTCGCGCGCCTTGCTGCGCTGATCCCGCAAATGAAAGCCGAAGGGGCCGATCTGATCGTGGTGCTGGCCCACACCGGTATTGCGGAAGAAACAGCAACCGACCGGCACGAGAACTTTGCGCTTGCCATTGCAAGGCTGCCCGATGTGACGGCTATTGTCTGCGGGCACACCCATCTTGGCCTGCCGGGACCGGACCATCGGGGAATTGCAGGTGTTGAGGCCGATATCGGGAAATTGCACGGCGTGCCTGCGGTGATGCCCGGTTTCGGGGCGCGCTCGCTTGGGCTGATCGACATCAAGCTGGCCCGCACCAAGGGCGGCTGGCAGCTGCGTGACAGTCGCAGCGCCCTGCAAATGGCCGGTGACCACACCCCCGAGCACCCCGACATCCTGCGCGCCACCCGCGCCGCGAGCAAGCTGACACAGGCCCAACTGAGCGAGCCGGTCGGCCATACCGACACCCATCTGCACAGCTTTTTCGCCCACCTGTGCACCGACGATGCCACGCATCTGGTGGCACACAGCATGAAACGCACCATCGAGCGCGCCGGGCGTGCCACCGACTATCACGCGCTGCCCATTCTCGTCGCTGCCAGCACGACCGCCAGCGGCGGTGCAGCGGGTGCGCAGAACTTTCTGAACGTGCCACCCGGCGCAATATCGCGGCGCCATGTGTCGGTACTCCTGCCATACTGCGACACGGTCTGGGCCGTCTGTGTTACAGGCGCCGAAGTTCTGGAGTGGCTGGAACGCAGTGCCATCGCGGTTGACCACCTTGCCCAAGCGACATCTGACCAGATGGTGATGCGTGCAGATGTGCCGGGGTTCCAGTTCGACGTAATGTACGGGCTGACCGTAACGTTCGACCCGACGCAACCGCCCCGCTACGCGCCCACGGGCCAGCTGATCGATCCACAGGCGCACCGGGTGGCCAGCGCACTTTGGAAGGGCACGCCGCTTGACCCTGCGCAACACTTTCTGGTCGCCGCCAGCAGCTTTCGCCTTGCCGGTGGCGGCGCGTTCCCCGGTCTCGGGCCTGACAGAATCGCCCTGCGCACCGATGTCACGCTGACCACAGCGGTGATGAATGCGCTCGCGGAAAGCACCCCGCCGCCGCTGCCATCCGACACCTGGCGGTTCAAAAAGGAGCTGGGCGTCACCACAATCGTGCACACCGCACCGCAAGCCATGCAGCATCTTCACCAGATCGCCGACCTGTGCCCCGAACCCCTTGGCACGACGGACAGCGGATTTCTCAAACTGCGCATCTCTCTGTAGTCAGATGGTTGCCATGCCGCGACGGCTTCCCTATATGAGGCATTGAGAGGTTGGCGCGGGCGAGCGCCTCGCCAACCCGGTCAGATCCGGAAGGAAGCAGCCGTAACGAGTCCCGCTTGGGTCGTTGTCCAATCTCTCACCTGACCTCTTTGCGCTGCAAAGAGTCACTTCCCCCGCATTATAGTTCGCTTGCGGCGAATGTATCGCACTGGTCCACCTGTCCGCTGTCATAGCCGCGCTGGAACCACCCCGCGCGCTGTTCCGAGGTGCCGTGCGTGAATGTATGCGGCTGCGGCACCTGACCCGCCTGGGACTGCAGGTAGTCGTCGCCGATCCTGCGCGCAGCATTCAACGCCTCTTCCAGATCGCCACGCTCCATCAAGCCGCTGACCGATTGCGCCCAGACACCCGACAGGCAATCCGCCATCAATTCCAGCCGCACGGTCAATGCGTTGGCTTCGACCTGAGTGGCTTGCTGGCGGGCCTGATTGACCTGCTCCAGAATGCCCAACTCGTTCTGCACATGGTGCGCAACCTCGTGGGCGATCACATAGGCGGCGGCAAAGTCACCGTCTGCCCCCAGACGCTGCGACAGCATCGTGAAGAAGGCAGTGTCCAGATATGCCTTTTGGTCCACGGGGCAGTAAAACGGCCCCGACGCACCCGAAGCGCCGCCACAGGGGCTTTGCGTGACGCCGTCGAACACCACCAGCACGGGCGGTTGATAGGTACGGTCCAGCTGGTCGGCGAAAATCTGCGTCCAGACCTGTTCGGTCGTGGTCAACACCTGCGAGACGAATTGCGTGGCTTCGGGGTCGGCAGGCTGTAGGGGCGCGCCCTGTTGGCTCTGCGGCTGGTTGGCGCCTTGCAACAATGGCGTGACGTCGATGCCGGTGAAATATCCGATGCCCAGAACCACCAGCAAACCGACGATTCCCAGCCCGCCTGCAGCGCCTGCACGTCCACGTCCGCGCACCTCGACATTCCGGCTGCCCTTGATACCGCGCAAACGCATGATTTCTCTCTCCTGTGAGGGACTGGTCGCTTGTCAGTCAAACGCCCTTGCACCACATTAGTTCAATGTCTGACAAAAATGAATTGGCCGAAGATCGCACCGACTGGGCGGAAGACCGCACCAGCCTTGCCAACGAACGCACGTTTGCGGGCTGGATGCGCACTGGCATGGCGTCGATCGCCGTTGCCATCGGCCTCAAGGCGGTCTTTGGGGAGGCCGAACCGACCTGGGTCGCCAAAGCGGTCGCATCAATCTTTATCGCTGCAGCCCTCTTTATGTTCTGGTCGGCACAGCGTCAGGCGAAACGCACCCACAAGCGTCTCAAACAACGCGAGGCATCCATCAAGACGTCGCGCTATTTTATGATCGTGGCGCTGGTACTGAGCCTTGGCGGGATCGGCACCGGCATCATCCTGTGGTCATTATAAGGGTGTTGTGAGGTTGTGCGGTAGACGCCGCCGCCCCCAGCACATAGGTTTGTACGGTCACCCGAATCCAGCAAGGTTGCCATGACCGATACAGCCCCCGTCCAATATCAGGTTCTGGCCCGCAAATACCGGCCCGAAACCTTTACCGATCTCGTCGGTCAGGACGCGATGGTGCGCACGCTGAAAAACGCCTTTGACGCGGATCGCATCGCGCAGGCGTTCATCATGACGGGCATCCGCGGCACCGGTAAAACCACCACGGCGCGGATCATCGCCAAGGGGATGAACTGCATCGGCCCCGACGGCAACGGCAAGCCGACGACAGAGCCTTGCGGCAAGTGCGAGCATTGCGTGGCCATCATGGAAGGCCGCCATGTGGACGTGATGGAAATGGACGCCGCATCGCGCACCGGCGTGGGCGACATCCGCGAAATCATCGATTCGGTCCACTACCGCGCGGCCTCGGCCCGCTACAAGATCTACATCATCGACGAAGTGCACATGCTGTCGACCAGTGCGTTCAACGCCCTGCTGAAAACGCTCGAAGAGCCGCCCGCCCACGTCAAGTTCATCTTCGCCACGACCGAGATCCGCAAGGTGCCGGTGACGGTGTTGTCGCGTTGCCAGCGGTTCGACCTGCGCCGGATCGAACCCGAGGTGATGATCGCGCTGATGCGCAAGATTGCTGCGGCCGAGACTGCCGAGATCGCCGATGACGCGCTGGCCCTGATCACCCGCGCCGCCGAAGGATCGGCCCGCGACGCGACATCGCTGCTGGATCAGGCCATCAGCCACGGCGCGGGCGAGACCACCGCCGAACAGGTGCGCGCGATGCTGGGTCTGGCCGACCGTGGCCGCGTGCTGGACCTGCTGGACATGATCCTGCGTGGCGACGCGGCGGGGGCGCTGACCGAACTGGGCGCGCAATATGCCGACGGGGCGGACCCGATGGCGGTGCTGCGCGATCTGGCCGAGATCACCCATTGGGTCAGCGTGGTCAAAATCACGCCCGAAGCCTCCGAAGACCCCACGGTCTCTTCCGACGAGCGCCAGCGCGGGCAGACGATGGCCGAAAACCTGCCGATGCGGGTGCTGACGCGGCTGTGGCAGATGCTGCTCAAGGCGCTGGACGAGGTCGCAGCCGCCCCCAATGCGATGATGGCCGCCGAAATGGCGATCATCCGCCTGACCCATGTGGCCGATCTGCCGACGCCCGAGGAACTGGTGCGCAAACTCAACAGCACGGCCCCGCCCGCGCCCGGCGGCAACGCCCAAGCCTCCGGCGGCAACGCACAAGCCTCCGGCGGCAATGGCAGCTCTGCAGGCGGTGCCTCTGCGGGCGCAGCCACGCAGGCCTATGCACAGACCGCACGCCCTGCCTCGCACAGTGGCGGTGGTGCTGGCCCCACCGCGGCGCTCGCGGTCAATGCAGACAGCGCCCTTGCCCGCTTTCCGACCTTCGAGCACGTGGTCGAGCTGATCCGCACCAACCGCGACGGAAAACTGCTGATCGATGTGGAAACTTCGCTGATGCTGGCCGCCTATCAACCCGGCCGCATCGAATTCGTCCCCACCCGCGATGCCCCCCGCGATCTGGCACAGCGGCTGGGCGCGCGGCTGCAGACATGGACAGGCAATCGCTGGGCGGTGATCATCGTCAACGACGGCGGTGCAAAAACCATCGCCGAAGTGCGCGACGCCGCCGAACTGGAACAGCGCGCCGAGGCCGAAGCCCACCCGCTGGTGCAGGCCGTTCTGGCACAATTCCCCAAGGCGCGGATCACCCGCATCCGCACGCCCGAAGACATCGCCGCCGAAGCCCAGGGCGAAGCTCTGCCCGAGGTCGAGGACGAATGGGACCCCTTCGAAGAAGACTGACCCTTGCCCCGAAAGGGGTGCGACATCACATAACAGATCAAAGACACACCCAAGGAGACACCGATGCTTAAAGGACTGGGCGGGCTGGGCGACATGGCCGGCATGATGAAAAAAGCCAAGGAAATGCAGGACAAGATGGCGCAGATGCAGGACGACCTGCAAAACGTCATGGTCACCGGCGAATCCGGCGCAGGTCTGGTCAAGGCGACCGCGACCGCCAAGGGCGACCTGACCGCGCTGGACATCGACCCCAGCATCTTCAACAGCGACGACAAGGAAGTGGTCGAGGATCTGATCCTTGCCGCGATCAAGGACGCCCAGGCCAAGGCCTCCGAAAAAGCCCAGGAAGAAATGTCCAAGATGACCGAAGGGCTCGGCCTGCCACCCGGCATGAAGCTGCCGTTCTGACCGGGCTTCATCTTGCCCCTTAAACTCCCCCCGGAGGGTCGCTTGGCAATAGGCACCTTCGGGTCCGATATATGTCACAAGGACCACGCGTGAGTTCGACCGACGACATCGACGCCCTGATCGAGATGATGGCGAAACTGCCGGGCCTCGGGCCCCGGTCGGCGCGCCGTGCGGTTCTGCATCTGATCCGCAAACGTGCCGTGCTGCTGGCGCCTCTGGCCGACGTGATGCAAACCGTTGCCGCCACCGCCCGCGAATGTCTGAACTGCGGCAACATCGGCACCACCGATGTTTGCGATATCTGCACCTCGAACAAACGCCAGAACGGCGAGCTGTGCGTGGTCGAGGACGTGGCCGACCTGTGGGCCATGGAACGCTCGGGCATGTTCAAGGGGCGCTATCACGTGCTGGGCGGCACCTTGTCGGCGCTGGACGCCGTGGGCCCCGAAGAACTGCGCATTCCGCGCCTGATTGACCGGATCGACGCCGAAGACGTGCGCGAAGTCATCCTTGCGCTGAACGCCACGATCGACGGACAGACCACCGCCCACTATATCGCGGACCAGCTTGAGGGCAGCGTGACGCTGACCACATTGGCCCAGGGTGTGCCCATAGGCGGTGAGCTGGACTACCTGGACGATGGCACGATCACCGCCGCGTTTCGCGCCCGCAAACCTGTCTGAACCCGCTGTAATCCATACAAATGTAAACAATAAAGAAGGCCGCCTGCTCCTCCCAAAGCAGACGGCCCTATTCCGCGCGATCAATTGCTCAGAGAACAATCACATCCAGCGGCGGAAATCCGTTTAAACCGGTGCTCGCGCAGGTGGTCGTATAGGCCCCACAGTTGCGAATCACTACCTTGTCACCGGCTCTCAGAATGACAGGCAACATCATTGGACGCTTTTCGTAAAGCACATCTGCACTGTCACAGGACGGACCGGCCAGAACACAGGCACCCAATTCGTCGTTATCGCCCGCTGTGGTGAACTGAAAGCGGATCGCTTCGTCCATGGTTTTGGCCAGCTTCGACCTGCGAATGTTCTACTATTACGCGGATGCAGGCGGGCAAAGCTGCGGAAAGGCCGGCCAGCGGCGCCGGCTTTGGCCTCTGTAAGGTGCCATTTTTACGCCCTGTGGCGCACTGTGGGTGCAAATTACGTCAGGGCCCGTTGATGGAAATGCGCCTTTAGCCGCAACACACCGGCACCAACAAAAACGGGCGGCTGGATCTCTCCAACCGCCCGAAAAATGTGTAGATTGCGCAGCTTATGGCTGTTCGTCGTCGTCGCTGTCGTCGCCGCCTTCGGGAAGGTTGAACAGGTTGCCCGCGTCCAGGTGGCCGCTTTTCTTGCGCTCGTCTTCTTCATCGTCGTGGTTGCCCGACAGACTGAACGTTTCCAGACCTTCGATGGCCGTCGGGATCTTGGGCTCTGCGTCCATGCCGAGGCTCTGCTCGGTGCTGACCAGTTTGCGGCGTTCGTCGTCGGTCATCACGGCACCTTCGGCGGCCTTCTTGGCTGCGGCTTTCTGCACGGCGGCGTCCAGCTCGGATTGCTTGGTCAGGCCAAGGGCCACCGGATCGACGGGCTGGATGTTGGCGATGTTCCAGTGCGTCCGCTCGCGAATCGCCAGAATGGTCGGTTTGGTCGTGCCCACCAGCTTCGAGATCTGGCTGTCGGCCAGTTCGGGGTGAAACTTGACCAGCCAATAGATCGCGGCGGGGCGGTCCTGGCGTTTCGACAATGGCGTATAGCGCGGACCGCGGCGTTTCTCCTCGCCCTGGGCGGCGGCGTTGAACTTCAGCTTGATCCGGTGCATCGGATTTTTCTCGGCAGTGTCGATTTCGTCCTGCGTCAGCTGATTGTTTGCGACGGGATCGAAGCCTTTGACCCCCGCAGCCACATCACCGTCGGCGATGCCCTGAACTTCAAGCTCGTGCATTTCAACGAAGTCGGCAATCTGCTTGAAGCTGATTGTCGTATTGTCCACCAGCCAGACGGCTGTCGCCTTGGCCATAATCGGTTTTGCCATTGTCTCGCTCCTTTAAGCATAACTTTCCCGCCGCCTGAAATTGGCTGTCCTGCGGGGCAGAACGGTTTCCATTGTCGGGGAACTTCGGGCGTATATACTGGTGCGCATGGCATAAGGAAAGAGGCGAATGCGCGCAGCACTGATCTGGCTATTCATGGCTCTGCCGCTTTGGGCTGAAAACGACCGCGCGGGTGAATTTGACTACTACGTGATGTCGCTGTCCTGGTCGCCGAACTGGTGCGCGCTGGAAGGCGATGCGCGCCAGTCACCGCAATGTGCTGCCGATCAGGATCACGGCTGGATTCTGCATGGGCTCTGGCCGCAGTATCACCGTGGCTACCCGTCTTACTGCAATACAGCGGAACCGCCGCCGTCGCGGGGGACGACAGCGCAAATGTCTGATATCATGGGCACATCGGGGCTGGCATGGCACCAGTGGAAGAAACACGGCACCTGTTCGGGCCTCAGCGCAGATGCCTATTACGCGTTGTCGCGCAAAGCCTATGCATCCGTTGTGCGACCACCGATCTTTCGCAAGATCACCGCCAGCATGAGGCTGCCTGCCTCGGTGGTCGAAGAGGCATTCTTGCAGGCCAACCCCGCGTTCGCGCAGGATGGCGTCACGATCACCTGCAAAGCGGGCCACATTCAGGAGGCCCGCATCTGCCTGTCGCGAGATCTGAAACCCGTGCCTTGCGGGCAGGACGTGGTCCGCGATTGCACGCTGAAAGACGCGGCATTCGATCCGGTGCGCTAGGGGGTGTGTTGGGGAGCCTCCGGCGGGGATATTTTTGCGCCA
>JAGXHE010000080.1 GCA_024636445.1 Sulfitobacter sp.
CATCGGCGCCAGCGTGCGTCAGGCCGATGCCCCGCAGCGCGCGCGGCTGTTGGCGCAGGATTGCCTGACCACGCTGATCGAACTGGACCCGTCCGGCGTCTCCGCCGAGGTCGTAGGTCCGATGATCGACTATCTGCCCATCGAGGACGACAACGCCGCCCTGATCGCACAAATGGCAGAGCCTGCGATCCGCATCGTGGCGCTGACCGTGACCGAAGGTGGCTATTACGTCGATCCGGTCACCGGCGGCTTTGACGCGGCCCACCCTGACATGCAGCATGACGCGGCCAATCCCGACCGCCCCCGCACCGCCTTTGGTGCGATGATCGCGGCCCTGCGCCTGCGCCGCGATGCGGGCACCGGGCCGTTCACGGGGCAAAGTTGCGACAACCTGCAAGGCAACGGCGCGATCCTGCGGCAAACCGTGGTGTCACTGGCGCGGCTGAGCGATCCGGCGCTGGCCGACTGGATCGAAGAAAACGCGAGCTTTCCCAATGCGATGGTCGACTGCATCGTGCCTGCCACTGGCCCTGCCGAACTGGCACTGGCCCGCGCCCAGGGCATCGACGATGCAGCGCCCGTAATTCATGAAAACTTTCGCCAATGGGTGATCGAAGACGACTTTTGCGCGGGCCGTCCCGATTGGGATCAGGCCGGGGCGACGTTCTCGAATGCGGTGCACAGCTTTGAGGCGATGAAGATCCGCATGTTGAACGCGGGTCACCAGTTGCTGGCCAATGCGGGCGAAATCCTGTCGGTTCCGACCATTTCGGACTGTATGGCACATCCCGCCATCGCAGGCTTCTTTGCCCGCGTCGAACGTCAAGAGATCGCGCCCTACGTCCATGCGGTGCCGGGCATAACGCCCGAAAAGTACCTCGCGCTGATCACGGGCCGGTTTGCCAACACCGCCATCGTCGACACCACGCGGCGCGTCGCCTTTGACGGGTCGGCGCGGCATACGGGGTTCATCCTGCCCACCTTGCGCGACGGGCTTGCCGAGGACACGCCAATCGACGGGCTGGCATTGGCCGAGGCCCTGTGGGCGCGCATGTGCGAAGGCACCCGCGAGGATGGCACCAAGATTGCCCCCAACGATCCGCATTGGAGCACCCTGCAGGCCACCGCCAAAGCCGCGCGGGAAAATCCCGCCGCGTGGCTGGCACAGAGCCAGTTTTATGGCGATCTGGCCGAGACACCCGCCTTTGCGCATGTGTTCGGCGAATGGCTGCAGATGATCTGGCGGGATGGGGCAGAGGCGGCGCTGACCACCTATGCCGATCAGTGAACCGTCGCACCCTGCGGTCTGGCCAGATCCAGATCGCGGGGCGCTGCGGGGCGCATCCGTTGCAGGCCCAGACCAAAGCTGGTGGCCAGCGCCGTGATCTGCGGTGCAACATCGGCCCGCACCAGCAAGGTGGCGATCAGCATCGCATCTTCCTGGGCACCCGTCGCCGCACAGGCGATGAAATTGGCAAAGCACGCCTCGTCCGCGCCCAGACATTTGCACTCGACCGCGTGACGCATCAGCGGGCGGCGTCCGTGACGGGCACATAGCACGCAAAGCTGCTCGAAGGCCTGTAAGGTGTGCCTGCCCCGATCAAGGCCCAGACTGCGGCTGAGATCGCTCCACAGCATCGCCTGCCCGTCCGGCCCATCACTCCACAGACGCAGGTAGATGACCGATGCGGCCTCGACCCCGTCCAAATCGCTGAGCATCCCGACCGCAGCGCCGCCGCGCGCGTTTACCGGCCCGCTCATTTCGTCAAGATCAGCTTGCCCGCGCGGGTGATGCGCAGGGTGTAGACCTGACCGTCCAGCACGATTCGGGCCTGATCGGCACCTTCCGTCAGCCTGCGCGCGTCGTGGGCTGGCACGGCATCGGTAACCTGCGGTTTTATGTTTGAACGGGTCGGTTTATCCGAGCCGCTTTCGGCGGAAGGATGCATTGATTTTATGTTGGTTTCCATACGCATGGCTCTGTCCCTTTTGTCTTGCAACCGTCGGGCTGGCCCGGTGCGAGACTCGGGGTGGCTGGACCTCACTCAATACCTGAGTGATTTAATCGGAATTGTCAAATGGGGAAATGGCGTTGCTACGAACACCGCAAGGATGTGCTCATAACGGTGTCAAAACGCCCGACTGTCGAGAGGGTTGGAGCGAATAGGCGCGCGCAAGACTAGCGCCCCTTGATGCGGATCGAAAAGCTGCTTTGTGCGCCCGGCGGTGGCGGCGGGAACGGGCTGGCGCGGCGCACCAGGTCCAGTGCCGCCTGATCCAGCTGCGCCGAACCTGAACTGGCGGCAAGTTGCACCGCCGCCAGCCCGCCATTGCCTGCGACGGTAAAAGCGATGGTCGCCGCACCGCGACTGCTGGTCCGGGGGCGTTTGAGACGCGCAATGCGGGCCATGACCTGACCGGGGTAATTGCTGGCGGCGGCGTTCGCGCCCTTGGCGGCCTCGGCGGCCCTGCGGTCAGCGGCGGCCTTGGCCTCGGCTTCGGCCTGACCGTCGGTCGTACCGGCCTTGGCAGCGGATTGGGAATTGCCTTTGGGCTGGAGTTTGGGTTGAGGTTTGGGCTTCGGAGTGGGCTTGGGCGCCAATGCCTCGATGGATTTCGGGCGCAGCGCAGGACGGCGCGAGACCTGCGTCGCCGCCTCGTCGGGCAAAGCCTGCTGAACCTGCGGCGTCAGTGCGGCAGTGGTTTGTGGTGGCGTCTCGGGCTGCACTTCGGTGGGTGTGGTTTCAGCTGGCTGCACGTCAGCGGGTGCGGCTTCTACCGGTTCGGCGCGCGCAATCTCGACCGGCTCGGTAGGGGCTTCCTGCACGGTTTCAGGCTGCTGCGCGACCGGCTCGGCCACGTCCTGCACCGTTTCGACGGCATCGGGCGTCATCACGCCTGCTGCCATATCGGCAAAGCTGTTGCCCAGTTCCGCCACCGTCGCCTGCGCGCCACCTTCGATCCGGGCGGTCTCTTGCGTGCCCGTCAGGCTGAGTATCGCGGCATGAGCTGCGACCGAACAGCCCAGAAACAGCGTGGCGATTTTCCAGGATCTTCGGATCATTGCAGCGCCTTTTCAGTGACTATGACCACACGGCCCGCCCCTGCTGTCCGCAAGGCGCGCGCGGTTTCGATGACGATATGCGCCGGTGCTGCACGGTCAGGGATGATGCGCGCTGTGGTGTCGGCCGCAGGCACAGCGGCCATAAAGCCCGCCACATCCACCGGCTGCCCGCGATGGGTCAGCGTGCCAACGGCACCAATCACCAGCGCATCCGCCGGGGC
Source organism: Sulfitobacter sp. (assembly GCA_024636445.1). Lineage (GTDB taxonomy): Bacteria > Pseudomonadota > Alphaproteobacteria > Rhodobacterales > Rhodobacteraceae > Pseudosulfitobacter. The sequence continues at coordinate 3,286 of JAGXHE010000080.1, forward strand.
CTCGCCCTGCAGATCAGCAGTTTCCACCAGCTTCAGTTCAGGGTCCAGAGGGGCCGCCAAAGTGCCTGCGACCATGAAGAACACCAGCATCAGAAAGACGATGTTGATCAGCGCAATCGTCGGTTCGCGTTCGGATTTTTGCCGCTGTACCCTCACGATGCCCCCATCACGCTTACGGCCAGATCGGGGATGCCGCGCACCGCGACCAGAATATCGGTCATGGCCTGCGCGTCCACATCGGCAGAGAGATTGACCAGCAGTACCAACGGCTTGTCCGCCTGCAGATCGTGCAGACGCGCGGCCAGTGCGTCCACGCCCAGCGCCGTGCCGTTCAGCGTCATCCCCGCAGCCGTGGCCCGCAGGAACGCGAGGGTCTGATCGCCCGAAGCAGCAGCGCCACCCGATGCCGCACGCACCTCGACCTCGGCGAACTTCGAAAAGGTCGAGGACAGCATGAAGAACAGCAGCAGCAGAAAGATCACGTCGATCAGCGAAGTCATCGACAGCTTGCGGCGTCTGGGTCTGGGCCTAAGCGGCATCGCGCACCTGTTCCAACGCGCCCTTGGCCGGGGCCAGTATCGTGGTCAGCGCCTGTTCGGCAAAGACCCGTTCGCGGGTCATCCGCGCTTCGAACCACGACAGCACGACAGAAGTGGGCATCGCCACCGCCAGCCCCACGGCAGTCGTCAGCAGCGCCACCCAGATACCGCCCGCCAACAGCGAAGGGTCCACCGAAGAACCGGCGTTCTGCAGCGCCTGAAACGCTTCGATCATGCCCAGAACAGTGCCGAACAGACCCATCAGCGGGGCCAGTTGTGCCACGCTGTCAAGCACACGAAAGCCGCGTTCAAGCACCAGAAACTGCGCTTCGGCGTCGGCATACAGGCGTGCGGTCCGGTCAGGGCCTGCGGGCGCAGACATGGCGCGGGCGACCACCGGGGCCAGATAGCTGCGCGAGGCGTCCAGATCACGCAGGGCCGCGTCGCGTGCGCCTGCATCCCAATGCATCATGGCCCGACGGATCGCCGCATGCTGGCCCACCCGTGCGGCGCGAAATTGCCAGATCTTGTACAAGATCACGGCCAGCGTCAGAACCGAGACACCGGCCAGAACGGCGACCACGGGACCGCCCAGATCGTATAGGCCCTGAAGCCGTGACAGATCAAACATATCCCTACCCCTGCAATCCGATGTCCAGACGGCTGGACGCGGCCAACCCTGAAGCGCAAACGTCCGATGCCTCGCCCTCGACAGTGCATGTCCCTGCCCCGTTGATCAGCAACGATCCGATCCGCCCGCAGGCGGTGTCGGCGATCTGGAACTGACGCACACGCGGCACGCCCATGGGAAGCGCGCCAAAGTCGAACAGCGTCAGCAGCATCACCCCGCCATCCGCGCCGAAAAGCACGGTCTCGTAGACCGCGCGATCAATCGGCGCGGTACCCTTGTTGGTGGCGACAAAGGTGATCCGGCAGGCTTCGCCCACCAGATCCGCCGCGTTCAGTTCCAGTGCGACACCGGCGGGCGGTGTGGTGTCCTGGGCCGCTGCCGCCGTGCCGATCAGCACGGCGGCAGCGGCCAGACAGGCGCCTATGTGGCGATGTGGCTGCATGGGGTTTCCTTTGCTCAGAATGTTGTGGAAAGGGTGACTTTGAATGTCCGGCCCGTAGCATTGCGGGTGGACAGGCGCGGCTGGTAGGTCTTGTCAAAGAGGTTCTCGACGCCGAAACGGATGGTCGATCCCTCAAGAACACCCTGCTGCGGCACATAGGTGGCCCGCACGTTATGCACGCCGAAACCGGGGGAAACCGTGCCGCCCTCGTCGTAGCGTTTGGCCGCTTCCATTTCCCAGCTCAGGTCCAGCTCGTCGCTGAACTTGCGCCCCAGCGTCAGACGGATGTTGTCCTGCGGGTTTTGCACCCAGTCGGCACGCGCGTCTGATGCCAATGTGGCCGTGCCTTTGGAAAGATGCGCGTTGGCATCCAGATAGTAACCGTTTTCCATGGCATAGGCGGCCTCGAGTTCGATGCCTTCGCGGTCCACGCCTTCGACTGTGTTGATTGCAGGACGTCCCACATAGGTGGTCAGGTCGGTCAGGTGGTCATTGTAGTAATTGACCTTGATCGCAAGGCTGTCGCCGCTGCGGAACACATCGACCGCATCATAGGCCACGCCGATTTCATAGCTTTCGCCCTTTTCCGACTGCCCGATGTATACAGGGTCGTCGAGGTCGTCGATGATCGGCAGGTTTTCGGTGTAGGAGGCAGACCCGAAGACCGACCAACCGTTGTTGAAAGCATAAAGCGCCGACACGCCGCCCATCAGCGCGTCCTTGTCATAGGAGGCGTTGCCGTTGATCGGGTCCTGGGTGATCGTCTGGCTTTCGTAGCGCAGGGCGGGTGTGATCGTCCAATGGTCGCCGATCTGCATTTCATCCACGACATAGAACGCGAGCGAGTCCTTGGTGCCGCCAGGGGCGGAGCCTGCTGTGGCGTCGGTCCGGTCACGCGTGGAAAACGCGATGCCGGTCCGCAACGTGTGATCGACTGCGCCGGTGGCAAACAGCGCTTCGTTCTTCACGCGCAGGGTGGTCGTGCGATAGCGGTTGTCGGCGTCCAGCAGATCGGATGGGCCCGCGATGGCCTCGCTTTCGACCAGCTCGTCGGAATAGAGCAGCTCGGCGGTGACATTCAGCCAGGCGCGGTCGCCGGGGTTGTAGTTGTAGCGCAGCGTGGCGACTTCGTTTTCGATATAACGGTCGACATTGCCAAAGGGCGTGGTGCCGAACTGGTCATAGGGCACGTCGAACTGTTCCTGCTGGGTCTTGGAATAGCTGAATTCGACGAACTGGTCGTTGCCCGCGCCAAAGGTATAGCGCGCCTTCAGCAGTCCCGACGGGTCATCAATATCGCCCGCATCGGGGTTGATCTGGTTGCCGTCACCGTCCGTGCGCACGCCCAAGGTGCGACGGGTGTAGTTGAACAGCACTTCGAATTGCGTGTCGGGCTGCCATGCCAGCGTCGTCGAGGATGCAAGTCCGTTGCCGTTGGTCGAAAACTCCAGCGTCTGGCGTCCGACAAAGCCGATCTCGCCGCCTGTCATGTCGCTGGCGTCGATGGTTTCCAGACGCACGACGCCGCCGAACACACCCGAGCCATATTCGAACGAGCCGACGGAACCGCGCAGCACTTCGATCTCGCGGTAGAGGAACGGATCTGTGTACAGTTGAGAGCCAATTCGGTACAACTCTTCCGCGCCCTTGGTCGCGCCGTCGATCTGCACCAGCACCTTGCCGTCGGTGCCATAGGTGCTGTTGGCACCGTAGCCGCGAATGTTGATGCCGGAACCGGCAGCCGTCGAGCCATTCACCAGCGTGACGCCGGGCACGGTGTCGATTAATTCGGCGACAGTGCCTGCCTGACGGTCCTCGATCTCTTCGCGGTCGACAACGGTGACGGGAATGGCGGTGTCGGTTTGCACCGCGCGCTTGCCCTCGCCCAAAACGATGGTGCCGAGATAGCCATCTTCGGTAGATTGGGCAAAAGCGCCGGTTGCGGCACTGATCGTGATCAGTGCGGCGGTGGAGGCACAAAGTTGTGCCTTGGTGGATCGGAATATCATCGTGGGGGTCCCTTCGCAGTGGCTTAGCGGTGGCCTGGGCTTGCGAAAGGGCTGGCTTGGCAATTGTTTTTTGATTTTTCTGCAAGCGTGAAAACTTGCCTATTGCAGCCACCTAAATAAACATACTAAAACTGTCAAGAATTAAAGGCAGAGGTTTTTCGACCCGCCAAGCCACGTCCCCCGAACCTCGGGCCGCAGCCAGTTCATCCAATCACAGCTGAGCAAAACCCGAGGGGACATCATGGGCCAGACCACTTTACCATCCGCAGAAACCATCCGTGCCGCGCGCATCGAGCACGCCAAACTGCGCGAACGCGACCTTGCCGACAAACTGGGCATCACCGAGGCGCAGCTGATCGCAGCGCACACCGGACAGGGCGTCACGCACATCGCACCGCACCCCGACCAGATCATCGAGATTGCCAGCCAGTTGGGCGAGGTCATGGCCCTGACGCGCAACATATCTTGCGTGAACGAAAAAGTTGGCAGCTATGGCAACTACACCTCGGGCGCTCATGCGGCGATGGTGCTGAACGACAAGATCGACCTGCGCATGTTCCCGACCCACTGGTGCCATGCCTTCATGGTCGAGAAGGAAACCGACACAGGCACACGCCGCAGCCTGCAGGTGTTCGATGCGGCAGGCGACGCGGTGCACAAGATTTTCATGCGCGATGAAAGCCGTCTGCCTGCATGGGACGCCGCCAAAGCCGCATCCGCCCTGCCCGACCAGCCGACAAAGCTGGATCTGGCCGAACGCACGGCCCCCGAGGCTGCCAAGCCCAACCCCGAAAAGCTGGACGTGCTGCAATCGGAATGGTCCAAGATGACCGACACCCACCAGTTCATGCGCCTGACCTCGAAACTGCGGATGAACCGTCTGGGGGCCTACCGGATCGTCGGCGAACCTTTCGTGCGACCACTGGCAACCACAGCGATTGACCAGATGCTGAACGACGTTCAGGCGGCGGGCATCGAAGTGATGGTCTTTGTCGGCAACCGTGGCTGCATCCAGATCCACACCGGCCCAATCGAGACGCTGAAACCGATGGGCCCATGGCAGAACGTGATGGACCCCGGCTTTAACCTGCACCTACGACTGGATCACATCGCCGAAGTTTACGCCGTCGACAAACCCACGCAGCGCGGCAAGGCCGTGTCGGTCGAAGCCTTCGACGCGGAGGGCGCGTTGATCTTCCAGGTCTTCGGCGTGCGCAAGGAAGACTACGACAGCCGCCCTGCGTGGCGCGACATCGTGGGGAACCTGCCCGCGCTGGAACTGGAGGCTGCGGAATGAGGCCCGTGATCAAACGTCGAACCCTGATGCAGGCTCTGGCGACAACGGCGGTGGCGTGTGCGCTGCCGCTGACTGCTGTGGCCGAAACCTATGACACCAGCCGCGTCGTGGCCATTGGCGGGGCCACAACCGAGATCGTCTATGCCTTGGGCGAAGCCGACCGGCTGGTGGCCCGCGATTCCACATCAGCCTATCCCGCCGAGGCGCTTGATCTGCCCGACATCGGCTATATGCGCGCACTGGCAGCCGAGGGCGTATTAAGCGTAGAGCCGACGCTGATCCTGACCGAGCCGGGCGCAGGGCCACCCGAAACCATCGCTGTCCTGCAGGCCGCATCGGTGCCGATGGTCGTGGTGCCCGCACCCTACTCTGCCGAGGGAATTCTGGCCAAGATCACGGCGATCGGCGATGCCTTGGGCGTGCCGGACAAGGCGCAGGTGCTGGCAGACGATGTGCGCGCCGCACTGGACGATGTGGCAGCACAGGTGGGCGGTGACGAAGCCGCACCGAAACGGGTCCTGTTCGTGCTCAGCACCCAGGGCGGGCGGATCATGGCGTCGGGTACCAATACGGCGGCGGATGGGATCATCGCGCTGGCGGGCGGCATCAACGCCATCGACCAGTTCGAAGGCTACCGCCAGCTGACAGCCGAAGCGATTTCGGTCGCGGCCCCCGATGTGGTGCTGATGATGGACCGCGAGGGCGATCATTCCGCCACTCCCGAGGCACTGTTTGCGATGCCCGAAATGGCCACCACCCCCGCTGCGCAATCGGGCGCGCTGGTCAGGATGGACGGGCTGTTGCTGCTGGGCTTTGGCCCGCGCACGCCGCAGGCTGCGCAGGCATTGCACGACGTGTTGCAGGAGCAAAGCTGATGATGGCCAGCGACACGACCGCCCTGCCCTTTGTCGACAGGCGCAATACCGCGCGGCGCGCGCATCTGGTGCTGGGCGCGCTTCTGGTGCTGGTGTCGCTGGCCAGCCTTGCCGTGGGCGCATCCGGCACATCGCTGTGGGGCGCGTTGATGAAACTGGCGCAGGGCCAGCCGCTGACCCTGACCGAACGTGTCGTACTTTGGGACATCCGTGCGCCGCGTCTGGTCATGGGCATCTGCGTGGGCAGTGCGCTGGCCGTGTCGGGTGCGGTGATGCAGGGGCTGTTTCGCAACCCGCTGGCCGATCCGGGCATTCTGGGCGTGACCTCGGGCGCATCACTGGGGGCGGTGTCCATCATCGTTCTGGGTGCGGCCCTGCCCGCTGCCGTGCAAAGCACATTGGGCGCAGGGCTGCTGCCGGTGGCGGCGTTCTTGGGCGCGTGGGGGTCGATGCTGCTGCTCTACCGCGTCTCGACCCGCGCGGGGCGTACGTCGGTGGCGACGATGCTGCTGGCGGGGATTGCATTGGGCGCGCTGTTCGCGGCGTTTTCGGGCATCCTGATCTTTTTGGCCGATGACATGCAACTGCGCGAGCTGACCTTCTGGTCGCTTGGCTCACTTGCCGGGGCTTCGTGGCTGAAGCTGACGATCGCGGCCCCGGTGATACTGGTGTCGCTTGTGCTGGCCTGTTCCTTGGGGCGCGGGCTGAACGGGCTGGCCCTGGGCGAAGCGGCCGCACACCACATGGGCATTCCGGTAGAGCGGACCAAGACGCTTGCCATTCTGGCCGTGTCGGCGGCGACAGGCACCGCCGTCGCCATCTCGGGCGGCATAGGGTTTATCGGCATTGTGGTGCCGCATCTGCTGCGGCTGGCCACGGGGCCGGATCATCGCGGCCTGCTGATCAACGCGGGTCTGCTGGGGGCCTCGCTGCTTTTGGCCGCTGACATGGTGGCGCGGGTGGTCGTGGCCCCTGCGGAACTGCCCATCGGCATCCTGACTGCCCTGCTGGGATCGCCCGTCTTTCTCTGGATCTTGCTGCGCAAACGCGGATTGGTGGATATGTGATGCTGAAAGCGAAAAACATCTCGGTCAGCTATGGCCGTAAACAAGTGCTGCACGGGCTGGACTTGACCGCCCGCGCAGGCACCCTGACGGCCATCGTCGGCCCCAACGGGTCGGGCAAGACCACGCTGATGCGCGCACTGACCGGCGATGTGGCCTTTGACGGCACCGTAATGCTGGGCGACACCGACATCGCGCGCGCCAAACCCTATGATCTGGCCGCCCAACGCGCCGTGCTGCCGCAGGCGACGCCGCTGGCGTTTCCGTTTCATGCGGTCGAAGTCGTGCGGCTGGGCCTGCGCGGCGGCATCAACACCAACGACAGGCTGGCGCTGACGGCCCTGTCGCGGGTGGGTCTGGATGGCTATGCGAACCGCTTTTATCAGGAACTGTCGGGTGGCGAGCAGCAGCGGGTGCAACTGGCCCGCGTGCTCTGTCAGGTCTGGCGACCCGTGGTCGGCGGCATCCCGCGCTGGCTGTTTCTGGACGAACCTGTGTCGAGCCTTGATATCGGCCACCAGCTGACCGTGATGAACATCGCCCGCGATTTCGCCCGCGCAGGCGGCGGCGTGGTGGCAGTGATGCACGATCTGAACCTGAGCGCGATGTTCGCACATCAGGTCGTGCTGATGCAGTCAGGCCATATCATTGGCCACGGCGCCCCGGCGCAGGTGCTGACCGACGCGCAGGTCTCGCGCGCCTATGGCTGCGACATCCGCACCAGCAGCGCGCCCGACGACGGTGGCTGGTTCATGTTGCCACAGTCAGCAGGTGGTGAAGATCGGGAAAGGGTGACGCGGTCTGCGTGAATGGTGTGGTGTCAGGTTGCGACGATCCACACTCCGATCAGGCCTGCCGCAGTATAGAACATCGTATTAAATACCCAGCGCAGCATCAGTCCCGTTTCGCCTTCCGGGTCGACGTCAAAGAATTCGCAAAACTTGGTTCCTGGCCATAAAAACGCCTTGGCAAGGCTCATATCCAGTCTCCTCGTCATGAATTTCTCAGCATTGAGTATATCGCAAAAGCTAACGGCGCATCCGCTGCAAATCAACCATCGCGTGCGCATTTCCCTCGTAGAGCGCATACCTGCATCGAAGCTGCCGCGCCCAATTCCAGCCTGACGTTTGCGCAGGTCGGCATGGTGGTGCCCGTGCCATTGATCCTGATCCACACCGAAGATGCCCGAGGATGCCTGCCGGGTGTTTCGCGGCAAGGTTGCCCACGGTGGCCCTGGCCATCCGGTCGGTGATCCAGCGGCTAGGCGAACTGCCGGGACCTGTGGGGTCCGGTGCCGAGCACGCAAGACCCCGAAAATCGCTTCGGCCATTGCCAAGGACCGGAGTGCGGGATAGCAATTTGCACAGAACACGAAGACCTTGGAGGAGGGAAAACATGTTTTTCAACAAGATACGCCAAACGGCTTTGATGGCCGCCGTCACCGCGATTTCCGCGAGCGCGGTTGCCGCTCAGACCGAAGTCAAGATCGGCTATGCGCTGGCACCGGATTCGCATTACGGCGTCGCAGCCCAGAAATGGCAGGACGTGGTCGAGGCCAACACCGACGGCAAATTCACATTCCGTCACTTCCCGTCTTCGGGTCTGGGTGGCGAACGCGAGGTGGTCGAAGGGCTGCAACTGGGCACCGTCGAGGCGACAATCGTGTCGACCGGCACCCTGAGCAACTTTGTGCCCGCAACCGGCGTGACCGACATCCCTTTCCTGTTTCGCAGCCTCGAGCACGCGCGCAACGTTCTTGACGGACCGATAGGCCAGGAAATTCTGGCGGACTTCGACGGTGCCGGACTGGTTGCAATCGCGTGGGGCGAACAGGGGTTCCGCCACATCACCAACAACCGCAACCCCATCGAAACACCCGAAACTCTGGCGGGCATGAAGTTGCGCACGATGGAAAACCCCGTGCACCTGTCGGCGTTCAACGCCCTGGGTGCGGCCCCGACACCGATGGCATGGCCCGAAGTGATCGGCGCGCTGCAACAAGGCACAATCGACGGACAGGAAAACCCGCTTTCGGTGATCGTGTCGGCCAAACTGGACGAAGTGCAAGAGTATCTGACACTGTCGGGTCACGTCTATTCGCCCGCGATGCTGCTGGTCTCGAAAGCCTTCTGGGAGGGGCTGTCGAACGAGGACAAGGCCGCATTTGAAGAAGGTGCGACAGAGGCCGTGGTCGCCATGCGCGGTTTCGTCGATGATGTCGAGCAAAGCGGCGTGGCAACGCTGAAAGAGCGCGGCATGGAAGTGAACGAGCTGTCGGAAGAGCAAAAGGCAGCGTTCCGTGCATCGGTCGAAAGCGCCTATGAAGGCTACTACGAAACCTACGGCAAGGACCTGATCGACCGTATTTCGGCGACAGAATAATCTGCACACGAACGCCAGGCGGCCGGAGCCCCAAGGGCTTTCGGCCGCTTTTGGTATTGCCGGAGAGATCATGCTGAGGCTCGAACGTATATTCATCTGGCTGAACCAGGCGGCCGTGATCGGGATTTTGACGTCGATGACGTTGATCGTCGGCGCGAATGTGGCCTTGCGCTATACCACGAACCATTCGCTGCCCTGGGCGGAGGAAGCCGCGCGTTACCTGATGATCTGGATGACGTTTCTGGGTGCGGGGCTGGCGCTGCGCATCGGCGGACATGTGGCCATCACCAACCTGCATGACGTCATGGGCACCACCGCGCAAAAGCTGTTGCGCGCGGCAATCGTGGTGGGCCTGCTGTTTTTCTTCGGGTTCATGGTCTATGTCGGCTGGCAGTACATGCAGCGCTCGCAATTTCAGCAGACCCCTGCCCTGCGGCTGTCGTTTCGATATGTCTACGCCGCGATGCCTGTTGGCTTTGGGTTGATGATCATCCACCTTCTTTTGATCGTCAGGCCGTTCATTCTGGCCGGAGAGTACAAGCAATCAGACGTATCCCCCGGTGCCGCGAATGGCTGAGATCCTCTTTGCGACGCTGTTTTTGCTGATGGTTCTGGGGGTCCCCGTGGCCTTTTCCATGGCCATATCGGTCTTTGCTGCAATTGCTCTGGGCAGTTCCTATCCCGAAATCGTGGTGGTCAAGGAGATGTTCTCGGGGCTGGACAGCTTTCCGCTGCTTGCCGTGCCGTTCTTTATTCTGGCCGCCGAGATCATGACCGGAGGGGCGATCACCCACACCCTGTTGCGCTTTGCCTCGCAGTTCGTGGGGCATCTGCGTGGCGGTCTGGGCTATGCCAACGTCATGTCCTCGACAATGTTTGCGGGCATTTCGGGCTCGGCACTGGCCGATGCGGCAGGCCCCGGTGCGATGATGATCCGCATGATGGAAAAGGGCGGATACGACCGCCCCTATGCCGGAGCCCTGACGATATCAAGCGCCGTGGTCGGACCGATCATTCCGCCGTCGATCGTGATGATCATCTATGCCTTGCAGGATCAGGAAGTGTCCGTGGGATCGCTGTTCATGGCCGGGGTCGTGCCCGGCCTGTTGCTGGCCTTGGGCAATCTGGCGACAAACGGCTATGTCAGTTGGAAGCGCGACTATCGCAGCACCGAACCACGCCCCGGCAAGATCGAGATGCTGCGCACCACGGCAATGGCCCTGCCGGCACTGGGGCTGATCGTGCTGATCGTCGGCGGCATTCGGGGCGGTATCTTCACCCCGACCGAAGCCTCGGTGATCGCGGTGTTCTACGCGCTGTTCTGCGGCATGTTCGTCTACCGCGCCCTTCGCCTGCGCGACCTGCCTGCCATCATCCTGCGCGCCGCGCTGATCAGCTCGGCTGTGCTGCTGATCCTGGGGGCGGCACGCGCCTTTGCCTGGGTGCTGGTGATCGAAGGCGTGCCGCAGTTTCTGGCCGAGACGATCATCTCGTGGGAGCTGTCGCCGATTTTGTTCTTGCTGGCCGTCAATGTGCTGATGCTGGTCTTTGGTCTGTTCATGGACCCGCTGCCGGGTGTCATGATCCTTGTGCCGATCCTTGCTCCGATCAGCCATGCGCTGGGGATCGCGCCGGATCACTTTGCGATTGTGGTCATCGTCAACCTGACACTGGGGCTGACGACGCCGCCGGTCGGCAGTCTGATCTTTGTCGTATCGTCGGCGGCACATCTGAAACCTGCTGCATTGATCCGTGAAATGCCGCCCTTCTTTCTGGCGAACTTCCTCGTGCTGATGCTGCTGACATTCGTGCCGGTCCTGAGCACTTGGTTGCCCCGGATCAGTGGATTTTGACTATATTTGCGAAATATCACAAGCCGGAGCGGAGCGCGCTGAATACTTCACGCACCTTGACATTCGGCTGTTTCACTTCGATTGACTGCTTGGATAAATGGTAAAACATAAAGGGGGGGAAAGATGCGGTTTCTTGCTGGAATTGCAGCGCTGATTTGCGCTGTTAACCTGATCGTCGGCAAAACATTCGCCTGGCTTGCGCTTGCGATTGTCTGTGTCTGTTTCACGGTGGTCGTACAACGGTATCTGTTTGCCACCAGCTACGTCTGGATGCAGGATCTCTATATCTGGCTGAACGGAGCGATGTTTACCGCGGTGGCAGGTTTCGCATTGCTGCGCGACGATCATGTGCGCGTGGACATTTTCTATCGTCCCGCCAAGATAAAAACCCGCGCGACTGCCGATCTGATCGGTGTCATCCTGTTTTTGTTCCCCTTCACCTGGATCGTCTACATCTACTCCATGCCTTTCGTGCAGCGCGCATGGAGCTATCAGGAGGCGTCGGCCAACGTGGGCGGAATGCCCGGTCTGTATATCCTTAAATCTTTCGTCATCGTCTTTGCGGCGCTGATCGCATTGCAGGGTGTGGCCATGATAATCCGCTCGATCCTGATCCTGAGCGGCAATGCCGCACTGGTTCCAAAATCTATCCAATACAGTCCTGACCGTATCCCGGCGGACCACCCCGAGGGAGCCGTCTGATGGATCCGGTTTTGATTGGTGAGTTGCTTGCCGCACTGATGTTTTTTGGCGTTATCGGCTTTTTGCTGCTGGGCTTTCCTGTTGCGTTCACGCTGGCGGGAACCTCGCTGCTGTTCGCCAGCTTGGGAATGGCCTTTGGCGTGTTCGATCCGTCGAACTTTGGCTCTCTGCCCAACCGTTATATCGGCTTCATGACCAACGAGGTGTTGGTGGCCGTGCCGCTTTTCATCTTTATGGGCGTGATGTTGGAACGCAGCCAGATCGCCGAGCAGCTGCTGCTGACGATGGGCAAACTGTTTGGCAACATGCGCGGCGGGCTGGGCATTTCGGTGGTGCTGGTGGGTGCGATGCTGGCGGCGTCGACCGGTGTTGTGGGGGCGACCGTGGTCACAATGGGGCTGATTTCGCTGCCCGCGATGCTGCGGGCGGGATATGATCCGAAGCTGGCCACAGGCGTGATCTGCGCCAGCGGCACCCTTGGGCAGATCGTGCCACCTTCGACCGTGCTGATTTTCATGGGTGACATGCTCGCGGGCATCAACTCTCAGGTGCAGATGGCCAAGGGAAACTTTGCGCCCTCGCCCGTGTCAGTGGGCGACCTGTTCGCCGGAGCGCTGTTGCCCGGATTTCTGCTGATCGGACTTTATCTGGCCTATGTGGTGTTCAAAGCGGTAACCGACCCCGCGTCCTGCCCTGCCACGCCGGTGCCGCCCGAAGAGAAAAAAGACCTGCTCCGGGAGGTTTTTGTGGCGCTGGTGCCGCCACTTCTGCTGATCCTGGCCGTGCTTGGGTCGATCCTGGGTGGCATCGCCACCCCGACCGAGGCAGCTTCGGTGGGGGCCGTCGGTGCGATGATCCTCGCCACGCTGCGCTGGCGTCTGTCGTTCGACGTGTTGCAAAAGACCGTGGTGGCCACCGCAACGATCACCAGCATGGTTTTCATCATCCTGCTGGGTGCTTCGGTGTTTTCCGTGGTGTTCCGCATGATGGGTGGCGACAATCTGGTGCATGAATTCCTCAGCAACCTGCCCGGCGGCAAGCTGGCAGCGGTGGCGATGGTCATGGTCATCATGTTCTTTCTGGGCTTTATCCTCGACACCTTCGAGATCATCTTTATCGTGATCCCGATCACGGCACCCGTGCTGCTGGCGCTGGACGTCGATCCGGTGTGGCTGGGCGTAATGGTGGGCGTAAACCTGCAAACCTCGTTCCTGACGCCGCCCTTCGGCTTTGCGCTGTTCTATCTGCGCGGTGTGGCCCCTGCCGACCTGCCGACCAGTGCAATCTACAAAGGCGTCATACCCTTTGTGATCTTGCAGATCGTGGCCATTGCGATCCTGTTTGCGTTCCCGCAGTTGGTCACCTGGTTGCCGCGTCTGATTGCTGGCTAACCAGACCTGAACAAGACCCCAAATGCAAAAAGGCCCGGTGTTTCCACCGGGCCTTTTTCGTGTTTCAGGATCTTGCTGATCAGTACTTCAGATACTTCTGACGCGCCGCCACGTAGGGGGCGTCGATCTGTTCTGTACGGGTACGCACAAGGTTCAGCGCCTCGACGAAGCTCTCGGCAGTTTTCTGGACCAGCGGGTCGTCGCTGGCACGCAGTTCCTCGACCACTTCGACGGACGCTTTGGCACCCGCTTCCATGATGTCATCGGGGAAGTTGCGCACGATCACACCGTGATCGTCGACCAGCGTTTTCAATGCACGCGGATCGTTTGCGATAAAGTCTGCGGCAACCTGGTCGTATTCCGCCTGGCACACGTCACGAATGATCGCCTGCAGGTCGTCGGGCAGCTCCTGGTATTTCTTCTTGTCAACGACAAGCTCGGTCGCCAGACCGGATTCCACGAACGAAGGCATGTAGTAGTTCTTGGCAACCTGATGGAAGCCCAGCGCCAGATCGTTATAGGGTCCGACAAATTCGGCTGCATCCAGCGTGCCCGATTGCAGGGCCTGGAAAATCTCGCCAGCCGCCATGTTGGTGACGGTTGCGCCCAGTTTCTCCCAGACACGACCACCAAGGCCGGGTGTGCGGAAACGAACGCCTTTGACATCCTCGACGCTTTTCAGCTCGTCGCGGAACCAGCCACCTGTCTGCGTGCCGGTGTTGCCGGACAAGAAGCCCTGAACGCCAAACTGGTCATAGATTTCGTCCCAGATTTCCTGACCGCCAAGGAAGCGGACCCAGGCTGTCAGCTCGGGTGTGGTCATGCCATAAGGAACGCCGGTGAAGAACGACAGCGCAGGCGATTTGTTCTGCCAGTAGTAGGCGGCACCGTGGCTCATTTCGGCGGTACCGTCGATCACGGCATCCAGCGACTGCAGCGGCGGAACCAGTTCGCCGGCCGAAAAGACCTGAATGGTCAGACGACCACCGGACGCGGCGGTGACCCGATCAGCCAGACGCTGTGCGCCGACACCCAGACCGGGGAAATTCTTTGGCCAGGTCGTGACCATCCGCCAGGTGATATTGCCCTGAGCGATAGCAGGTGCCGCCAGAGTGGATGCCGCAGCACCCGCCCCAATCACACCAGCACTACGAATAAAAGAACGACGATCCACTATGTTTCCTCCCAGATGTGAAATGTCTTCAAGTGCGCCGGACGTGTTGCCAGATACACTCCTAATCCATTGATAAACGGTGTTTCGAGGGAATGTCCATCCGTTGATGCCAAAGTGATGCATCATATTGTCAAGGAGCTGCAACACTGGTCGCATGCCCGAATTTGGTTTTGTCGTCTTGCATCTGCAAGATGCCTCGCGCTTTCGGGTGGGTGCCACGTTGAAGTGTCCCGCCCGATGTTGCCATCAACCGGGACAGTCATAGCCCGGAACGACAAGGACGCCACGGCTCGGCCAAACGGGCCGTAAAGCGGTACGTGACTACTTAACTGATCGTTCCGAAAACTTATATGAATTTTAGCTTAGAAAAGTTCAACTATCAGGTGTCTACATAACGTTCTTTAAGGTGACGCTGCTTGTAAGCGCAAAGTTAGAATGTCCCACATCTGCAAAGTAGAAGTGTCACACTTCCCTGTCGATCAAGCAGGATTGGAGTGTGGCCGTGGGATTGATCATCATGAGCGAACGCGAACTGAACCGGATTGAAGTACTGAGCCAAGTGACACGAGGTGCCATGACGGCTGTGACAGCTGCCAACGTGTTGGGAGTGAGCCGACGACAAGTTCATAGACTGCTGAAGGATTTTCAGACTGGAGGTCCTGGTGCCATCCGGCATAAGGCGCGTGGTCGCAAATCCAACAATTGGATCGACCCTGCGGTGCGTGAGTTCGCCGTGACGTTGGTCAGAGAGAAGTACAGCGATTTTGGGCCCACATTCGCTGCCGAGAAGCTGGCGGAAGACCACGATCTGAAGGTCTCGCGTGAGACACTGCGCAAATGGATGCAGGACGCTGGGATCTGGGTGTCACGCAAGCAGCGCCGCACCTTTCATCAGCCGCGCCTCCGCCGGGAATGTCTGGGCGAGTTGATCCAGATCGACGGTTCGGATCATCATTGGTTCGAGGATCGTGGGTCGGCCTGTACCCTGTTGGTGTTCATTGACGACGCGACGAGCACGCTGATGCAACTGCGGTTTGTGACCTCGGAAAGCACGTTCAGCTACTTCGAGGCGCTGGACCTGTACTTGGCGGCGCATGGCAAGCCGGTGGCGTTCTATTCCGACAAGCACTCGGTGTTCCGCGTGGCAAATCAATCCGCTAAGTCCGGGCACGGCATGACCCAATTCGGGCGTGCCCTGAATGAACTGAACATCGAGATTCTCTGCGCAAACAGCTCTCAGGCCAAGGGACGTGTCGAACGGTCTAACCGAACCCTGCAGGACCGGTTGGTCAAAGAACTCAGGCTGGCCGGTATCTCGGACATGGAGGCGGCCAACGCGTTTTTGCCTGGCTTCATTGCAAGCTATAACGTCAAGTTTGCAAAGGTTCCGCGCCGTGCGGAGAATCTGCACAGGCCCATAAACATTGAACCGGACCGGTTGCGTGATGTCTTTTGCTTGCGCGACGAACGCTACGTCGGCACGCAGCTGGCATTCTCGTTCGAGAGACAACGTATCATTCTCGAGGAAAATGAGATCACGCGTGGCCTCGTTGGCAAATATGTCGACAGCTACGCTTTTCCGGATGGCCGCCTGGAGTTCCGCTGGCAGGGTGTCTCACTGCCCTACTCCGTCTTCGACAAGGATCAGCGCATCACGCACACGGCGATCACCGAGAACAAGCATCTCAGCGCGGTGCTGGAACATATCAAGGCTGAACAGGACAAGGCGCCCCCAAAGCCGCGTCGCGCGG
>JAGXHE010000081.1 GCA_024636445.1 Sulfitobacter sp.
AGCAGCATCGAGCCTTCGTGATTGCCCCATGTGCCGCTGATTTTATAGAGCATCGGTTTGGCCGAATGGCTGTTCAGCACCACCAGTTGCAGCGAGAAATCCGAGGTGATGAAGGCCCACATCAGCGCGCCGAAGGCCGCCAGCGTCAGGAAGAACTGCGCGTTGGCGGCAGGTTCGGCAACCGCCATCCACGCCGCATTGCGCCGGTGCGCGCCAATCATCGGCACCACGGCCTGTACGATCGCCACCAGAAAGGCGAGGATCAGCGAAAAGTGACCGAGCTCTGTAATCATGCGAGCCTTATACGCCTGCATGCTGCGTGCCACAATCCGCTGTGCTGCGTATCGACACTGTGTCGCATCAAATTGATGTGGGATTGGGGGGCTTGAGGATTGGATCAGGGCGCGAACGCCCTGATCTGTTGCATTGGGTGTGCTTCAGGCGCGCTTCCAGTCCTCAAGCGCTGCGTTCTGTTCGGGTGCGGTGGCCGCGGCGGCCAGCTGCACGTCGGGGCCGGTGTCAGCGATGCCGACGCTTTCGGCGCGCAGGGTGCGCAGGGCGCGGATGTTGGTCACCACCTGCGGCACATGGGCCATGGTGCCGACAAGCTGGCGCTGGAACTCTTGCGCTTTTACCTGATGACGCGCGCCGAAATAGAACGACACGATCACGCCCAAAAGCCACCACAGCGGTTCGGGCACCAGTGCGATGCCCTGCATCCTTTCGGCAAACCACAAAGGTTCGATCATCGCGGAGATGAACAGCGCCAGCGTTCCCAGCGCCAGAAGCGGGCGCGGCAGGCGGTTGAGGCCGTCGACGAAGCGGTCGAACCAGCCTTGGCGCGCGACGCTGTATTCCTCGCCGAACTGGCGCATTGCCTGCACCTGCACCTCTTGCGCGCGGACGCTGCCGCTTTCGGCGTTTTCGCGAAACACCTGAACCGTGTCGCGCACCACGTTGCCGCCGTTGCCGAACAGCAGGCCGAATATGCCCTCGATCAACCCCATGATGCCACCCTCGTTGTGAATTGTGCCGATGTAAGGTGGTAAGGCGCGCTGATGAATTCCTCGGCGCGTCTGATCCAGCCGCCTTTGCCGCCTGCGCGTGTGCGCGCGTATTTGCGGCTGGCGGGGCGATTGTCGGCGATGCGGAAGTAGTAGTTGCGCCGCGCGATGCCGTAGGCGTCGACCATTGCCTGCGGGGCCTGAGTGTAGGCCTTGGCCGTGGCCGCGATGGACTGGGGGCCGAGCGCGCCATCGACGGAGACCGCGTGGCCCATTTCGCACAGCAGCCGTTGCAGGATGCGCACGGCGTTGGCACCTGCGTTGACGTACATGTCGAAGACCGATGCGTGCAGGCCTGCGGGCAGTTGGGCGATGCGCGGGCCCTCGAAGTAGTGGCGTATAAAGATGTCCACGGCCTGAGCCTGGGTGAGTTGGCGCACATCGGCGGCGTCGATGTCGCCGTCGGCGTCCAGATCCAGCCCCAAGCGGCGCATGGTGTGGATCGTGACGCCGAAATTGGTGGCCCCGCCCGGATCGTCGGGGTCGTTCACATAGCCGCCCTCGCGGGCGACGATCTCATTGGCGATGTCTGTGACAGTTTGCATGTCCAACCTCTGTGTCTGCTGCAATTGGCGCGCAGAGTGGGTTGAACGTGGTTAACGCAGGATAACGGGAGCGTTCTCAGCCTTCGGGGTCCTGATAGACGCCTTGGGCCTTGAGGGCGTCCACGACTTCCTTGGGCATGTAGGTTTCGTCGTGTTTGGCAAGGATTTCAGTGGCCTCGAAGACGCCGTTGACGTAGCTGCCGGTGCCGACCATGCCTTGATCTTCCTCGAACAGGTCCGGCAGCACGCCGCTGAAGACCACGGGCACCGATGCGCCGCCGTCGGTGACTTCGAAGCGGATCACCTCGCCCTGCCCGCGTTTGAGCGTGCCGGTGGCGACCAGCCCGCCGATGCGGAAGACTTCGGTAGACATCGGCGGTTCAGCGATCACCTGACTGGGGGCGCGGAAGAAGTTGATACCGTCGCGCATGGCGTAGCCGATCAGCGCGGTGCTGAGCGCCAGGGCCACTGCCGTGACCAGAATGATCTGGATGCGCCGTTGTTTCTTGAGGCTTTTCATCGCTGCTCCGCCTGTCTTCCGGTTTTGGAAAACCTTTGGTCATATGTAGTCATGAACGGCGCGCCAATCAACGCGCGCCGTGCGCATCTATCGTCGCACCCTTTATGGGAAGAGCGGTGCCATCATCAGGCCGGCGGTTTCGGGCAGGCCGAGCATCAGGTTGGCGTTCTGCAAAGCCTGCCCGCTGGAGCCTTTGGTCAGGTTGTCGAGGGCCGCGACGACGATTGCGCGCCCTGCGATACGGTCGGCCACGACGCCGATGTGGCAGAAGTTGCTGCCGCGGATGTGGCGCGTGCTGGGGGCCTCGCCCTTGGGCAGGACGTGGATGAACGGCTCGTTGGCGTAGGCTTTGACGAGGGTTTCGTGTATTTTTCCTGCGTCGCCAGAGACATAGCAGGTGGCGAGGATGCCGCGGTTGGCGGGGATCAGGTGCGGGGTGAACTGTATTTGCACCGGACGGCCCGCGACTTTGGAGAACTCCTGATCGAACTCGCCCAAGTGGCGGTGCGTGCCGCCGACGGCATAGGCATGGTAGCCTTCGCTGAGCTCGGCATGGAGCAGGTTTTCTTTCAGCGACCGGCCCGCGCCGGAAACGGCGCATTTCAGGTCGAGGATGATGTCGTCGAGACCGATCACGCCTGCGGCGATCAGCGGGCGCAGGGCGAACTGGCCGGTGGCCGCGTTGCAGCCGGTGCCTGCGACCAGCCGTGCGGCTGCGATGTCGTCGCGGTAGAATTCGGTCAGGCCGTAGACGGCCTCGGTCTGCATCTCGACGGCGGCGTGGTCGTTGCCGTACCATTTCTTGTAGTCGGCAGGATCGCGCAGGCGGAAATCGGCGCTGAGATCGACGATCTTGAGGGTCTTGGGCAGGTCGCGGATGACCTCCTGGCTGGTCTTGTGCGGCAGGGCGCAAAAGCACAGATCAATGCCCGACCAGTCGATCGTGTCAAAGGCGACCATGTCGGGAAGATCGAGATGGCGCAGGTGCGGGAAGACCTCGGAGAGCTTTTGGCCCGCCTTGGAGAATGCGCCCAAGGCCTTGATTTCAATAGAGGGATGCTCGGCGATCAGCCGGATCAGTTCGGCGCCAGTGTATCCGCTGGCCCCCAGAATTGCGACGGAATGGGTCATGTGAGACCTCTTGTATCAGGGATGTGAAAAGGATGTTCAGGCAGAGACAAAGTCGATCTGTCGTCGCATGAATTGCACCGCGCGGTCGCTGACCCGTTTGGGGTTGCCGGTGGTCATGTAGGCAGCCGTGCCGCTGCCCATCTTGTCGGGGTGACGGGTCAGGTAGTCGGCAAGGCTTTCGCCGACCAGTGCGGCCTGCGAGTAGACCTCGACGTCGGGGCCCAGCGCCTGCTGGAATGTTTCCTGCACCAGCGGGTAGTGGGTACAGCCCAGGATCGCGGCCTGCGGGTGCGGCATCTTGCGTTTCAGCGCGTCAACGTGGCTGCGCACCAAGGCTTCGGCGAGGATCATGTCGCCCTCTTCGATGGCATCGACGACACCGCCGCAGGCCTGAGCCTCGACATCGACGCCGATGGCGCGGAAGGCCAGTTCGCGCTGGAACGCGCGGCTGCTGACGGTGGCGGGCGTGGCGAAGAGGGCCACGTGTTTCACGGCGACCTCGCGCGGGGGCGAGTTGTCGCCCCATTGCCGTTCGGTCATCGCCTCGATCAGTGGCACGAAGACGCCCAGCACGCGCTTGCCCTCGGGCACCCAGCCCTCCTGCATCCGGCGCAGCGCGGCGGCCGAGGCGGTGTTGCAGGCCAGAATCACCAGATCGCAGCCTGCATCGAACAGGCGCTGCACGGCGGCGGTGGTCAGCTCGTAGATGTCATCGGCGGTGCGCACGCCGTAAGGTGCGTTGGCCGTGTCCGCCAGATAGATAAACTCGACGTCCGGCAGCCGCTTTTGCGCTGCTTGCAGGACGGTCAGACCGCCCAGACCACTGTCGAAAACACCAATTGCCATAGAATGTTACGCCCGTATTCCCTTGGACGCCGCAAAAACCGTTCAGCGGTGCCGTTCCTCGAATTCATATCCCAGATCGAAGTTCTTGACCGGGTCTGGATTGAGGTCATACGTCGCTTTGCGCAGGAAATCCATCATCTGTTTGCTGTCGCCTGCGTGCGGGTCCAGCGCGTCGCGGCCCAAGGGCGCGCCCACGACCACGCGCACCGGCGTGTCGACGCGTTTTTTGAATTCCTTGATCAGCAGGCCCAGCCGCAGGGTGTTGTGCATGTGGCTGGCAAGCTGGAACAGGCGGCTGGTGTGGCCGTCGAAGTAGATCGGCACCACGGTCGCCCCGGATTTGGCGACCATGCGCGCGGTAAAGCTGCGCCAGCGCGGGTCCATCGGGCGCGAGAAGGGTTTGGCCGCCGTGCTGACCGTGCCGCCGGGAAAGACGCCGATGGCCCCGCCCTGCCCCAGATAGCTGAGTGAGGTGCGGCGGGTTTCGATGTTGAGCTCCAGCGCCTCGCGGGTCTGGTCGAAGCTGATCGGCAGCAGCACGCGGTTGAGTTCGGTCGCGCGGTTGAAGACGGAATTGGCGAGGATGCGAAAATCGCCGCGCATGAGGGACAGGATATGGCCCATCATCAGCCCGTCGAGGATGCCGTAGGGGTGGTTGGCGATCAGGATCAGCGGGCCGGTGCGCGGGATATTGTCCAGCGCGCCGCCGACCACGTCGAGGGTCAGCCCGTAGCGTTCGACGATCACCGACCAGAAATCGCGCCCTGCTGCCACGTCGTCCTGATAGCCATCGGCACGGCGGATCAGGTTCAGCCGGCCGGTGCTGTTTTCCATAAGACGGATCATCGCCCGGCCACCGCGCGAGGTGGCCGAATGCGAATAGGTTATGTCACGCGCAAGCGCGCGTTTGGACGGGGTCATCGTCATCTCCGAAACCTCGGGCCTGTCGCGTTCCTGAAGCGTAGTCTTACAGGCGTCCGGTGACAGAAACGTGACGGTTGGTCCCTATTCGGCAGCTTTCGCCATGTCCTTGCCGCCCGCGTCGATCACCGACAGCAGTTCCTCGCGGCGCTTGGCCGCCTTGGCTTCGTTGGCCTGTTTCACCGGACCGAAGCCCCGGATCGACTTGGGCAGTTCGGCCAGCGCCACGATGGCGTCGCGGGTGTCATCGGTGAGCTTGGGCAGGACCTGCTTCATGTCCGCCTCGTACTGGGTGATCAGCGACCGCTCCATCCTGCGCTCGGCGGTGTAGCCGAAGACATCGAGCGGCGTGCCGCGCAGGCCCTTGAAACGCGCCATCAGCGCCATCGGTTTTTCCAGCCACGGGCCGAAGGTGCGCTTGACCGGGCGGCCATCGCTGCCTTGGCGCGACAGGATCGGCGGGGCGAGGTGGAACTTCATCTTGAAGTCGCCGTCGAATTCGGCTGCGGCCTTGGCGCGGGTGGATTGCAGCAGGCGGGCGACCTCGTATTCGTCCTTGTAGGCCAGCACCTTGTGGTAGCCTTCGGCCATCGCTGCGCGCACGGCCTTGTCCGTGACCGCGTCGACCATCTTGCGGTAGCGTTTGGCCAGACGTTTGCCTTGATAGCCCACCAGATGATCGGCGCGGAAGGCGATCTTGTCTTCGAGCGTCTTGGGCAGGGCCACGACCTTGGGCGTCAGGATGTTCTGCACCTGCTCGGGGTAGAGCACCGCCCAGCGCCCGATTTCGAAGGCGCGCAGGTTCCGTTCCACGGCGGCACCGTTCAGCGTAACCGCCTCGGTGATGGCGGCGTGGGTCAGGGGCAGCAGGCCGCGCTGCCATGCGGCCCCCATCAGCATCATGTTGGAATAGATCGAATCGCCCAAGGTCGCCTTGGCCAGATCCGAGGCATCGAACAGCGCCACGCGGTCTTGCAGGCGCGCCTGAAGTGCCAGTGTCAGGCGGTCGGCGGGCAAGGCAAACTCGGTGTCGCGGGTGAAATCGCCGGTGATGATCTCGTGGCTGTTGACCACGGCACCGGTGCGGCCCGTGCTGGTCAGGCCCAGCGTCTTGGCACCGGCACTGACCACCAGATCGCCACCGATCAGCGCGTCGGCCTCGCCGGTGGCGACGCGGATCGCGGTGATGTCTGCGGGCGTGTTCGCCAGACGACAGTGGATGTGAACCGCGCCGCCCTTTTGAGCGAGACCGGCCATTTCCATCATGCCGGCCCCCATGCCGTCGATATGTGCGGCCTGTGCCATCACCGCGCCCACGGTCACGACGCCGGTGCCGCCGACGCCGGTGATGACCACGTTGAAGGTGCCGTCGATGGTGGGCAGGTCGGGCTGCGGCATGTCGGGCAGGTCGAGCTTGGTGGTCGGGTCCTTGCGGACCTGCGCGCCCTCAAGCGTGACGAAGGACGGGCAGAAGCCCTTGAGGCAGGAGAAGTCCTTGTTGCACGACGACTGGTCGATGGCGCGTTTGCGGCCCAGTTCGGTTTCCTTGGGCACGATCGACACGCAGTTGGATTGCACGCCGCAATCGCCGCAGCCTTCGCAGACGTCGGTGTTGATGAACACGCGCTTGTCCGGGTCGGGGAAGGTGCCGCGCTTGCGGCGGCGGCGTTTTTCGGCAGCACAGGTCTGGATGTAGACGATGGCGCTGACGCCTTCGATGTCGCGCAGACGTTTCTGGACGGCGTCAAGCTCGGCGCGCTCATTGATGGCTGTGCCCTTGGGGAAACGGGCGAAATCCACGTCTTCTTTTTCGTCGTAGACCACTTCGATGGTGGGCACGCCGATGGCGCGCAGTTCTTCGACGATCTTGTAGGCGCTCAGGCCGCCCTCGTTGGTCTGGCCGCCGGTCATGGCGACCGCGTCGTTATAAAGGATCTTGTAGGTGATGTTGGCCTTGGAGGCCAAGGCGGCGCGGATGGCCTGAATACCGGAGTGGTTGTAGGTGCCGTCGCCGAGGTTCTGGAAGACGTGTTTGGTGGTGGAAAACGGTGCCTCGCCGATCCAGTTGGCGCCTTCGCCGCCCATATGGGTGTAGCCCACGGTGTCGCGGTCCATCCACTGCGCCATGTAGTGACAGCCGATGCCTGCGTAGGCGCGGCTGCCGTCGGGCAGTTTGGTGGACGTGTTGTGCGGGCAGCCCGAGCAGAAGTACGGCAGACGCGCCGCGATGTCCTGCGCGTTGTCGTTGCGCCGTGCTTCGGAGAGCGAGGCCAGCCCCGCCTTGATGCCGTCGGTGTTGCGGCCTTCTTCGATCAGGATGTCGCCCAGTTTTTCAGCGATCAGGATCGGGTCGAGCGCGCCACGCGTCGGGAACAGTTCCAGGCGGCGGCCGTTTTCCCATGTGTCGCCCTTGTGCCAGCCATAGACGCGGCGGCCGTCGCGGTCGTCAAAGATGGCTTCCTTGATCTGGACCTCGATCAGCTTGCGCTTTTCCTCGACGACGACGATCAGGTCGAGACCTGCGGCCCATTCGTGGAAGGTGTCCATGTCGAGCGGCCATGTCTGGCCGACTTTGTAGGTGGTGATGCCCAGACGCTCGGCTTCGTTTGCGTCGATGTGCAGCAGGTCCAGCGCGTGCATCAGGTCGAGCCAGTTCTTGCCCGCGGCGACAAAGCCGATCTTGGCGCCCGGCTTGCCCCACATGCGTTTGTCCATGCCGTTGGCCCGGCTGAACGCTTCGGCTGCGTTGCGTTTGTAGTCGATGACGCGGGTTTCCTGATCAACCGGCGTGTCCACCAGACGGATGTTCAGCCCGCCCTGCGGCATGGTAAAATCAGGCGTGACGAAAGTGAGGCGGTCGGGATTGCCGTTGACCACGCTGGTGGCCTCGATCGTGTCCTTCATGGTTTTCAGACCGACCCAGAGGCCGGAAAACCGGCTGAGCGCCCAGCCATAGAGGCCGTAGTCCATGATTTCCTGAACGCCTGCGGGGGAGACCACGGGCATGTAGGCATCCAGAAGCGCGAATTCGGACTGGTGCAGCACGGTCGAGGATTCGCCGGTGTGGTCGTCGCCCATCGCCACCAGCACGCCGCCGTGGGTCGAGCTGCCGGCCATGTTGGCGTGTTTGAACACGTCGCCAGAGCGGTCCACGCCCGGACCCTTGCCATACCACAGGCCAAAGACGCCGTCGTATTTGCCTTCGCCGCGCAGTTCGGCCTGCTGGCTGCCCCACAGGGCGGTCGCGGCGAGGTCTTCGTTCAGGCCGGGTTGAAAAGTGACATCATGCTGGGCCAGTGGTTTGGCGGCGCGCATCATCTGCACGTCGACGGCACCCAGAGGCGATCCGCGGTAGCCGGTGACCAGCCCCGCGGTGTTCAGACCTGCCGCACGGTCGCGCGCCTTTTGCATCATCATCAGCCGGACCAGCGCCTGCGTGCCGTTCAAAAGCACCGTTTCGCGTTCCAGATCGTAACGGTCGTTCAGTGAAATCTTTTGCGTGCTCATACCTGCGCCTCCCCAGCTTGGATGATAGTGTCAGAGTTTAAGCTATATTAGGTCATAAAGTATGACCTGTATAGACATTAATGGTATTTTACCCCACGCCCTCTATGACGAGTGGTAGGTTTCCATGTCTTTTACTATAGGGTGATCTCAACGATCAGAAAGCAGTGTGATGGACTGGGACAAGCTAAGAATATTTCATGCGGTGGCGGATGCGGGCAGTCTGACGCACGCGGGTGATCGGCTGAACCTCAGTCAATCTGCGGTCAGCCGCCAAATTCGCGGACTGGAAGAATCACTTGGCGCCACGCTGTTCCACCGCCATGCACGCGGGCTGATCCTGACCGAACAGGGCGAATTGCTGTTCGACGCCACCAATGCCATGACAAAACGTCTGGACGCCGCCGCTGCGCGTATCCGCGACAGCGAGGAAGAAGTGTTCGGCGACCTGCGCGTCACCACCACGACCGGCTTTGGCACCCTGTGGCTGGCCCCGCGCCTGCCCAAGCTGTATGCCAAGCACCCCGATCTGCGTGTCGATTTGATGCTGGAGGAACGCGTGCTGGACCTGCCGATGCGCGAGGCCGACGTGGCCATCCGCATGAAGGAACCCAGCCAGGCCGATCTGATCCGCAAGAAGCTGATGACGGTCAGGATGTGTCTCTATGCGTCGTCGTCCTATCTGAAAGAGCACAGCGCACCGAACGACCTTAGCGACATGAAGGATCATCGGCTGATCTGCCAGAACACGGATTCCGCGCAGGTGGGTGCGAGTGTGAGCCTGGTGCAAGAGTTGCTGACGCACGAAGTCGGCTCTTTGCTGACCGTCAACAACTATTTTGGTGTTTTGCAGGGTGTGCTGCACAATTTGGGAATCGGCGTGCTGCCAGACTACCTTGCGAACGATTTTCCCGACCTTGTGCGGGTCATGCCGCAGATTCAGTCTGCCGATGTTCCGGTTTTTCTGGCCTACCCCGAAGAACTGCGCCAATCACAGCGCATATCCGCCTTTCGGGACTTTGTGCAGGAGGAGATCCTTTTGTACCGTAAGCAGTTGAAAAGAAAACAAAAACCATAGATATGCAAGAAACGCATAGCGGGCATACCTGCTGTCGTTCACATTCTGCCTTGTTTGGCAGCAGCGCCGCCCCTAAATCGGTCTCGAAGGCGATGATCGCTTAGCGCATCATCTTCATACCTCCCTGTTGGACTTGGCCGAGCTTTATGCTCGGCCTTTTTTTTGGCGTGACGACTTTTTTGGCGTGACGCTTTTCTGGGTGACGCTTTTCTGTTTCTGGGGGACACTTTTCCGGGGTACGGCGCGCGGCGCGCCACCGCGTTGGTGCGGCCCACTCCGGCTTGCCCGACTGTTCACCTGCACAATCCCACAAAGGTCGCTCGGGTTGCGTGGCTCGGTGTGCGTCGGACGCGGCGCAGGGCGGCGCAGGACGGCAATAAGTGCAATAAGTAAGGAACGCACACGAACCGCAACTGCGCGTTTTGTTCCCTGTTTCACGAAAAGTTTTTTCCGCAAAATCAATGGGAACATAGTTTGCACTTGCGCCGTTGACCCCCCAGCAACGAAATACGAAAGGAATTACTTATGACACGCAAGTTTTTGACAACCGCCTCGACGATCGCTGCACTTATGGCCGTGCCCGCACTGGCCCAGACAGAGTCCGCTTCGGATCTGGAGAGCGGCTCGCCTGCTATCCTTGATGGTGGCGAACCGACTGCCGCAGCATCGAACCAGTTCGAGTATGACACCAACTCGCCAGCTGTTTCGAACGGCTACGCCCAGTATGACACCAACCAGATCGCCATGTCGCAAACGGCATTCCGTTCATTGGTGAACTCGCGCGGCGAGAACATGTTGACCACCGACGGTGAAATGATCGGCATGATCGAAGAAGTGAACGTTTCGGTCAACGGCAACCCCGAGCTGGTCGTTGAACTGACCGACGCGCAGGCCGAAGTGTTCGACACTGACGTTCTGGTCGTCGCAGTGACACCGCAAAACGTGATGCTCGACGGCGAGATCGTTACTCTGTCGACCACACTAGACGGTCTGGTTCTGGCTGCCGAACAGGGTGACCGAGGCTCCTATGCTGACCGCAAGTCGGTGACCTTGCCCTAACTTCCAGTATCTTACCGCCTCCTTTTTGGGGGCGGTTTGATGTCGAAAGGCCGTGCTTCCCTTACCTCTTAGCACGGCCTTTCTTTTTGCTCTGCCTTTTTGGTATATGCAAATCCCACCCTTCCCCCTTTTCACGCGCCGCAAGCTGCCATAAAGACAGGCCACCATCTGTCACGGGGGACATGGGCGCATGACCGAACCAGCCATCACACCTGACCTGATTGCCAGCCACGGGCTGAGCAAGGATGAATACCAGCGGTTGCTGGAGATCATCGGGCGGGAACCGAGCTTTACCGAACTTGGCATTTTTTCTGCCATGTGGAACGAACACTGTTCGTATAAATCATCGAAGAAATGGCTGCGCACCCTGCCAACGGACGGCCCGCAAGTGATCTGCGGCCCAGGCGAAAACGCGGGCGTTGTTGATATCGGTGACGGACAGGCCGTGGTCTTCAAAATGGAAAGCCACAACCACCCTTCGTATATCGAGCCTTATCAGGGGGCTGCCACCGGTGTTGGCGGCATTTTGCGCGATGTGTTCACCATGGGTGCGCGCCCGATTGCGTCGATGAATTCGCTGAGCTTTGGCGCACCGTCGCACCACAAGACGCGGCAGCTGGTCAACGGCGTGGTTGCGGGCATTGGCGGTTATGGCAACTGTTTCGGCGTGCCCTGCGTGGGCGGCGAAGTCCGCTTTGACCCCGCATACAACGGCAACTGTCTGGTCAATGCCTTTGCGGCGGGCCTCGCGGATGCGGACAAGATTTTCTATTCGGCGGCGTCTGGTGTCGGCATGCCTGTCGTCTATCTGGGGGCAAAGACCGGCCGGGACGGTGTGGGCGGTGCGACGATGGCCTCGGCCGAGTTCGACGACACCATCGAAAGCAAGCGCCCCACGGTGCAGGTGGGCGATCCGTTCACCGAAAAACGCCTGATGGAAGCGACGCTTGAGCTGATGGCGACCGGTGCGGTGATTTCCATTCAGGACATGGGGGCTGCGGGCCTGACCTGTTCTGCCGTGGAGATGGGCGACAAGGGCAAGCTGGGCATCCGTCTGCATCTGGAGAACGTGCCGGTGCGTGAAACGCAGATGACGGCCTATGAGATGATGCTTTCGGAATCGCAGGAACGCATGCTGATGGTCCTGCGCCCCGAGCTGGAGGCCGAGGCCAAGGCGGTGTTTGACAAATGGGATCTGGATTTTGCCATCGTGGGCGAAACAATCCCTGAGGATCGTTTCCATATCGTCTACAATGGCGAGACCATGGCCGATCTGCCGCTGTCGAAGCTGGCCAGTTCCGCGCCCGAATATGACCGCCCGTGGGTGGAGACGCCTGTGCCTGCGCCGCTGGCCGATGTGCCGGGTGTGGACCCGATTGACGGTTTGCGCGCGCTGCTGGCGTCTCCCAACTATGCGGGCAAGCAGTGGGTTTATGAACAATATGACACGATGGTCATGGCCGACAGCGCCCGCACGCCGGGACTGGGCGCGGGCATCGTGCGCGTGCATGGCACCGACAAATCGCTGGCGTTCACCTCGGACGTGACACCGCGCTATGTCATGGCGAACCCGGTGGAGGGCGGCAAGCAGGCGGTGGCAGAAGCTTACCGCAACCTGTGCGCCGTGGGGGCCAAGCCCTTGGCCACGACCGACAACCTGAACTTTGGCAACCCCGAAAAGCCCGAGATCATGGGCCAGTTCGTCGGTGCCATCAAAGGTATCGGCGCGGCTGTTGCGGCGCTGGACATGCCCATCGTGTCGGGCAACGTGTCGCTGTACAACGAGACCGACGGCAAGGGCATCCTGCCGACGCCGACCATCGGGGCCGTGGGCATCTTGTATCACGCGGACGAGATCATCGGCTGTGACGTGCGCGCGGGTCACGTCGCCTTGGTCGTTGGCGAGACCACGGGGCATCTGGGCCAGTCCGCCCTGCTGGCCGAGGTTTTCAGCCGCATCGAGGGCGACGCGCCGCATGTGGATCTGGTGGCAGAGGCCAAACACGGGCAGTTCATCCGCGACAACCGCGCGATGATCAGCGCCTGTACCGATCTGAGCGATGGCGGGCTGGCTCTGGCGGCGTTCGAGCTGGCCGAGAAGAGCGGCGTCGGCGTGACGCTGGACGCATCCGACACGCCGACGCTGTTTGGCGAGGATCAGGCGCGCTATCTGATCGCGTGCAACTTTGATCAGGCCGAGGCGTTGATGATTGCCGCAGGTCGCGCCGATGTGCCGCTGGTGTCCGTCGGCAAGTTCGGCGGCGATCAGGTGCGGTTCGGGTCGGTGTCGGCCCCGCTGGCCGATCTGGCGCAGGTCTATCGCAGCAGCTTTGCGGCTGCTGTTGCGTGATTTGAGGCGGGGCTTCGGCCCCGTCGTTTCAGCCAGCTATTTCCCGATCAGCTTCATCAGGCGGGCCTTTTCGCCGACATCGTCCTTGCGCGAGATCACTTGTGCCAGTTCTTCGAGCGAGGCAATCGAATGACCGGCGCGAAAGCTGTCCACATGGGGCAGCATGGCGGCGATGCCGCGCGCCTTGGGGGCGAATTCGTCCCATCGCAACAAGGGGTTGAGCCAGATCAGCCGTTTGGCGGACAGGTGCAGCCGCTGCATCTGCTTGGCCAGCACTTCGGGCGCGCCACGGTCCAGACCGTCGGTGATCAGCAGCACCACGGCACCCTGCCCCAGCACCCGGCGCGACCAGTCGCGGTTGAAGGTTTCGATACATGCGCCGATGCGGGTGCCGCCTTCCCAATCCTGCGCCTCTGCTCCGGCGGCGGCGAGGGCTGCGTCGACGTCGCGGTGATCGAGATGGCGGGTGATGTTGGTCAGACGCGTGCCGAAGGTGAAGGCGTGGACCTTGGCCCAGCCCGCGCCGCGGGCGTTGCTGACCGCGTGCAGGAAATGCAGCACGACGCGTGAATACTGGCTCATCGAGCCGGAGATGTCACACAGGACCACCAGATTGGGCCAGCGCGTGCGCGGCGCGCGGCGGGCGATGCTGCGGATATCGCCGCCGGTGCGCATCGCGGCGCGCAGGGTTTTGGCAGGGTCAACGCCGCCGCGCAGGGCGGACTGCATGCGGCGGGTCGCCATCGGCTCGACCGGAAGCCGCATCCGCGCCAGCATCCGCTTGGCCTGCGCCATCTCGGCGGTGCTCATCTGTTCGAAATCGAGGGTTTTCAGCTTTTCCTCGGAGGAGGTGGTGAAGCTGGCGTCGATCTCGATCTCGGTTTCGGCTTCGTCCTCGTCTTTCTGCACATCGAAATCGGGGGCTTCGGCCCCGTCGAGCAAGGCTTCGGCGGCGCGCTTTTCGCCCGCCTGCCCCGCGCGCTCTTCCTGAACGCCACGGATCGCGGGCAGCATCGCGGCCATCATGTGTTCGAGATAGCGCGGATCGCGCCAGTAGAGCCGGAAGATCTGGCGAAAGATCACCCGGTGTTCGGGGCGGTTCACGAAACAGGCGTGCAGGGTCCAGTAGAAATCGCGCCGCTCGGTGAAGCCTGCCACCTCGACCGCGCGGATGGCGTCGATCACACGGCCCGGACCGATGGGCAGGCCCGCGCGGCGCAGGGCGCGGGCGAAATGGGTGATGTTGCCCGCAAGGCGCGGATTTTCGGGAAGCTCCAGCGGGATGTGTTCGACCATGGTCTAGCCGCCGGGGGCCGGCCCCCGGACCCCCGGGATATTTGGGGCCAGAAGAAGCATCAGGAGGGTTCCAGACTGGCGCGGGCCTGATCGAGCAGGCGCTTGGCTTCGGAGCCGTGCAGTTTGGCGATGTCGTCCTGGTATTTCAGCACGGCGCCCAGCGTGTCGGAGATGACCTCGGGCGAGAGGGTCAGCACGTCGAGGGCCAGCAGGCACTTGGCCCAGTCGATGGTTTCGGCGACGCCGGGTTTCTTGAACAGATCCTCGGTGCGCAAGGCCTGGACGAAGGCCACGACCTCGCGGCTGAGGTTTTCTGCGGCCTGCGGCGCGCGGGCGGTGAGGATTTCCATTTCGCGGTCGAAGTCGGGATAATCGACCCAGTGGTAGAGGCAGCGGCGTTTGAGCGCGTCGTGGACTTCGCGGGTGCGGTTCGAGGTCAGGATGACGATGGGCGGCTCGGCGGCCTTGATCGTGCCAAGCTCGGGGATGGTGATCTGAAAGTCGCTGAGGGCTTCGAGAAGATAGGCCTCGAAGGGCGCGTCGGTGCGGTCAAGCTCGTCGATCAGCAGGACAGGGGGGCCGTTTTCATCGGGGCGCATGGCGTCGAGCAACGGGCGTTCGATCAGGTATTCTTCGCTGAAAAGCTCGGCCTTGAGGGCGGCACGGTCGGCGGTGCCTGCGGCCTCGGCGGTGCGGATGGCGATCATCTGGGCGGGAAAGTTCCATTCGTAGACGGCGCTGGAGGCGTCGAGCCCTTCGTAGCATTGCAGCCGGATCAGGCGGCGGCCCAGAGCTGCGGCGAGCGCCTTGGCGATCTCGGTCTTGCCGACGCCTGCCTCGCCTTCGAGCATCAGCGGGCGGCCCAGCGACAGGGCGAGGAACACCACGGTGCCCAGCGCGCGGTCACAGACGTAGCCCTGGGCGCCCAGCATCTGCTGTACCGCGTCGATCGAGGTGGGTTTGGTCATCGTGGTCTCCCCCTGGTGTTGCGACAAACGTGCACCGCTGGCCTGCGAGGTCAAGCGCTCGTATCGGCGCGGGCCCGGGATTGGCTTTGCGTGGTCGCGTGGCCAACCTGCCTCTTCGGTGCTGAAATCGCAACAACAGCACTTTCACCACATATTTTCGCCGCGATTTCGCCGCATTGCGTCTCTAGTCCTATCGCGCAAGACCGTGCGGAAAATCCGCGCGTCACTGGTATCGAGGGCTCCCCGGATGCAGACTGCTGCGGACACATTCAACCCGACGCTTTCGGGACTGGGCAAAGACGCGTGGCTGTCTGAGCTGGCCGGCATCGCACGGGAACACGGGCACTGTAAGCCGTTGGGAAAACTTCATTTCGCAGCGCATGTGGAAAAGGGCAAAACGCTGCTGGTCACCTTTGAGACCATTCAGGGCATGCGCGCACTCTCCGAGGCTGCCCTTCCGCTGGGCTGGAACATGGTGCGCGACCACGGCTGGTCGCATCTGTGCATCGGCTCGGACGGCGACACCTGGTTTCGCGACGCGGCACTTTACGCCTATTTCGACGACCTGATCGACGAGGGCTTTTTCGACGCGTTCGAGACGGTGGTGTTTTACGGCGCAGGCCCTTGCGGCTATGCCGCCGCCGCCTATTCGGTCGCGTCGCCCGGTGCGCGCGTGCTGGTGATCCAGCCGCAGGCGACGCTGGACGTGGGGGTGACCGACTGGGACGACCGCTTTGTCGATATGCGCCGCACCGATTTTCGCAGCCGCTATGGCTATGCGCCCGATATGCTGGATGCGGCCGCCTGCGCCCATGTGATCTATGATCCGCGCGAACAGCTGGATGCGATGCATGCGGCGCTGTTCACCCGCAGCAATGTGCAAAAGCTGCGCACGCGGCACCTGGGCGATGCGGTCCAGACCCACATGATGGGCATGGGCCTGATCGCGCCGCTGCTGGAACAGGTGGCTGCGGGCACGCTGGATGCGGGCAGCTTTGCCACGCTGTGGCGGGCGCGGCGCAACTATCCGCCCTATCTGCGCAGCGTCTTGTCGGCGCTGGAGCTGGACAAGCGCACGCCGCTGATCCGGGCGCTGTGCACCAATGTGACGGGGCGGATGAAAGCGCCGCGCTTTGCGCGCAGGCTGCAAGAACTGGACAACTGACGCTGGTGCGCTGTCGCACCGCGTGCTAACGGCAAGGGCATGACAGATACCCTGACGATCCGCCGCCCCGATGACTGGCACCTGCACCTGCGCGATGGTGCAATGATGCGGGCCGTGTTGCCGCACACCGCCGCCCATTTCGCCCGTGCGATCATCATGCCGAACCTGGTGCCGCCGGTGGTCACAGGCGCGCAGGCGCAAGGCTACCGCGACCGGATCATGGCCGCCCTGCCCGAGGGGATGGATTTCACCCCGCTGATGACGCTGTACCTGACCGAGGACACGGATGCCGCCGATGTGGCCGCGGCCCATGCCTCGGGTCTGGTCAAGGCGGTCAAGCTTTACCCCGCGGGCGCCACCACCAACTCGGCCTCGGGCGTCGCCAACTTTGACCGCGTCCGCCCGGTGCTGGAGAAGATGGCCGAGATCGGCCTGCCCTTGTGTGTGCACGGCGAGGTCACCGAGGCCGACATCGACATCTTCGACCGCGAGGCCGTGTTCATCGACCGCGTGCTCGACCCGATCCGCCGCAGCACCCCCGGCCTGCGGGTGGTGATGGAACATATCACCACATCCGACGCCGTGGACTATGCAAGCGCACAGGACGACACCTTGGGCGCCACGATCACCACGCACCATCTGGTGATCAACCGCAACCACATCCTCGCCGGTGGCATTAAACCGCATTACTATTGCCTGCCCGTAGCCAAGCGCGAAGAGCACCGTCTGGCCCTGCGCCGTGCCGCCACATCCGGGGATGCACGCTTCTTTCTGGGCACCGACAGCGCGCCGCACACCGATGCCAACAAGCTGCTGCCCTGCGGCTGTGCCGGGTGCTTTACCGCGCCCAACACCATGTCGATCCTGGCGCAGGTCTTTGAGCAGGACGCAGCGCTCGACCGGCTCGAGGCCTTCGCCTCGCTGAACGGTCCCGCCTTTTACGGCCTGCCCGTCAACGACACCACGCTGACGCTGACCAGAACCGCGCCCGCATACCCCGCACATATCGACACCGAGGATGGCCCCGTGACCGTCTTTGACCCCGGCTGGCCGCTGGACTGGTCCGTGACCTAAGCTTCATCTTGCCAGATAAACTCCCGCCGGAGGCTCCCTGACCCCTCCACACGCCAAACCGCCACGAGGACGCACGCCATGATCCCCACCAGCTATCCCGACGCCGCCGAAATGGCGCGCCTGACCGCCCGCATGTTGCTGGAGATCGAGGCCGTGCACCTGAACGCCGCAGACCCGTTCACGCTGGCCTCTGGCCTGCCGAGCCCCACCTATATCGACTGCCGCAAGCTGATCTCCTATCCGCGCATCCGCTCGACGCTGATGGATTTCCTGACCGTGACCGTCATGCGCAACGCGGGCTTCGAGGCGTTCGACAACGTGGCTGGCGGCGAGACTGCTGGCATCCCCTTTGGCGCGCTGGTGGCCGAGCGGATGGCGCTGCCGATGACCTATGTGCGCAAGAAGCCCAAAGGTTACGGGCGCAACGCACGAATCGAGGGCGTGATGACCGAAGGCCAGCGGGTTTTGCTGGTCGAGGATCTGACCACCGACGGCGGCTCGAAGCTGTCCTTCGTCGATGCGATTCGCGAAACCGGGGCCACCTGCGGGCACACGGCGGTGATCTTTTACTATGGCATCTTCCCCGAGACCGAAAAGACCTTGGGCGATCATGGGGTTGCGTTGCACCACCTGTGCACGTGGTGGGATGTGCTGGCCGAGGCCAAGGCGCAGGGTACGTTTGACGCGGCGACGCTGGAAGGTGTCGAAGCCTTTCTGAACGACCCGCGCGGGTGGCAAGAGGCACATAAAAAGGCGTAAATTCGCCACATCATCTTGTTTAGGGCACTGCAATCGCCCACCAGATGATGTAGGCTACCCCCTAGACCGAGTTATCCACAGGATTTCCAGATTGCTTGCGCAGCGCCCTGCCGTCTAAGACAGGACACCCGCGCAAGACGGGTCAATAAACGGGGTGAGCAATGAACGAGATCAGCAGTATCCAGAACGGCAAACCTGAGGTTCAGGCCGCCGAGACCATGCCGCATTCCATCGAGGCCGAACAGCAGCTTCTGGGTGCGATCCTGACCAACAACGACATCTATGACCGGATCGCGTCGATCATCGGGCCGCATCATTTCTATGACCCGGTGCATGCGCGCATCTATGACATTGCCTCGGCGCGGATCGCCAAGAACAACCTTGCCTCGCCGGTGACGCTCAAGGCGTTCATGGAGGACGACGAGGGGCTCAAGGAGCTGGGCGGGCCCGCCTATCTGGCGCGGCTGGCGGGGGCTGCGATTTCGGCTTTCGCGGTGCGCGACTATGCGCGGATGATCTACGATCTGGCGGTGCGGCGCGATCTGATCCTGCTGGGCCGTGACATCAGCGCCAAGGCGGCCAAGGTCGATGTGTCGTCCGAGCCGCGCGAGCAGATCGTCGAGGCCGAGCAGCAGCTTTATAAACTGGCCGAGCAGGGCCAGACCGAAAGCGGCTTTCAGTCGTTTCTCAAGGCGGTGACCGATGCGGTCAACGTCGCCAACGCCGCCTATCAGCGCGAGGGCGGTTTGTCGGGTGTCTCGACGGGGCTGATCGACATGGACAAGAAGCTGGGCGGCTTGCACCGCTCGGATCTTTTGATCCTTGCCGGGCGTCCGTCGATGGGGAAAACCTCGCTTGCGACCAACATCGCGTTCAACGTGGCCAAGGCGTACAAGCGCGGGCTGCTGCCCGACGGGTCGGAGGGCGCGATTGATGGCGGTGTCGTGGGGTTCTATTCGCTGGAGATGAGCGCCGAACAGCTGGCGGCGCGTATCCTGTCGGAAGCGTCCGAAGTGCCGTCCGAGCAGATCCGGCGCGGTGACATGACCGAGACCGAGTTCCGCCGTTTCGTCGAAGCGGCCAAGTCGCTGGAGGCCTGCCCGCTTTATATCGACGACACGCCCGCCCTGCCGATCAGCCAGCTTGCCGCGCGTGCGCGCCGTCTGAAGCGGACGCACGGGCTGGACGTGCTGATCGTCGACTATCTGCAACTGGTGCGCGGCACCGGCAAATCGGAAAACCGGGTGAACGAGATTTCCGAGATCACCATGGGCCTCAAGGCCATCGCCAAGGAGCTGGACATTCCGGTGATCGCGCTGTCGCAGCTGTCGCGTCAGGTGGAAAGCCGCGAGGACAAGCGCCCGCAGCTGTCGGACCTGCGCGAATCCGGGTCGATCGAACAGGACGCCGACGTGGTGATGTTCGTGTTCCGCGAGGAATACTACAAGGAACGCGAAAAGCCCGGCGATCACGATCTGGAGGCCATGGCCAGATGGCAAGAAGAGATGGAGCGCCTGCACGGCCGCGCCGAAGTGGTCATCGGCAAGCAGCGCCACGGGCCGATTGGAACGGTCGAGCTGAGCTTTGAGGG
>JAGXHE010000082.1 GCA_024636445.1 Sulfitobacter sp.
CCCTGAAGGGTCTGTCTCAAGGTGTCTCTGCCCGACAAGTTCCAAATTTGCCATTGTAATAACCTCCTGATAGTTTCCAGCCCTCAATCCTAGCACAACGCTAGGTGGGGGATGTCCAAGCCATCAGAACCGCTGCTTGTCCTTGGGGCAGCCTCATGGCACCTTTCGGCGGAGGATGTAAATGTCCATGATCCAGCCATGTCGCGCCCGCGCCTCTGCCCGCAGGGCGGTGATCTCGGTGGCTATATCCGCCAGCTTTCCTGCCCGGATGATCTGCTCAGGCATGCCTACATAAGCCGCCCACCAGATGTCGATCCCTGTGGGGTTCAGCGTCTCAAATGCGCCCCCGGCGTCCAGCATGATAACGGCGATATCAACCCCAGGCGGCCAGCCTTCGTCACGCAGGCGGCGGCCCGTTGTCACCACAAAGGGCTCGCCGATGTCGTTCACCGGGATCGCATGGGCCGCGGTCAGGGCGTGCAGCGAGGTGATGCCGGGAATGACCTCTAGTACCGGCGCGCGGTCCAAACGCGCTGCAATCCGCAAAGTGCTGTCATAAAGCGACGGATCACCCCAGACCAGCAAGGCCACCTTTTGCGCGTCTGGATGCTGTGCCATCGCGCCCTGCCACGCAGCGGCGATGGCGTCGTGCCAGTCGTCAACGCGCATGCGGTAATCCGCCGTCGCTTCGTTTCGCACTGGCAACTCAAACTCCACGATGCGCGTCGCAGTATTTGTCACCACCTCGTTGCAGATCGTGCGGCGCAGGCCAGCAAGGTCAGCCTTGCCCTCGCCCTTATGTGGGATCAGGATCAGGTCTTGCCGGTTCATCGCGCGGATCGCTTGCAAGGTCAGGTGCTCTGGATTGCCGGTGCCGATCCCGATTAACGTCAGGTTCAGCATCATCCCGGTATCCTCGCGATCGCCTTGGTCCGCAGATCACCCAACACGCGGGCATCGGCAAAGGTGCCGTCATCGGACGCGTTATAGTGGCGCGCGAAAATGAACAGCATTGGAAGGTCAGCCGCCGTGATATTGCCAAAAAGATAGGCAACCTTGCCGGGGCTGCGAAAGGCGACCGTCTGGGCGTGGATACAGCCAGACATGCAATCAACGGGCATAACGTTGACCTCCCCCATACCATCGCGGGCGACGTCGATGAAAACACTGTCAGGCGTGCAGGTTGCGCAGACCAGCATCGTCACGGGGGTGTTCACTGGCGTATTCATTGGCGCAGATCCGCCAGCGCGCCATAGAAAATCAGCGCCGGTGTCGTGCTGCTGGCCGTCTCAAGATGCGCGGCCAGCGTAGCAATGGTAAACCGCTCAACCCGCTCGGCCGGGGTCGAGACCGCCTCGGCCAGCAAAGCGGGCGTATCGGGGGACAGTCCATGTGCGATCAGCCGCGCAGCAAAGCCCGCGAAGGTGCGCTTGCCCATGTAAATCACCGTGGTCGCCATCGGATCGGCAAGGGCTGCCATATTCACGTCTAGGGGCAGATCGCCGGTGACGTCAGCGCCAGTGATAAACTGGACGCGCCGGGCCGTCAGCCGTCGGGTCAGCGGTATGCCTGCAACCGCCGCCGCTGCAGATGCGGACGTGACGCCGGGAATAATCTCGTAGGGGATGCCAGCGGCTTGAAGCGCCACGATCTCTTCCTCTAGCCGTCCGAACATGCCGCTGTCACCGGATTTCAGCCTGACCACCTGCATCCCGGCCTTGGCGTATTCCACCAGCACGCGGCTTACGTGGTCCTGCTTGGGCGACGCGCGTCCGGCGCGTTTGCCAACCCCGATCAAGTCCGCGTCGGCTCGGGCATGTTGAAGGATCGGACCCGAAGACAGATCGTCGAACAGCACCACTTCTGCGGCCTCAAGCCGCCTGACGGCCTTGACGGTCAGCAGTTCAGGATCGCCCGGACCCGACGATACAAACGAGACAAAGCCGGTCACGATGTCTCGGCGATCATGTGGAAAAACGTGCCAGTGGCCACGCCACCGCCGTCGTAATGTTTGACCGATCCGGTTTCCGGCACCAACACATCGTTGCTGTCGGTGATCTTTGCCAGCGGCGCGTCCGGCTCTGACAGGATCGTCGCGTAATGAAACTCGTGGCCGCGCAGCTTTGCCGAAGCCAGGTGGCCGGGGATACCCGCGTGCAGGTCAGCCTGCCGGTAGCCAAGGTGCATCTTGCGCTGGCCAAAAGATGTTTCCAGCCCCAGCAGGCCCGCCATCTGATGCCGGGTGCCGTCCTTGTCGACAAGCCCCGTACCCATGGCCATGTAACCGCCGCATTCGCCGTGTACCGGCCGCGTTCGGACAAAAGCCTGCAACCCGCTGCGAAACCGGTTGGCAGCGGCAAGGCGTCCAGCGTGCAACTCCGGGTAGCCACCGGGAAGCCAACAGACATCGGCACTGTCGTCCGGTGCCTCATCAGCAAGCGGAGAGAACTCCAGCATCGTGGCCCCTGCCGCGCGCCAGCCGGCCAGCAAGTGTGGATAAACAAAAGCAAAGGCATCGTCTTGCGCCAGCGCAATGCGCTGTCCCGGCGGGATGACCCGCGCGGGCGGTGGCGCGTCCTGCAGGGTGCCTGCGGCGGCGGCGATCAGGGCGGGGATATCAACGTGCGCGGTGACAAAGGCCGCGACGTCCAATAAAATCGTGGGCAGGTTTTCTTGCTCTCCCGCCTGAACAAGGCCAAGGTGCCGTTCGGGCATCTCGATTTCTTTGCGGCGTGGCAGGGCACCAAGGACGGTGATGCCAACCTGTTCCATTCCGTTGCGGATCAGCGTTTCGTGACGCGGCGACGCGACGCGGTTAAGTACGACTCCTGCAAGCTTCACGTCCGGGCGCATCTGCGCGAATCCTAGCGCTGTTGCCGCGACTGATTGCGCAGCACCCGATGCGTCCAGCACCAGCACCACAGGCCAGCCCATATGCGCCGCGATGTCCGCGCTTGCGCCGTTGCCAGAAGCACCGGGCACGGCCACGCCGTCGAACAGACCCATGGACCCTTCGGCAAGGATCAGCTCGGTGCCCTCGGCATTCCCGACCAGCCCTTCGATGCGGGCACGGTCCATAGACCAACTGTCAAGGTTGAACGACGCACGCCCAGAGGCGGCGGTGTGAAAGGCGGGGTCGATATAGTCTGGCCCGCTTTTGAACGGTTGCACCGCAATGCCCTGCGCACGCAACGCGGCCAGCAAGCCCAGCATCAGCGTGGTCTTACCGCTGCCCGACGCAGGCGCAGATATCAGCAGGCCGCGCGGGATCATTCCGCGCTTTCCGGAAAGCGCGGTGCGGTGCCAATGGGGCGGAAACGGCGGTCATAATCGCCAGCATAAAGACGGCTTTCACCGAAATCTTCGGACTCCAGCGCATGGCCCACAAGGATCAGCGCGGTGCGCTCCATCTCTTCGCCGATGGCGGTTTGCAAGGTGGCAAGCGTGGCCCGCACAATGCGCTGATCGGGCCAGCTGGCACGCCAGACGACGGCGACAGGGCAATCAGCGCCATAATGCGGGGTAAGGTCCGTGACGACCTTGTCAAGGACATGCACCGAAAGATGGATAGCCAACGTTGCACCCGTGCGCGCAAAGTTCTCAAGCGCCTCGGCTTCGGGCATCGCCGTCGCACGACCGGATGTGCGGGTCAGCACCACCGATTGCGCCACACCGGGAAGGGTCAGTTCAGCGCCCAATTCGGCGGCGGCGGCGGCAAAGGATGGCACACCGGGTGTCACATCATAGGCAATGCCAAGTGCGCGCAACCGGCGCAACTGTTCGCCCATTGCCGACCAGACCGACAGATCACCAGAATGCAAGCGGGCGATGTCATGGCCAGCGGCATCGGCTTGGGCGATCACGTCGATGATCTCGTCCAGCGACATGCGCGCCGTGTTCACCACCTGAGCGCCTTCGGGGCAATGGCCTAACAAAGCCTCTGGCACCAACGACCCTGCGTATAGGCAGACTGGGCTGGCCGCGATCAGGTCACGGCCACGCAAGGTGATTAGGTCTGGTGCGCCGGGGCCGGCGCCAATGAAGTGGACTGTCACGTATCTGTTCCTTCGTTTTCGGCAATTGCTGCCGTGGCCATAGTATCGCCCGAGACGACACGCACCGCAACAAGCCGTGCTTGCGGGCCTGCGGCGGCCAGCGCGGCGGCCTCGGCCAACGATCCGGTGCCAAATCGGTCCAGAATGCGTTGGGATTGTGTGGGGGTAATTATCTCAGCCAGATCGGACGCGCTGATGCCAATGCCGGGGATCGACAATGCGGCTGCAAGATCGCGAAAAACAGTTGCGTGCGACTTCGAGCTTTCGGTCGCCAGCACCTGCACCGGCGGCCCGTCACCGATGGCGCGCAGTAGCGCGTCGCGCAAGGACGCAGTGGTGGCCGCGCCCCTAAATCCGATCCCAGCAACCCTCACAGCGTGACGCTCCATTGGACGACGGGACGGGCGGACTGCCAGGCGCGCATCCGGCCCAGCGGTTCCGCCTGCGCCAGCTCGATACGCAAAAGACTGCCACCACGCGAGGCGTGCAGCTGGGCCAGCAGCGCCTCGGTTTCCAGCGTCACGCCATTGGCGACAAGGCGGGTGCCGGGGGCCAGCAAAGTAAAAAGCTGATCGAACAGCGCGGCGGTGCCGCCACCGCCGACGAAAACGGCATCGGGGGCGCGGTGTGCCACAAGGGTTTCGTTCGAATTGCCTTCGACGACCGTCAAACAGTGGGTCAGGCCAAAGTCTTTTGCATTGCGGCGGATGTTCACGACGCGGTTCGGCTTTTGCTCAAACGCTGTGGCGTGGCCGCCCGCAAGACACCATTCAATTGCAACAGAACCGGACCCTGCCCCGATGTCCCACAGCGTTTCACCCCGTCGCGGTGCCAGCGCCGACAGTGTCAGCGCGCGGACCGGGCGTTTGGTGATCTGGCCGTCATGGGCAAAGCTGTCGTCCGGCAAGCCAGAGGCGCGCGGCAGGCCGACATTGCCGGGCAGGTTGATGGCAACGGCGACCGGGGGCACGATGTCCGGCAGGTCAAAGCCGTTTGCGGTGGTCTTGCGGACCCGCTGATCCGCACCGCCCATCGCCTGCATGACCCACAGGGTCGCGTCACCGGCCCCTTGTTCTGTCAGCCATGTCGCAAGCTGCGCGGGGGCGTCGCCATCGCGAACAAGACAAATCAACCGAGCACGGGGGGTCAAAACGGGACGCAGTTGCGCGAACGGGGCGGCGTGCAACCCATGGCAGGTGATTTCTTCCAGCCGCCAGCCAAGATGGGCAGAGACCAGCGAAAAGGTCGAGGGTGCGGGAAAGGTCTGCCATTCACCGGGCTCAAGATGAGACGACAGGCTGCCGCCCGCGCCGAACCAGAAGGGATCGCCAGAGGCCAGCACGGCTGTGCGCCTGCCCCGGCAAGCCAACACCGCATCGACCGAAAACGGCACTGTCCAGGGGCGGCCACGGTCGCCCACATCGGTCAGCGCAAGGTGACGCGGACCGCCAAATACAACCTCGGCCGCGTCAAGTGCGGCGCGGCTTGCGGGCGGAAGGTTGTCTGCGCTATGGTCTGACATTCCGATGATAAAAAGCCAAGGATCACCCATGATGCGCGTCCTTCTGCTGGGTGGTACGACAGAGGCAAGCGCACTGGCCGTGCGGCTGGCCCAAGCCAGGATCGACACTGTGTTTTCCTATGCAGGCCGGACCCGCGCGCCGGTGCTGCAACCGCTGCCGACTCGGATCGGCGGGTTTGGCGGCGTGCAGGGGCTGGTGAATTACCTTAAATCCAAGGCGATAAGCCACGTGATCGACGCGACGCATCCATTTGCTGCGGGAATGAGCGTGAACGCCTTTGCCGCTTGCACTCAGATCGGCACGGCGTTGATCCGTCTGGAACGCGCGCCTTGGGTGGCGCAGGTGGGAGATAACTGGACAATAGTCGACCAGATCGAGAATATGCCCAAGGCCCTGCCTGACGCACCCGCGCGGGTGTTTCTGGCTATTGGCAAGCAGCAGATCGGGCTGTTCAGCGTGAAGCCGCAACATCACTATGTCCTGCGGTTGGTGGATGCGCCCGACGCGCCGTTGCCACTGCCGCAAACCACCGTCGTGCTGGCACGCGGGCCGTTCACCACCCATGAAGACACGGCGCTGATGCGCGACCACGGCATCACCCACGTGCTGGCCAAGAACGCTGGCGGCAGTGCGGCGCGGGCCAAGCTTATCGCCGCCCGCGCCCTGCGCCTGCCCGTGATTATGGCCGCGCGCCCTGCCCTGCCCGGCGCTGCACTGGACAGTGTCGATGCGGTGATGGGCTGGCTGGGTCATTCGGCGCTGCGCGGGGTGTAGACATAGCGCCCGACGCGGCGGGTCGCCGAATTTCCAACCAAGACAACAGTGCGCATGTCGGCCATTTCCGGCGTTGCTTCGCCCACTGTCACGGTGCGCAGCGCCTGTTCCTGCGTGCTGACCGCGCGGGCGAAGGTGATCAGACGGTCTGGGCCACATTCTTCGCGCAGGATATCAAGGGTGGCGGCGAACTGATGCGGCCGGGATTTTGAGCGTGGGTTGTAAAAGGCCATCGCGAAATCGGCGCGGGCGGCCATGCGCAGGCGGTGTTCCACGATCGCCCAAGGCTTGAGGTTGTCGCTGAGGTTAATCGCGCAGAAATCATGACCCAACGGCGCACCGGCAGCGGCGGCAGCGGCAAGCATGGCCGTAATGCCGGGAAGCACGCGAATATCGACGCCTTCGTGTTCGGGATGATGCTCTAATCCCTCAAAAACTGCCGAGGCCATGGCAAAGACACCGGGATCGCCCGAGGATACAACGACAACCCGCGCGCCCTGCGACGCCAATTGCAAGGCGTGGGCGGCGCGGTCAAGTTCAACCCGGTTGTCGCTGGGATGCAGGGTCAGCCCGTTACGCGGTGCCACGCGGGCAACATAGGGGATATATCCGATTACGTCCGTGGCCAGCGCCAGCGCGGCGGTTACTTCGGGCGTTACCAGATCCTCTCGGCCCGGTCCAAGGCCGACAATGGCGATCCAGCCGGTCATTCGGGTGCCTCAGGTCTGCGGCCTTGTCCGTGAACCAACACGATGGCGAAATAGGGGCAATCCGCGTCGTCCACCAGTGCAAGTTTTGCGACGCGCTGTTCCGGCATGGCACCTTTTTCCACCAGCCACGCTTCGTCAAGCCGCCCGGCAGCGGCCAGCGCACGGCGCACGGTGGGCAAATTGCGGCCCGTTTTCATCACCACCAGCGCGTCCGCGCGGCGCATGTGTTCGGTCAGTTCGTTTTCAGGCAAGGTACCCATCAGCACAGTGAGTACGTCGTCGCCCCACGTAAAGGGCGCGTCCAGCGCGTTCCAGCAACCCACCATGCCTGGAATCGCGGGCAGCACATCAACCTCTACGCGGCCCTGAAGGCGCGTGTGCAGGTGCATGAAAGACCCATAAAAGAACGGATCGCCCTCGCAAAGCACGACGACGTCATGGTCGCGGGCCAAGTCGGCAAGACGGTCCGCCCAGTCGGCGTAGAAAGCGACCATCAGTTTGCGGTATTCGTCAGACCCAAAGTGCAGTTCAGTGGTGACGGGGTATTCCATCGCATATTCGGTCACGTCGTCGCGCAACATGCCATTGACGATGGTGCGGGCCTGTCCAGCGCGGCCCTTCTTGCGAAAATATGCAACGTGGTGCGCGCCGCGAATGACACGGTCTGACTTGACGCTCATCAGGTCGGGGTCGCCGGGGCCAAGGCCCGCGCAGATCACTTTTCCCATGTCATTCAATCCTGCTGGCAAGGGCGTTAACCGCCGCCACCGTGATGGCAGAACCACCAAGTCTCCCCGCGACGATCATCGCGGGGACCGGAAGATCGACCATCAGCGCATCCTTGGATTCAGCGGCCCCGATAAAGCCAACCGGACAGCCAATGATGGCGGCGGGGCGGGGGCAATCGGGGTCCAGCAGCATGTTCAGCAGATGAAATAACGCTGTGGGCGCGTTGCCGATGGCGACAACTGCGCCTTGCAGATGTGGGTGCCAAAGCTCAAGCGCGGCGGCGGAACGCGTGTTGCCCATGTCAGCAGCCATCTGTGGCACGTTCGGGTCTCGCAGAGTGCAAATCACCTCGTTTTCGCGCGGCAGACGTTTGCGAGTAATACCTTCGGATACCATGTAGGCGTCGCACAGGATCGGCGCGCCGTCCTCGAGTGCTGCCCGCGCGGCGATTGCCATGCCGGGGGAAAAGCGGATGTGCTGTTCCAAGCCTACCATGCCAGCAGCGTGGATCATGCGCACGGCGACGATTTCCTCCTCGGGGGAAAAAGCATCCAGTGCTGCCTCGGCGCGGATGGTGGCAAAGGACTGGCGGTAAATTTCGCCTCCATCGGTGATATAGGTGTGGGGCATTAGTTTGCCTTTTGCAGAAGAACAGGAAGGTCGGCGGCGTGCATACTGGTGTGATTTGGGACCGCGTCGGCGGTGCCGTTGAGGATCAGATCGAAACCTGTGGGCGTGGCGGTCAGTGTGACGTCCGCAGCGCGCGGCATAGCGCAACCCTTGGCACATCCAGACACATGCAGGGTCTGTCCCGGCGGCACATGCCGCGCCAACTGACCTGCAAGGACGCGCGTGGCAGTATGCCCCTGCGCACAGCCGGGCGCGCCGATGCAGGCGACAACACGCAGCAAGGGGTCGGCGGGATCGGTGATCAGACCTGGCAGCGTTGGCATGGTGGTGGCCGCTTCGATCAGCAGCATCCGCCACGGGGTCACGCGCAGTGGGCCAAGGGCCGCAAGGGCCGTCAGGGTGGCCGCGTCGATCTG
This sequence comes from Sulfitobacter sp., assembly GCA_024636445.1. Lineage (GTDB taxonomy): Bacteria > Pseudomonadota > Alphaproteobacteria > Rhodobacterales > Rhodobacteraceae > Pseudosulfitobacter. The sequence continues at coordinate 8,838 of JAGXHE010000082.1, forward strand.
GCCAAAAGCGGTGGCGACCAGCACTCCAGCGGGGTGAATGCCAGGCTGCGGCACGGGCGTTGCGGGCCGTCGCGGCGTGGTGAAACCAGAAGGCAGCAGCGTGCCACTGGACAACATCCGAGACATCCGTGTGACGCGCGGGTCAGGCTGATCAAGGCTCCAGCGGGCGAGGTCTAGCATCTGCTGAACGGCGTCGTGACGGGTCACAGGCTTGCCAAAAGCGTGATCGGCGGCACAAAGGATCAAGGTACCATCGGTATCGCGCTCTAGCCGGATATCAGCTGGCGCATTTTTCAGGACGGGTTCTGTCCCCGCGTCGATGGCATAGCCAAATTTCGCACTGACGTCAGGCGCATCCAAGGCCGCGAGTGCGGTGGCAAGCTGTGCCGCGATGGTGTCGCTTTCGTCGCCAGCAGTGCGAAAGGGCGTGACCAGGATATTACGGCGGCTTTCCACAGTTGCGTTGGGGTCGATCAGCCCAAAGTCGCGCAGCCCGTCGATCAGGGTATCATAGCGGTCTTCCGCCACGCCGCGCAGCTGCACATTGGCACGGTTCGATAGATCCAGGATGCCGTTCCCACAGCGCGTTGCAAGCGTGGCGATGCCCGCCGCCTGCCGTTGGTTCAGGCGACCAGCAGGTGGGCGGACCCGAACAACCAGTCCGTCGCCTGACATCATCGGGCACAAGGCACCGGGGCACCAGCCCTTGATCCGCGGCGCAGAGTTCATTGCGCACTGTCCATGTCGGCGGTGATCGAATTGCGCCTCGTGATCCAAAGGCCCGCATCCCTTAATGCGTTAAAGCGGGACCGCATCGCATCAAGGGCGGCGGGGTTTTCGGCGGCCATAAAATCCACCAGATCGTCGCGGCCCAGTGTCGCGTCGTAATAAAGGTCGATCAAATGCGCAGGCACGTCCCGCGTCAGATGCGCAAATGCCGCCAGATTGTCGAGCGTCGCAGCCACCTCTGCCGCACCCCGAAAGCCGTGGCGCATCATGCCGCTGGCCCAGTCGGGGTTTGCGGCGCGGGCCCGCACAACGCGGGCGATCTCTTCGGGTAAGGTTCGTGCGCGGGGGGTGCCGGCGCGGGTATGGTCGATGTGGTACACAGCCGGTTTCGCGGCACCAAGATGCGCCATCGCGGCAACAAACCCGCCTTCGTGGCTGGCATAGTCAGAGGCAAGCAAAATATCGCTTTCCAGCAGGTCCTGCACATGGGCGAACCCGTCCGCCTTGTGCAACTGCGCCTCAAGCGCCGCGCGGTCGCGGCGCACGGTTCCCTGCGCGTCAATCGCCCATTCCGATCCAGCCAACCACGCCTGCCCGGCAGCGTCGCGGCCCGCATCAGAATAATCGTGCAGTTCGCTTTCCATGTTGATGCCATAAAGGCCAGGCTTGGGGCCAAATACTCGGGGTATCTGGTTCAGGTACGGGTTCATGTCACCCGCTTCTTCGCGCTTGGAGAGGGCGGCGGCGCCAGCTTCGAACACCTGTGCAAGACCGGGAAAAATGTCGCGAAACAGGCCAGAAACCCGCAAGGTAACATCGATGCGCGGACGATCCAGCAACGCCAGCGGCAGGATCTCGAAACCCGACACACGGTCAGAGGCTTCGTCCCACTTTGGGGCAATCCCAGCAAGGTGCATCGCCATCGCCACTTCTTCGCCTGCGGTGCGCATGGTCGCGGACCCCCACAGATCGACGACCAGCCCTTTTGGCCAATCGCCCTTGTCTTGAAGATGGCGGCGCAGCAGCTCTTCGGCCAGTTTCACGCCCTGTGCATAGGCGGTGCGCGAGGGCACCGAACGCGGGTCAACCGAATAAAGGTTGCGGCCTGTCGGCAAAACATCCGCGCGCCCGCGATAAGGCGATCCGGAGGGACCGGCAGGCACACGGCGGCCATCGAGGGCGGCTAAAAGGCCGTCATTCTCTCCCTGCCCCGCACCAAAGATGTGCAGCCCGTCGCCATACTGGCTTTCTTTGATGTCGCAGACAAAACGGTCGATGCGCGTCATCGCCTCGGCGGCAGAGGCGGCGGTATCAAGGCCAAGATCGGCTTCTACCCCCGCAGCCTGCGCTTCGGAACGGATCGTGGCAATCAAGCGGTCGCGGCGGGCAGCGTCAAGACCGTCGGCCAAGGAGTATTCGTCCAGCAAGCTTTCAAGCCGCTGCAGCCCGTCAGGCACTGCGCTATCTTTCAGGGGTGGCGGCAGGTGGCCCAGCGTCACGGCCCCAATGCGGCGCTTGGCCTGTGCGGCCTCGCCGGGATCGTTGACAATAAACGGATAGATCACTGGCATCGAACCGGTCAGTGCTTCGGGCCAGCAATCGTCTGAAAGGGCCACGGATTTACCCGGCAGCCATTCCAGCGTGCCATGCGCCCCGATGTGGACAAGCGCGTGATGTCCCTGCGCGCGAAGCCACAGGTAGAAAGCAACATAAGAATGGCGCGGGACGCGGGCCAGATCGTGATAATCGGTTTCCCGCGCAGCGATAGCGCCGCGTTCGGGTTGAAGCGCGATCAAGGCGTTGCCGCAGGGCTGTGCAGCAAAGTGGAACGCGCCATCGTTGCACAGCGGATCATCCCCTGCCATGCCCCACGCGGCTGTCAGATCGTCGCGCAGTTGTCGTGGCAGGGCGGCAAGCGCGGTTTGGTAGTCTTGTAGTGGCCAAGCAATGCTTTGATGGCCAAGGCTTTTGCCAAAACCGACAGCGGGGTGCACAGCGTATCCCGCATCGGCCAGAGTCAGCAACATGTCCTCAACCGAGGCCAGCGCATCAAGGCCGACGGCATGGGCGATCTGGTCATCACGGCCAGGATATGTGGATAGAACCAGCGCCAGCTTGCGGTCCTGCGCAGGGGTACTGGCAAGCCTGTGCCACGCCAACACGCGGTCCGCAGCGGCGGCAATCCGGTCCGCGTCAGTCCGGTGGACGAAGCGGGAAAATTGCAGAGCGGGGTCTTTCTTGCCCGGTGCCTTGAAGCTGACAACCCCTGTGAAAATGCGGCCATCGACCTCTGGCAGGACGACGTGCATCGCAAGGTCCGCAGGCGACAACCCGCGTTCGCTTTCGGCCCAATCCTTGCGTCGAGCGGTGGACAGGGCCACTTGAAACACCGGGCAGCCGGGCGCGTCCAGCGGCGTGTTGCCGTCATCGCCACGCCCCGAAAATGCAGTAGCGTTAACAATTGCCGCAGGGGCAAGTTGCGCAAGCGCTTCCGCTAGGAAACCGCGCGCACTGTCGGCCTTTAACGACGGCACGAACAGCCCAATGGCGTTAAAGCCACGCTTTCGCAGGGCGGCGATCAACGCGTCAACGGGTGCCGTGTCTGCGGCCATCAGGTAGCTGCGATAAAACGTTACGGCGACTACATCGCCAACCGCATGGGCATTAGGGATCACGCCGCTGTCGGGGTTGTAGTAACCGCAATCTGGTACGGTTTTCGAACCTATTACTGGCGCTGCATAGAACCCCGCCGCCAGCGCCAACTGCGCCAGTGCCGCCTGCGCAGCCACTGGACCGCCAATATCGCACAGGTGTGACAATCGCCGCAACGTAGAGACAGGCAATGTCGAATGGGCGTCAAGGCCGGGGTCTTCGCGGCCATCGGCAGGCAGGATCGCCAGCGCGATATTATGGCGGCGGGCAAAATCCTGCACCTGCATAATGCCGTAGGGCCAGTAATTTTCGCCGCCAATCAGCCGGATCAAGATGCCTTTCGCCCCGGTCAGCGTCGCGTCAACATAGTTGTCCACAGACGCGGGATGACGCAGGGCAACTAGGTTGCACAGGCGCAGGGTCGGCAGGTCACCGTTCGGACCGCCGCCGCGATGCCACCCTGCCGCAAAAGCGCCAAGGTCACTGTCGGAAAAGGACAGTACAACGAGATCCGCAGGTGTCTGGCCAGGATCAAACGGAGCATCCGTATCCTCTAGCCCATGACTTTCGCGGAAAACGACGTGCATGGTTTCAGGCCCCCAGCACGGATCGAATTTTGGCGCTGTCGATGTGGTCGTGTTCAGCGATCACAACCAAATTCCCGCGCCGTGCATCGCCACCCCAAGGACGGTCGAATTGGTGCCGGACGCGTGCGCCCACGGCCTGCACCAACAGGCGCATCGGCTTGCCCGTCACGGCTACATAGCCTTTGACCCGCAGGATGTGCTGTTCGTTGGCCAACCGCTCGATTGCGGCGATCAGCGCGTCCACGTCGTCCACTTCGGGCATTGGCAAGACGATCGTTTCGAAATCGTCGTGTTCGTGGTCGTCCGATCCGTCGTGGTGCGAGGGGCGCGCGGCCAGATCGTCTTCGGCGGCGGCATTCAGGCCAAGGATCACATTGGGATCAATCACTCCCTCGGTCATCTCTAGGATCGGAATCTTGCGGGGGCTTTCCGCCTCAATCATCTTGCGCGCCGCGGCAAGGCCTTCGGGACCGGCAAGGTCGGCCTTGGACATCAAGATAATGTCGGCACACGAAATCTGATCTTCGAATACTTCGGACAATGGCGTTTCGTGGTTGATGCTCTCATCTGCCAAACGCTGTGCATCTACTGCGGCCACGTCGGCGGCAAACCGACCGGCTGCGACAGCTTCGGCATCGGCCAGTGCAATAACACCATCCACGGTGATCTTGGACCGGATCCCGGGCCAGTCAAATGCCTTGAGAAGCGGTTTTGGCAGCGCAAGACCAGAGGTTTCGATCAAGATGTGATCGGGCCGCACGGGCATCGCCATCAGCGCTTCGATTGTGGGGATGAAATCGTCGGCCACGGTGCAACAAATGCAGCCGTTGGCAAGTTCTACGATGTTTTCGGCGGGACAGTTATCGTCGGCGCAGGATTTTAGAATATCGCCATCAACGCCAACGGTGCCAAATTCATTGACCAGCACCGCAAGGCGACGCCCCTTTGAATGAGTTATCAGATGGCGGATCAGCGTCGTTTTGCCGGACCCCAGAAAGCCAGTGATAACAGTGACAGGAATTTTGGCAAGATCGTTCATTTGGGCTGCTCCATCGGGGGAATACGGGCTAGGCTTTGCTTGCGAAAGATCACAGGACGTTCGCGCCACGGCACAAGGCCATCGGCAGTCGCGGCATAGGCCGCCGCACCAGCAAGAATATCGGCGCTGTCGTCGCTGGTCAGACGACCATAAACATAGGACCATTTGCCGGGCGCGGACAGCGCCACAGAAGCGCCCTGTGAACAAGCCGACAGGCACTCGACAGCCACGATCTGCACGCCCTCGGGGGCACCCGCCTCGGTCAAGGCCGCATGCAACAGTGCGCCGGGGCGCGGGGCGCTTTCCTCCAGCACTTCGCCTGAGCGGCAGGTGGTGCAGACATGCAAGGTGACAGTCATCTTCGGACTTCCTTTCTGATGATGCAAAGGGGCCTAACGCACCTTTGGCATTCGAACAAGCGGCGCAAGTTAATCGACGATCAGCCTGGTAGTGGTCGCAATGGATTGCCCCACCACAGTCAGCGAGCTGTGGTTATTGCTGTATAGCGCGACCTCGACAGTCACGTCGCTTATGGGCAGATGTGCGATCATTCACCGTAAACTCGGCCCAGCTTTTCGTCATTGACGTAGACATGGCCATCGCCCAACACGTTCTCAATGCCCGTTGCCTCTGGCGTGAAGGCGAAGTTGCGCGTCTGAACCTGAAGGTTGTAACCTTCCACCGGATCGAGGGCCAAGTCCATCGTGATCTGGGGCGCGTCCACAGAAGACACATCAACGGGCGTGTCGTGCGCCAGCGGGTCGCCATGAGAATGCCCATCAAAGGTGATGCCATTACCCGCTGCAACCGTAAAGCCAAGCCCACCACCGAACACCAGCCCGATGAGGAAAAGTCCAAGGGCCCTAATCATGTGCCGCCTCCCGCTGCCAAAAGAACCCAGCAAAGCATCCCAGCAGGACCCATGCGGCCATACCAACGCCCAATGTGCGGGCCGCAAAAAGGGCGGCGAGTTCCGGAGGAACTATGCCACTAAAACTTTCAGGCTCAGGCGCACCAATGATGTGGGGCGCAGCCAGGAACACCACGGATAAAGCCCAAAGCAACCAGTTGTGCGTGAAGGCAATCAGCCACAGCGCGATACCAGCAGCGGCCACCGTGGCAAACCACCAAACTTGCCGCGCACCCACGTCCGCCGCAGCCACACCCGGCACTTCCGGAGCGAGCGTGAAACCGGGGGCAAGGTGGAATGTCACAAAGCCCGCGATGCCCCAGATCAACCCTGTGCGCCCATCTATGCTCGCCCCACGATCCTCGGCGAACGACATCAACGCCAGCAGGATCAGGGCATAGCCAGTATAAGTTAGCATCGTAAAGATCAGGCTTAGGCCATCACGAACCGCATTGAACCCCGGCAGCACGGGCTGCGTCGAGTTCGGATCAGCACCGAAATGTAACAGCTGCCCGCTTTCATAAAGCTCTGCGTGAAGCAGAACGGGCTGCACGAACGCCAACTGTAGCAGACCGGCAATCAAGCCCGCGACAGCACCAGCGAACAACGCGCTGGTCAAAAATCTGGAAAACATCCGTTAGTGGCAGGGAAATCCGGTAGCGTGACGCACATCGTGCGCGGCGCTGTGCAGCGCAGACGCCTGCACATGGCCGGTCAACGTGATCAAGGCCAGACCAAGGACCGCACCGAAAAGCGCCGTCAACAAGCGGACGCGCGACGGGCTATTGGACTGGATTTGTGCGTGGTTCAGTGACGTCATTTTCTATCTCCTTACCGTCACACCCGACGGCATTTCGCATTTCATTCACGCTTGGCAGGTCTCCTGGCTCACGGATCGTGGCTGGTTACCCGCCTTCCCCACCGTACCCAGTATTTGGGTTTGGTAAGTGGCATGATGGGCAACAGCTCACCGCTTACAGTCGCGGGGGCGGCTTCAGCATTGGGCGGATGCCCTTACTGAATTCCCTGTTCGGTCCCACACAGTCTTTGCGCTTTTTGGAACACCAAGCCTGATCACTTACACATTTTGCCCCTGCCGACGCAAGGTGGATTTGCGACCTATCATGCGTCGGAACCGATTTGCGGTGGGATTGCGGTACAATTCTGTCGTTCCGTGCCCGCGCGCACAGCCATGCCGCCCTTTGTATCCCCCCTGCCCCCTTTGCATTCCCCCTATGCCTGTCATACACAGGAACAACCGCTGCGCCATCAAACGTAGTGATCACCATTTCCAGCACCGGAGACGCCAATGACCCCGCCAGAGGACGCCCCACAAGTAACCGCCCCACAAGACGACAACGCATCAACCGACGAAAATGCCCGTCACGCCCGCAAGATGGCCAAAAAGAAGGCCGCGCGGGACAAGATCATGGCGACCAAAGAAGGGGACAAGGGGCTAATTATTGTCCACACTGGCGCGGGCAAGGGCAAATCTTCAAGCGGGTTTGGAATGATTCTGCGCTGCATCGCCCACGAGATGCCCTGTGCTGTGGTACAATTCATCAAAGGCGCGTGGGACACTGGCGAACGGCGGATCATCGAAGCCAATTTTTCTGATCTGTGTGAATTTCATGCCATGGGCGAAGGCTTTACTTGGGAAACCCAAGACCGCGCACGCGATGTCGCGATGGCCGCCAAGGGTTGGGAAAAATCAAAAGAACTTATTCGTGACCCCAGCAACCGTTTGGTTTTACTTGACGAAATCAACATCGCGTTGCGCTATGACTATTTGGATATCGCCGAAGTTTTGGCGTTCCTTGTCGCTGAAAAACCGCCCATGTCCCATGTGGTTATGACCGGCCGAAACGCCAAACCAGAATTGATCGAGGTCGCCGACCTGGTCACCGAGATGACGATGATCAAGCATCCTTTCCGATCAGGCATCAAAGCCCAGCCTGGCGTGGAATTCTAAAGGCCAACGCCCCCTAAAAGCGCCCATAAACCCGACTTTTCAAAGACGAAGGCACATCTATGAAAGCGCTGATGATCCAAGGCACCGGCTCGAATGTTGGCAAGTCTGTCTTGGTCGCCGGGCTTTGTCGTGCGGCGCGATTGCGCGGGCTGACTGTTGCGCCTTTCAAGCCGCAAAACATGTCGAACAATGCCGCAGTGACCGCTGATGGTGGCGAAATCGGGCGGGCGCAGGCCTTGCAGGCGTTGGCCTGTGGGATAGAGCCGCATACCGACATGAACCCCGTCTTGCTTAAGCCCCAAAGCGAGACCGGCAGTCAGGTCGTCGTGCAAGGCAAGCGCATCGCCACCGTCAAGGCGCGTGACTATGCCGCCCTAAAGCCCAAGTTGATGGCGTCGGTGCTGGAAAGCTTTAACCGCCTGAAGTCGCAATATGAGTTGGTGATCGTCGAAGGCGCGGGCAGTCCCGCAGAGGTCAATTTGCGCGCTGGTGACATTGCCAATATGGGTTTCGCACGCACCGCAGACTGCCCGGTCATTCTGACCGGCGATATTGATCGCGGCGGGGTAATTGCACAGATCGTGGGGTCGCAAGCGGTGATGGACCCCGCTGACAACGCCCTGATTTCTGGCTTTCTTATCAACAAGTTTCGCGGTGATCCCAGTCTTTTCGACGACGGCTATCAACTGATTGCAGATCGAACGGGCTGGCGCGGGTTCGGTGTGGTGCCGTATTTCGACGGTGCATCCAAATTGCCCGCAGAAGATGCCTTGGATTTGCCCAAAGGCGGCGGATCTGGTGACTACAAGATTGCGGTCTTGGTCCTGTCCCGCATCGCGAACTTCGACGACATCGACCCTTTGGCGCAGGAACCGGGGGTAAGTTTGACCATGGTGCGTGCCGGCGAAGTGATCCCTGCCGACACCGACCTGATCATTATTCCGGGATCTAAATCGACGCTGGGGGATTTGGCGTTTTCGCGTGCGCAAGGCTGGGACATTGACATCGCCTCTCATCTGCGGCGCGGTGGCAAGGTTTTGGGCATTTGCGGTGGCTATCAAATGCTTGGCACGCTGGTGCGCGATCCGCAGGGCATCGAGGGTCCGGTCGGAGAGACGCCGGGCTTTGGACATCTTGCCATCGAAACCGAGATGACGCCGGATAAGCGGTTGACACGAACCGCCGCAATACATCACGCCACGGGCCTTGCAATGCAGGGCTACGAAATCCACATTGGCCGCTCTGAGGGGCCGGATCGGCAACGGCCATTTGCAATGGTCGATGACAGTCCCGAGGGGGCAATGTCCGCCGATGGACGTGTGATGGGCAGCTATCTGCACGGGATGTTCAGCAATGATACCTTTCGCGCAGGATTTTTACGCCACATCGGTGGGCAATCTTCGAAACTGCGCTATGAAGCTGGGGTCGAGGCGACGCTTGATCGACTTGCAGCGCACCTTGAGAAGCATGTTGATGTAAGCGGCCTATTTGCCCTTGCGCGTTAGCGCCTTGGCCACTCAGTTCCTCTATTTTCCTGCCAGCCTGCACGATGTAATATAGGGGTGTCATCGGAAAACTCTGGGTGTCCGAGGCACAGATATGCAGAAAATTCCCAGCCCTCCGGCACACCGAAAAGTACTTCTATGTCCTGCGATCCAAGAATCGAAACCATGCCGAGCCCAAGATTCTCGGCCCGCGCTGCCAACCAAAGGGTATGGATCGCCATCGCCGTCGATTGCCGTAGCGCTTCGGGTACGGTTTGACGCCCCAAGCCATGGCCCGCTTGCGGGTCCATTTCAGTGAAAACGACCAGTTGAACCGGTGCGGCATCCAACCCAGCCAGTTTCAGCGCCAGATATTCCATCCTCTTTTCACTATTATAAATGGCGGCGGCTAGATCGTTGCAGCGAAGAAAATTGGCCCGCACCGCATTGCGCAGGGCCTGATCCTCGACCCGCATCACCCGCCAAGGTCGCGCATTGCCCACCGAAGGTGCGCAGTCCATTGTCAATCGTAGTTGCTCCAGCGTCGCTTCATTCACAGGGTC
>JAGXHE010000083.1 GCA_024636445.1 Sulfitobacter sp.
CAACGGAGGCTTGGATTTCGCCAACTTCAACATGGGCCCGATGGGTCAGATCGTGCCTGCGACCAACGTGCTGTCGCTTCCCTTCATCTTCCGCGATGTCGACCAGATGCACACCGTCATGGACGGCGAGATTGGCCAGCGTTTCTCTGACGCCCTTGCCGAAGAAGGTCTGGTCGCCCTGTCATGGTTCGACAGCGGTTCGCGCTCCTTCTACAACACCAAGAAACCAATCGAGACGCCTGCCGACGTGACCGGCATGAAGTTTCGCGTCATGAACAACGATCTTTACGTCAACATGGTCGACCAGCTGGGCGGCAACGCCACACCGATGGCCTACGGCGAAGTCTACCAGTCGCTGAAAACCGGCGTGATCGACGGGGCGGAAAACAACTATCCTTCCTACGACAGCTCGAACCACTTCGAAGTTGCCAAATACTACTCGATCACCAACCACTTGATCATCCCCGAATGCCTGTGCGTTTCGACAGCCGCATGGGAGGCCCTCTCGGATGAAGACAAAGACATCGTAAAAGCCGCAGCCGTCACCGCCGCCGAAGAGCAACGTGCGCTTTGGGCCGAACGCGAAACAGCCAGTCGCGCCAAGGTCGAAGCCGCAGGCGTCGCGATCAACGAGGTAAAGGACCCCAAAGCGTTCCAGGATGCGATGGCCCCGGTCTATGCAGGCTTTATCGAGGCCAATCCCGACCTCGAAGTGCTGATCACGGACATCCAGTCCACCGAGTGATCGCCTAGTCCCCGATACCCCGGTCCGCCCAACGGATCGGGGTCTTTCGTTTCGCCGGAGGCACGCATGACACTTCTGACCAACATCCACGGGCCACGCGGCCCGATCACCCGCGTCCTCGACACCATCGCGCGGATTTGCATGATCGTCGCAGGCACCCAACTGGTGTTTCTCATCGCAATCTTCGGCTGGCTGGTCTTTGGCCGCTACGTGCTGAACGACACTCCCACATGGGTAGAGCAGGCCGCATTGCTGCTGGTGGTCTGGATAACCTTTCTGGGCGGCGCAGTCGGCGTGTGGACCAAATCCCACCTCTCGGTCGATTTTATCCGTGAAATGATGCCCATGCCCATCCGCGTTCCCCTCCGCTGGATCGCGGTGATCGGGGTCATCATCTTTGGCTTCTACCTTGCCACCCAAGGCTATGATTTGGCCGAAAAAACATGGCGCCGTCGCATCCCGATGCTGGGCATCGCCGAAGGCTGGCGCGCCGTTCCGATGGTCATCTGCGGCGTTCTCAGCGTGTTGTTTTCCCTTGTTCACCTTGCCGATCTTGCACGCGGCACAGACCCTACGGAGCACTAAATGGGCCTTGCACTTCTTTTCGGCATCTTCGCCCTTGGCCTGATCGCCGGTATGCCGGTGGCCTTCGCCCTCGGGCTCGCCACGGTCGCGGGCTTCATGTTCGAGGGCCTGCCCCTGTTCATCGGCTTTCAACGCATCCTGTCAGGGATTTCGGTGTTCTCTCTGCTGGCGATCCCGTTTTTCATCTTTGCCGGCGATCTGATGATGCAGGGCGGCATCGCGGGCCGTCTGGTCCGGCTGGCCGCCAGTGCCGTCGGCAAATCGCGCGGCGGGCTGGGTGTGGTCAACGTGGCCTCCTCGATGCTGTTCGGCGGCATTTCCGGCTCGGCCGTGGCCGACACATCCGCTTTGGGCGCGATCCTGATGCCGGTGATGAAGGAAAAAGGCTATGACGCCGATTACGCCGTCAACGTCACGGTGACGTCTTCTATCGCAGGCGTGGTCATCCCACCTTCGCACAACATGATCCTGTTTGCCGTCGCAGCCGGTGGCGGCGTGTCGGTCTCGCAGCTGTTTCTCGCGGGCGTGGTTCCCGGCGTCCTGATGTGTCTCTGCCTTGGCATCGTCGCATGGTGGATCGCGGTCAAACGCGGCTACCCGTCTGAAGAATTCCCCGGCTGGCATGCCCTTCTGATCAGCTTCCTCGTCGCAATCCCCGGCCTACTGACAGCCGTCATCATCGTCGGCGGCGTGCTCTCGGGCGTCATGACCGTCACCGAATCCGGTGCTTTCGGGGCCATCTGGGCGCTGCTTGTCACCATCTTTGTCTACCGCGAACTGACGTGGGAAGGCTTCAAGGCGGCGGTGATCAACTCGGTCCGCACCACCGCTCTGGTGATGATGCTGGTCGCTACCGCGTCGGCTTTTGCCTACCTGCTCGCGCTTTACCGTGTGCCGGACAATCTGGCCACATTCGTCACATCGCTGTCGTCGAACCCACTGGTCATCCTGCTGCTGTTGAACCTGACGCTGCTGGTTCTGGGTATGATCATGGACATGGCCGCACTTATACTCATCTGCACGCCGATCTTTCTGCCCGTCGTCGTCGGCATCGACATGGACCCGGTGCAATTCGGCGTTATCATGATGATGAACCTCGGGCTGGGGCTGTGTACGCCACCCGTCGGGGCCTGTCTTTTCGTCGGCTGCGTCGTCGGCGGGATCAGGATCGAGGAAGCGGTCAAGACGATATGGCCCTTCTACCTTGCGATCCTGTTCGCGCTGCTGCTGGTCACCTATGTGCCCGCAATCTCGATGACCTTACCGAACTTGCTGAAATAAAGAGGAATATCATGAAACGACTGCTGATAACCGGAGCCGCCGGAAACCTTGGGAAACTGGCCCGCGCCCGTCTGGGCCACATGGCCGACGTGCTGCGCCTGTCCGACATTTCCGACATGGACCCCGCAGGTGCCAATGAAGAAGTCGTGACCTGCGATCTGGGCGACGAAGCTGCCGTTCATGATCTGGTCAAGGACTGCGACGCCATCCTGCATCTGGGCGGCGTATCCGTCGAACGCCCGTGGGACGAGATCCAGCGCGGCAATATCACCGGCGTCTATAACCTCTACGAGGCCGCCCGCGCCCACGGCATGCCGCGTGTTCTCTTCGCCACCTCGAACCACGCCATCGGCTACTACCGGCAGGATCAGGTGCTGAACGTCACCGACCCGACCAAGCCCGACGGTCTTTACGGCGTCTCCAAATGCTTCGGCGAAGCGATGGCGTCGATGTACCATTCCAAGTTTGGGCAGGAGACAGCACTAATCCGCATCGGCTCGTGCTTTGAAAAGCCCCGCGACCGGCGAATGCTGGCAACATGGATGTCGCCCGACGATTTCATCTCGCTGATCGAATGCGTGTTCCGCGCGCCGAGGCTGGGCTGTCCGATCATCTGGGGCGTGTCCGACAACGATCTGGGCTGGTGGAACACCGAAACCGCCAAGCTGATCGGCTGGCGGCCCAAGGACAACTCGGAAGCCTTCCGCGCCGAGATCGAAGCAACCCCCTGCCCCCCCGCCGATGCACCGCAAAGCGTCTACCAGGGCGGCATGTTCACAGCCGAGCCTATCCACAAGGACTGACCTGAACACATGCCTCCGGCCACTCGGTCGGGGCTATTCGCGGGTAAACTCCAGCAAGACCGCAGCATCATCATGCGCAGAATTCATATTCTTTCGCAGTAATATGAATTTCAATCCTACCCGCTGATGCGGTATACCTGCGCCATGACACAGCATAGCACCCCCGACACCGCACGGCAGCTTGCCGATCTGGCCCGCGAACGCATCCTGATCCTTGATGGCGCGATGGGCACGCAGATTCAGACCCTTGGCCTGTCCGAGGACGACTATGCAGGCCATGGCTCCAGCCATGTGTGCAGACATCACTCCGAGCATCCGCAAAAAGGTAACAATGATCTGTTGATCCTGACCCAGCCCGATGCGGTCGAAGAGATTCACTTTACCTTTGCGATGGCGGGCGCCGACATTGTCGAGACCAACACGTTTTCCTCCACCACCATCGCGCAGGCCGATTATGGCATGGAAGACGCGGTGCACGACCTGAACGCCGACGGCGCACGCATTGCCCGTCGCGCAATGGACCGCGCCACCGCAACTGACGGCAAACCGCGTTTTGTCGCCGGGGCCGTGGGCCCGACCAACCGCACCGCCTCGCTTAGCCCCGATGTGAACGATCCGGGCTACCGCGCCGTCACTTTCGACGATCTTCGCGTCGCCTACGGCCAGCAGGTGCGCGGTCTGATCGCTGGCGGTGCCGACCTGATCCTGATCGAAACAATCTTTGACACGCTCAACGCCAAGGCCGCGATTTTCGCTTGCTACGAGGCGTTCGAGGAACATGGCACCAAACTGCCGCTGATGATTTCCGGCACCATCACCGACGCGTCGGGCCGCACGCTATCGGGGCAAACCCCTACCGCGTTCTGGCATTCCGTCAGCCACGCCCACCCGTTCACCGTCGGCCTGAACTGCGCGCTTGGCGCTGCCGCGATGCGCCCGCACATCGCAGAGCTGGCCAGTGTCGCCGATACATTAATCTGCGCCTATCCCAATGCGGGCCTGCCCAATGCCTTTGGCGAATACGACGAAGGCCCTGACGAGACCGCCAAACAGGTTGGTGAATTCGCCGCCGAAGGTTTGGTGAACATCGTTGGTGGTTGCTGCGGCACCACGCCCGACCACATCAAGGCCATAGCCGAGGCCGTGGCGCAATATGCCCCCCGCGAACTACGCGAAAAGGTGGCCGCATGACCCGCTACCTGCGCCTTTCCGGCCTTGAACCCTTCGTTCTGACCCCCGACATCCCCTTCGTGAATGTGGGTGAGCGCACCAATGTCACCGGCTCCGCACGTTTTCGCAAACTGATAACCAACCGCGACTATGCCGCAGCCTTGGACGTGGCGCGCGATCAGGTGGAAAACGGCGCGCAGATCATCGATATCAACATGGACGAGGGGCTGATCGACTCGAAGGCCGCGATGGTCGAGTTCCTGCACCTCGTCGCCTCTGAACCCGACATCGCCCGCGTGCCGATCATGATCGACAGCTCGAAGTGGGAGGTGATCGAAGCGGGCCTGCAATGCGTTCAGGGTAAATCCGTGGTCAACTCGATCAGCATGAAAGAGGGCGAAGACGCATTCCGCCACCACGCACGGCTCTGTCTGGCCTACGGTGCGGCGGTGGTCGTCATGGCCTTCGACGAAGACGGACAGGCCGACACCTGCGCCCGCAAAACCCAGATCTGCGAACGCGCCTATCGCATCCTCGCGGACGAGGTCGGCTTTCCGCCCGAAGACATCATCTTTGACCCCAACGTCTTTGCCGTGGCCACAGGTATCGAAGAGCACAACAACTACGGCGTCGATTTCATCGAAGCCACCCGCTGGATTCGCCAGAACCTGCCCCACGCCCACGTCTCGGGCGGCGTGTCGAACCTGTCGTTCTCGTTTCGCGGCAATGAAACCGTCCGCGAGGCGATGCATGCGGTGTTTCTGTACCACGCCATTCAGGCGGGAATGGACATGGGCATCGTCAACGCGGGCCAGCTGGTCGTTTACGACCAGATCGACCCCGATCTACGCGAGCGCTGCGAAGACGTGGTGCTGAACCGCCGCGACGACGCGACCGAGCGGATGCTTGAGATTGCCGAACGCTTTCGCGGCGGCGCGCGTGAGGAAAAGGTGCGCGATCTGGCATGGCGCGAATGGACCGTCGAAAAGCGGATGGAACACGCGCTGGTCAACGGCATCACCGAATTCATCGAAGCCGACACCGAAGAGGCGCGGCTTCAGGCCGAACGCCCCCTGCACGTGATCGAAGGCCCGCTGATGGCGGGCATGAACGTGGTCGGTGACCTGTTCGGCGCAGGCAAGATGTTCCTGCCGCAGGTGGTCAAATCCGCCCGCGTGATGAAACAGGCCGTCGCGATCCTGCTGCCCTATATGGAGGAAGAAAAGCGCCTGAACGGCGGTGTAGGCCGTGAAACAGCAGGCAAGGTTCTGATGGCCACGGTCAAGGGCGACGTGCACGATATCGGCAAGAACATCGTCGGCGTCGTGCTGGCCTGCAACAATTACGAGATCATCGACCTTGGCGTGATGGTCCCGCCGCAAAAGATCCTGCAAATCGCCCGCGACGAAAATGTCGACGTGATCGGCCTGTCCGGCCTGATCACGCCCAGCCTCGACGAGATGGCCCACATGGCCGCCGAGATGCAGCGCGAAGGCTTCGACATTCCGCTGCTGATCGGGGGTGCGACCACCTCCAAGGTGCACACCGCCGTCAAGATCGCCCCACGCTACACCCGTGGACAGGCGATCTATGTGCTGGATGCCAGCCGCGCCGTGGGTGTGGTCAGCCAGTTGCTCAGCGCGGATCGCAAGGGCGCCTATGTTGATGGAATCAAATCCGAATATATCGAAGTAACCGAGCGCCACGAACGTGCAGAACGCGCCAAGAAACGCGTGCCATTGGCCGAAGCGCGCGCCAATGCGATGAAGATCGACTGGAGCGATTACACCGTGCCCGCGCCAAAATTCAACGGTGCCAAGGTCATTGACGACTGGGACCTGGCAGAAATCGC
>JAGXHE010000084.1 GCA_024636445.1 Sulfitobacter sp.
AGTCTATATCGAGAAATATCTGACCACGCCCCGACACATCGAAATTCAGGTCTTTGGGGACGGCAAAGGTAACGCGGTGCACTTGGGCGAACGGGATTGCTCGTTGCAACGGCGCCACCAAAAGGTGTTCGAAGAGGCCCCCGGCCCCACAATCACCCAAGCCGAACGCGACCGCATCGGCAAGATTTGCGCCGACGCCTGTGCCAACATCAACTACATCGGTGCCGGCACGATCGAGTTTCTGTATGAAAATGGCGAGTTCTATTTCATCGAAATGAACACCCGTCTTCAGGTGGAACACCCTGTGACCGAAGGCATTTTCGGCGTCGACCTGGTGCGCGAACAGATCCGTGTGGCCGCTGGCTTGCCGATGTCGTTCACCCAAGAAGACCTGAAGATCAACGGCCACGCCATCGAAGTGCGCATCAACGCCGAGCGTCTGCCCAACTTTGCGCCCTGCCCGGGCCGGATCACGCAGTACCATGCGCCCGGCGGACTGGGCGTGCGGATGGATTCCGCGCTCTATGACGGCTATTCGATCCCGCCCTATTACGACAGCCTGATCGGCAAGCTGATCGTGCATGGCCGCGACCGTCCCGAAGCGCTGGCGCGTCTGCAACGTGCGTTGGGCGAGCTGATCGTCGACGGGGTGGACACCACGATACCGCTGTTTGATGCGCTGCTGCAAGAGCCAGACATCCACTCGGGCAACTACAACATTCACTGGCTGGAACACTGGCTGGAGACGCATCTGCAGCCTGCATAATGGATCTCACACCGGAGATTCTCTTGCACGGCTACAGCATCGGTATTTTCCCGATGGCCGAACACCGCGACGACCCGGAGATTTTCTGGGTCGATCCGCGAAGGCGCGGGGTGCTGCCACTAGACGGGTTCCATACGTCGCGCAGCCTTGCCCGTGCCATGCGGCGCAGCGATTGGCGCGTGGCTATCGATGCCGACTTTGACGGTACAGTCGACGCCTGCGCCGACCGGTCCGAGACATGGATCAACACCGAAATCCGCGGACTTTACAACGCTTTGCACAAGGCCGGCTACGCCCATTCCTTTGAGCTGTACGAAGGTCCTGCTTTGGTGGGCGGCGTCTACGGCGTGACATTGGGCACCGCGTTCTTTGGCGAAAGCATGTTTTCGCGGCGCACCAATGCGTCCAAAATGGCGCTGGGGGCCTGCGTCTATCATCTGCAACGCAGCGGTTTCACCCTGTTTGACACGCAGTTTCTGACCGACCATCTGGCGTCGCTGGGCGGGGTCGAAGTGTCACGCGCGGGCTATCATGAAATGTTGGACCGTGCGTTGAAGGGCAGCGCCAGCTTTACCTTGCTGCCACCGCCGACGCTTCAGGAGGTGGTGCAGCGCAGCACCCAGACGTCATAGCGCGGGTGTTCCATCGCACTCAGCGCCGGGGCCGAGGCGATCATCCAGCCGGAAAAGATCACGCCTTCGCGGCCCGCCTGGCTGATCTCAAGCGACGCAAATGCATCGCCCGCGGGGTTGCCAACCGGGTAGCGACAATCGCGTAACACGATGTTCATGCGGCCAAATTCAACATTCTGACCTGCGCGCACTTCCATGTCGGTGACGTGACCGTTGAACGTGTCCAACCCGCGCAAAACCGCGCCACCGGCCTGAGACGTCTCTTGCGCCGCCACAGGCAACGCGAGCATCATCAACGACAAAGCAGCAATCAGATGTTTCACTCGGAGGCTCCGTCGCTGCCGCCGCCGACAAATTTCAGCAGCAGCGAAATCAGGGATACGGCCCCTTGGGTGTCGGTGATCACATCGCCCGGCCCGAAGGAAAAGGGTGATCCTCCCGGCACGATTTCAACAAAATTGCCGCCAAGCAATCCCTCCGAGCTGATCACAATGGCGCTGTCATCGGGGATTTCGATGGTGTTCGCGAGGGCAACTGTGGTGTCGGCGCGGAACGTTTCCGGGTTCAGCGTGACACCGGACACCGTGCCCACTTTCACGCCCGCAAGACGCACGTCGGTGCCGACGCTGATGCCTTCGAGGCTGCGAAAGCTGGCCTGCAACGGATAGCTGTCGCCGCCCGTTTTCAGACCTGCCGCCTGTGCCGCATAGATGCCAAAGGCGACTGCACCGGCCAGAACCACGCCGCCCACCAGAACTTCTGTTGTGTTTTCGGCCATTTATTCGGGGCTCCAAGCCTCGTAGTCGGTGCGCTCGGCGGGTTGCACGCGCCGGATCGATCCTGCGGGCGCATAGGCCAGTGCGGTGCCGGTCAGGTTTTCCTGATGCGGCTTTTCCCAGACCTTGTGGATCAGCGGCTTGTCTGTCGGCGGCTCGTCCCAGGTGCGGTGAAGCCAACCGTGCCAGCTGGGATCGATGCGCGACGCTTCCGCCTCGCCGTTGAAGATCACCCAGCGTTTGCTGTCGTCTGCATTGCGGTAAAAGATGTTGCCCTCGGCATCTTCGCCGACCTTGTTGCCTTTGCGCCAAGTGAACAGCTGCGTGTTCAGGGTTTGCCCGTTCCACCACGTCACCGCGCGCAACATTGATTTGAGAATACCCATTTGGCCTCCGAAAGCTTTGATCTGTCTATGCCGCATGTGACGCCCGAGGTCCAGTGGACAGGTGCGCGCAGCCATTTATTCGGGCGGTTACGCGCCCGCCCGCGCCGTCACTTCGATCTCGATCAGATATTTGGCGTCGATCAGTCCACATTCGATCATTGTGGCAACAGGTGGGTTTTCACCAAACACCTTTTGCAACACCGGCCAGCACGCTTCGAAATCGGCGGCCTTTGGCAGCATATAGGTCACGCGCACGGCGTTCTCGAAGCCGGTGCCTGCCTCGGTCAACGCCTTGCCGATGATTGCCAGCGCGTCGGCGCATTGGGCTTCGACAGTGTCACCCTGCCCCACGGTGCCCGCCACATGGACAAAGCCGCCCGCAACCACGGCGCGGCAATAGCCGATCTTGGCTTCGAACGCGCCGCCTGAATGTATCCGCTTGATCGTCATGTCTTTTTCCCAGTGTTGCTACGAAAAAGGCGGCGCCTGAGCACCGCCTTTGTCACATTATCCAAGGCATCCGGCCTTAGCCCGCCGATGCAGGTTCTTTTTTCGCATCCGCGTAGATCATCAGCGGCGCTGCGTCGGAATTCACCGCCTCTTCGTTGACGACCACTTCGGTTACGCTGTCCAGACCGGGCAGCTCGAACATGGTGTTCAGCAAGATATCTTCCAGGATCGACCGCAGACCGCGTGCACCAGTTTTGCGCTTGATGGCGCGTTTGGCAATCGCGGTCAGCGCATCATCGGTAAACGTCAGAACCGTGTCTTCAATTTCGAACAGACGCTGGTACTGCTTGACCAGGGCGTTCTTGGGCTGGGTCAGGATGGTAACCAGCGCGTCTTCGTCCAGATCTTCCAGCGTCGCCAGAACTGGCAAACGGCCAACGAATTCCGGGATCAGACCGAATTTCAGCAGATCCTCGGGCTCCAGGTCGGTGAAAATCTCGCCGACGCCGCGGGCATCGTTGTCACGCACATCGGCACCAAAGCCCATGGCCGAGCCTTTGCCGCGCGCTGCGATGATACGGTCCAGACCCGCAAAGGCCCCGCCGCAGATGAACAGGATGTTCGTGGTGTCCACTTGCAGGAATTCCTGCTGTGGATGCTTGCGCCCGCCCTGCGGCGGCACCGAGGCCACGGTGCCTTCCATCAGTTTCAGCAAGGCCTGCTGCACGCCCTCGCCCGACACATCGCGGGTGATCGACGGATTTTCGGACTTGCGCGTGATCTTGTCGACCTCGTCGATATAGACGATGCCGCGCTGAGCACGCTCGACGTTGTATTCGCTTGATTGCAGCAGCTTGAGGATGATGTTTTCCACATCTTCGCCCACGTAACCCGCTTCGGTCAGCGTCGTCGCATCTGCCATAGTGAACGGTACATCCAGAATCCGTGCCAGCGTCTGTGCCAGCAGGGTCTTGCCGCAGCCGGTGGGGCCGATCAGCAGGATGTTGGATTTCGACAGTTCGATATCGCCGCCTTTTTGGGCGTGGTTCAACCGTTTGTAGTGGTTGTGCACCGCCACGGACAGCACGCGTTTGGCCATCATCTGACCGATCACGTAATCGTCCAGCACGCCGCAAATGTCTTTGGGCGTGGGGACACCGTCGGTCGATTTCAGCCCGCTGGCCTTGGTTTCTTCGCGGATGATGTCCATGCACAATTCGACGCATTCATCACAGATGAAAACGGTTGGCCCCGCAATCAGCTTGCGGACCTCGTGCTGGCTTTTGCCGCAAAAGCTGCAGTAAAGCGTATTCTTGCTGTCGCCGCCGGAAGTATTCGCCATGTCCACCCTTTCAGGTTTTTGCCGTTTATCACTGCCCCGCCCGATGACGCCGCAGCCTGTTTCGAGGATGTTGGGGCCAGTTTAGGCCAGCCCCAGACCGTCCACAATGTCAAAATGCCCGAATGCCAAATGGCCGCGCACGGGCACCCGTGCCGTATAGCCGACACTGCCTTATTTAGCGTCGTCCTTGGCCTCTTCGGCCTTGTCGCGGTTGGCGACGATCTCGTCGATCAGGCCCCATTCCTTGGCTTCGTCCGGCGACATGAAGTTGTCACGCTCCAGCGCCGCCTCGACTTTTTCCAAGGTCTGGCCGGTGTGATGCACGTAGATCTCGTTCAGGCGCGTCTTCAACTTTTGCGTTTCCTGCGCGTGGATCATGATGTCGGTCGCCTGACCCTGATAGCCACCCGACGGCTGGTGCACCATCACGCGGCTGTTGGGCAGCGAGAAACGCATGCCTTCGGCGCCAGCCGTCAGCAGCAAGGACCCCATCGAGGCCGCCTGCCCGATGACCAGCGTGCTGACCTTGGGTTTGATGTACTGCATGGTGTCGTAGATCGACAGGCCAGATGTCACAACGCCGCCGGGGCTGTTGATATACATGCTGATTTCCTTGCTGGGGTTCTCCGCCTCAAGGTGCAGCAACTGTGCGACGATCAGCGACGACATGCCATCGTGTACCGGACCGGAGAGGAAAATGATCCGCTCCTTCAACAGGCGCGAGAAGATGTCATAGGCGCGTTCGCCGCGGCTTGTCTGTTCCACCACCATGGGGACCAGTGTGTTCATATAGGTGTCGATGGGATCGTGCATGGGTTCCTGCCTCGTCAGTCTTTGCGGGACCATACCTGCAAAGGTGTTACCTGAGTCTTAGTATCGCCATTTCCGACCTGCAACCCCGCGACCCGTCGAAACCTGCACCAATGTATGCTTCATCTTGCCCTGAGCCTTTACAGCGAAGACCACGGGCCGTGGCTGAGAGCCCGATTTTCCATCAAAATCGAGTATGAAGTCGCTGATCCGGCCCCACTTTAACGCATCCGCTACACTTTTGCGGCATCCGGTCCGCATGAGCGCAAACCCAAACTGAATCGCCGCCCCATCATCAACGCCCCCGATATCGGCCTACCTGGCCATACGCTTCAGCGTATCGTCGCGCCGGACCAGATGGTGCCAGAAGACCGCCATCGCGATATGACCCAGCACCAAAAGGGCGAGAATCCAGCCCATTTCGCCATGCCACGCCGCAGGAGCCCGCATCCACGCGATCTCTGCCTCGCGCGCGGGAAAGACCGTTATCCCGAAAAAGCTCGCGCCGCCTTTGCTTCCTGCGACGGCCAGAATCCTGACCGCAGGCACGATCACCATCAACGCATAAATCGCCATATGCCCCGCGATTGCTGCACGTCCCAGCTTGCCGACATGGGCAGGACGGCGCTGGATATTGGCCAGCCCCCAGACCCCGCGCAACAGCACCAGCAGGAACAGCGCAGCACCCAAAGATGGGTGATAGCCCCACAGCAATTCGCGCAATGCATTCTCACGAGGCAGCGCCCAATGCGCTGCAGCTGACAGGAATTGCGCGGCAAACAGCGCGGCCATGCCCCAGTGCAACCAGCGGCTGACGATGCCGTATCGGAGGGGGCTGTCGGTCAGATTTGGCATCGAACGCTCCGTATCAGGACGCACCCTGCGCCATGTCTCCTTTCATTTGCTTGGTATAAAGGCTGTAGTCAACCTCGAGCACATAGCGCGCTGAGCCAAGATAGGTGCGACGCTGCCGTTCGCGGTGATCGGCGATTTCGCTTTGTATGCCCTTCTCATCAGGCAATGCGACCTCTCCGGCCAGCAGGGATGCGATCCATTTGCCTTGAGTTTCCACCAGCGGGATCGTCGGTCCCACGGGCTGCACCAGACCGGCAAAGATCAGACCCGGATACGAAGGCGACACCATGCGGCGATACAGGTTGCCTGCGTCCTGCTGCGGGTCGAACACGTCGCGCGCCAGAAAGGGAAAGGTGATGTTGTACCCGGTGGCGTAGATGATCGCGTCATAGCGCGCTTGGCTATCGTCAGTGAAAACAACCCTGTCGCCGCGCAACTCGGCCACGTCGGGCTTTACGTCGATATAGCCGTGCCCGATACAGGGCAGCAATTCCTGGCTGAGCGTGGCATGTTCGCGCCACATCGGATGCGCAGGGCGCGGCAGTCCGAAACGGCGCTGGTCTCCCTGCCCCAGCCGGATCAGCCGCGCCATCACGCGGCGCGCCCATGTCACCGGCAGTTTCATGCGGCGCACCAGAAACCCCGACCATTGGTCAATCGGCACGCCCATAAGGTATTTCGGAATGATCCAGGCGCTGCGGCGGGTCGAGACCGTCACATGCTCGGCGCGCCGCGCCAGATCGACCGCGATATCGACAGCAGAGTTGCCTAGCCCCACGACCAGCACACGCTGCCCCTCGAACGGGGCGGCGGTGCGGTAATGGTGCGAATGGATCTGCTTGCCGTCGAACTGACCCTTGAACGCTGGTGTGCGCGGATCGGACAGGTGACCGTTGGCAACAATTACATGCGCATAATCAAGGGTTTCTCCGGTGGAAAGCGTCACCGCCCACCCCTCGCCCTTGGGGGACACGCTGGTGACTTCGGTGCCGAAGGTGACCCGCGAGCGGATGTCGTTGGCATCGGCATAGGCCTCCAGATGGCGCAGAAACTGCCCATGGCTCAGGAAATCAGGCAGCGTCGGGTCGATCGGGAAATCCGAGTATCCGAGGTTCGGGCGCGAGGTGTCGATGTGCAGCGAGGCGTAGCAGGAGCTTTGGCCGTTGTCGTTTTCATAGCGCCACATGCCCCCGATATCGCTGCCTTTTTCGAAGATATCGAAGGCCAGACCCTTTTCGCGCAGGGATTTGGCGACGGTCACGCCGGACGAACCGGCACCGATGATGCAGATGTTGGTCATCTCAGCCCTCTTTATGTACAAGATAATCGGCGATGATCGCGTCAAAGTCCGCATCCGGCCCGATGCCCAGTTCAGACGCCGTGGCCGACACGAAACGGCGCGGCCAGCCTGCGACGATGGCGGACATTGCCGGATCGGGGTCATCAAAGCTGACCTGCCCGGTGCCGCCCATCCGCGCCACGCTTGCTGCCATGTCGGCGGCGCTGACCGTCAGCGCGGGCAGATTGAACGCGCGCTTGGGTGGCAGCACATCGGCGGGCAGATCATGCACGCGCACCAGCGCCTCGACGACCTTGCCCACCGACACCACCGGCATTCGCATATCGGGTGGCAGCGGGGCTGCAATGTCCTGCCCGTTCATCGGCGCGCGCGCGATACCGGCCACCCTGTCGGACACGGCGGGCAAAGCCGCGCCGGGGCGGATCAGTACGATGGGCAAGCGCAACACGCGCCCGTCGATGCGTCCGTGGCGCGAATAATCCGCGATCAGCAACTCGTTGATCGCCTTGTGAATGCCATAGGTCGTCGTCGGCACCGGGTTCAGATCATCGCCCACTTCATCAGGCAGCGTCCCGCCGAAAATAGCGATGGACGAGGTAAAGACCACCTTGGGCCGGTTCTGCGCTGCATCGACCAGTCTGCGCAGCGCCTCGACGTTCACCGCATAGGCGCGGGCGGGGTCTTGTTCGGCTTGGAGCGTGAGATAGGACGCGAGGTGAAAGATGCTGTCGAAACCTTCGCCGGCGAGGGCGGCGGTAAAGCTTGCGTCGGACAGATCACCCTGCCGCCGGCTGATTTCCGGCCCATCCGAAGGCGGCAGCGGGGCTGGTGCGATATCGGTCAGGCAGATCTGCGCGATCTTGCGGCGCTCGCCGTCGCTGCCCGTCAGTTCGCCCGCTTTGATCAGTGCCCGCGCAAGCCG
>JAGXHE010000085.1 GCA_024636445.1 Sulfitobacter sp.
GCCGCCGATTACCACCGGGGTGACACCATCGTTGAGATTGCGAAACGGCATCCCCGCGACCTGTTCCGCATCGGCAGGGGACGCTTCGACCCAGACATCGCGGCTGGTGTGGCGGCCCGGAAAGTCCTGCAACAGGTAGAACGTACGGGTCAGCACATGATCGCCGGGGACCGGCTCCAGCGCGGGAATATCCAGCGGTGCGGCCAGGTCCTGCAACTTGCGACCATTGGGGCTGGCGGTGCCGAAGCCTGCGACATTGGCGTCGCGGGTGTCGAACAGGATCAGCCCGCCGGACCGGATATAGTCGTTGAGCCGTCCGTAGGCCTCGGCAGAGGGGCGCGGCTGATCGGGGGTGATCGGCCAGTAGAGTATGGGGAAAAACGCCAGATCGTCGGTTTCGAGGTTCACACCCATCGGCGGGGCGGGTTCGACTGAGGTGCGGAAGAACAAGGTGTCGGACAGACCGCGCAAACCGGCCTCGGCGATCTCGTCGATATCGGCGTTGCCGGTCAGGACATGGGCCAGCACGACTTCGGATGTCGCTTCGATAGCGCTCTGGATTTCGGTGTCCTGCGCGTCGGCGCCTTGCGGCAGCATCAGCACCAGCGCGAGGGCTGCGACTGCGCCGCGGGTCGGTCCCAACCGTCCCGACAATGCCAGCGATGCGACCACATCGACCGCCAGAAGCAGCAGCGACAGCGCCATCAGCAGACCGCCCAAAGCCTCGGGCGGGGCGCTGCGAAAGCCGGTGACATCGACGCGCGCGGGCCATGCCGAAGGGGTCAGAACCGCGTCGGCACCCAGTACGTTGCGGGCCAGAAAGCGGTCGTCAGAGGCATAGATACCGGGCAGCATGTCGGGGCCAAGCGGTGCGTCGACCAGCCGGGGCCCTTCGATACCGGGCAACGTACCCGCGTCGCGCAGCGCGCCGTAGCCATCCATCACCTGTTCGGGCTGCCATACGGTGCCCTCAAGATCGGCGGCCTCTGGGGTGGTGGCGGCGGACGAGACCGCCAGCCGTTCCATCATTTCAACAAACAGTCCCGACAGAGGCAGGGTGGACCATTCGGCGTTGGCCGTGACGTGGAACAGCACCACCTGACCTTGTTCCATACGCTTGCGGGTGACCAGAGGGGTGCCATCGGACAGGTCGGCAATCACGCTTTCAGCCAGATCGGGGCCGGGTTGTGCCATCACCTGCGCGCTGACACGCACGTCTTCGGGGATGCTCAGGCCGAAAAACGGCGAGCTGTTGCGGAAGGGGGCCAGCGATTTCGGCTCGCCCCAGCTCATTGCGCCACCGACGCTGCGGCCACCGCTGCGCAGGCGCACGGGCATCAGCGGATCGACCGTCTCGCGGCTGACATCGCTGGCGGCGACACGCGGTCCTGCAAAACGCAACAGCAGCCCGCCGTTCTCGACCCATGTTGTCAGATCGGCGGTTTCGCTGTCGGTCAGGCCTGCCACATCGGCCAAAACGATCACATCCGGGTTGGCGGGCAGAACGTCGGTCAAATCACCGTCGATCAGGTCGGCCGTAGGGGCGAGCGCCTGTTGCAGGTAGTGCAGCGGTGAGAGCAATTCGAGCCCTTCGCGGTCAGAGCGGCCTGCGATCAAAGCGACTTCGCGGCGGCGCAGGCTGTCGTCGGTCAGGGTCATTGCACCGGCGCTGCGCCCGCCCTGAATTTCGAAACGGGTGACACGGGCGCGCAACTCGGCGGGCAGCACCACTTCGGTCTGTGCCTCGGTCGCGCCATCGGCAAACTCTGCCTGAGCGGTTGCCAGAGTGCGCGGATTGCCTGCGGGATCGCGCCCCTGTGCCAGCACGGTCACGGCGCGCGCAGGCCCGCTTGCCGCGCGGGACACCGACAGTTGCACAGCGCCCTCGGCATAGGTCGCGGGGGTCATCCCAAGGATGTTCTGCCCAGACTGGATCACCGAAAGCGGCCCCAAGTTCTCCACAGCCGCCAGCACCCGGTCTTGTCCTTCATAGGCCAGCCCGTCGCCGATCCAGATTGTGCTGGCAGCGTCGCTCTGGGCGATCAGATCAAGGGCCATATCAATCTGGGCGCTGCCCGGTTGCCATGGCTCGGGTTGCAGCCCTGCAAGACGTGCGGGCCATGTGCTGGCCGCCTGAAATACCGGGGGTTCGGGGCGCGTCAGTTGCAGCACCGCAACCGTTCGGTTGTCGGCGGCGGCGCGGTCCAGTTCGCCCTGAAGCGTTTCGATCATCTGCGGCCAGTGCGCGGCTCCTGCCCAAGTGCCGTCAAGCACCACCAGCAGGGGGCCGCCAATACGGGCGCGCTCGGTTTCGGGGTTCATTACCGGACCGGCAAGGCCAAGGATCACCAGCGCCACGGCCAGCATCCGCAGCAGCAACAGCCACCATGGTGTGCGGTCCGACACCGCATCGGCATCGTTCAGCCCCAGCAGCAGCGCCACGCCGGGGAACCGGCGGCGGATCGGCGCGGGCGGAACCGCGCGCAGGATCAGCCAGAGGATCGGCAAAGCCGCCAGCGCCACCAGCAACCACGGTGCCGTGAATCCTATGCCGCCCAGTATCGTCATCCGCGTGCCATCACTGTTCTGTCCATCGCGCGGTACAGCCACAACAGCGCCGATTGCGGGCTGCTGTCGGTATGGTGCACGCCGTAGTGCCAGCCGGTGAGCCCGCAGAGCCGCTGAAGCTCGGCCTTACGGGCGGCAAGGCGTTCCAGATAGCGGTCGCGCAGGTCGTTCGCCTTCAGCGTCTCGTGGCGCAAGGTGCCGCCGACGCTTTCAAAGATGGTGCGCCCGCGAAAGGGAAATGCCTCTTCCGAAGGGTCGAGCACATGCATCAGCACACCGCGCACGCCACGATCGGCAGCCTTGGTCAGGGCCAGTTGCACGCCGCCGATATCGCCCATGAAGTCCGACACGAACGTGGCCTGCGCGTGCGGGATCATCGCGCGGTGTTCGGGCGGGCTGTAATCATCGTCGGAATCCTCCGACAGCATTTCGGCAAGCTGCATCACCTGCATCCGTCCACGACGGGGCGGCAGTCGGGTGCCGGTCAACCCCACGCGTTCGCCGCCACGCACCAGCAGGATCGCCAGTGCCAGCGTCAAAACCCGCGCGCGCTCGGCCTTGGTCGGCAGCGCGTCGGTGCTGTGAAACCGCATCGAGGCCCCCTGATCGCACCACAGCATCACCGATTGCGCAATCTGCCATTCGCGTTCGCGCACGAACTGCGTGTCGCCCATCGCACTGCGGCGGTGGTCGATCATGCGGCGGCTGTCGCCTATCTGCGCGGGGCGGTATTGCCAGAAATCATCGCCGGTGCCTGCCCGTCTGCGTCCGTGATCGCCCAACAGAACAGCGCCTGCCAGATGCTCGGCGCGGGCTAGCAGCGCGGGCAGGCGCGCGGCCTGATCCTCGGCAGACTGGCGCAGGGTGATCGGGTCTGGCGTCACGCGGCGGCCTCACCCCGGCGGGACAGGCCCGCAGCGGTGGTTTCAATCAGATCGACAAGGCTGTCGCCCCGTGCGCGCGCGGCAAAGTTCAGCGCCATGCGGTGGCTCAGGACAGGCCGTGCCATATCGACGACGTCTTCGGCGGAGGGGGCCAGACGGCCATCCAGCAACGCCTTGGCGCGCACCGCCAGCATCAGCGCCTGCGAGGCGCGCGGGCCGGGTCCCCAGGCCACGATATCGCGCACCTGCTGCGAGGCATCGGGCGCATCGGGGCGGAACGCACGCACCAGATCGAGGATCATCTCGACAACGCTGTCGCCCACCGGCATCCGCCGCAGCAGACGCTGGGCTGCCAGAAGTTCACCGTCAGAGAACACCGCAACCGATTTGTCCTCAAGCTCGCCGGTGGTGGCGATCAGGATGTCTCGCTCGGTGTCGCGGTCGGGATAGTTGACGTCGATCTGCACCAGAAACCGGTCCAGCTGCGCCTCGGGCAGGGGATAGGTGCCCTCTTGCTCGATCGGGTTTTGCGTGGCCAGAACGTGAAAAGGATTGCCAAGAGGGCGATCTTCGCCCGCGACGGTCACGGTTTTTTCCTGCATCGCCTGCAAAAGTGCCGACTGGGTGCGCGGCGAGGCGCGGTTGATCTCGTCGGCCATCAGCAACTGGCAGAAAATCGGGCCGGGCAAAAAGCGGAACACACGGCTGCCATCGGCGGCGGTGTCCAGCACCTCTGATCCCAGAATGTCAGCGGGCATCAGGTCGGGGGTGAATTGCACACGGTTGCCGTCCAGCCCCATCACGGTGCTGAGCGTTTCGACCAGACGCGTCTTGCCCAGACCGGGCAGACCGATCAGCAGGCCGTGACCACCGCACAACAGCGCCGTCAACGTCAGCTCGACAACACGGGGTTGCCCGATGAACCGGCGGGTGATCGACGCCTTGGCTTCGGCCAGCTTCTCGCCCAGTGCTTCGATTTCGGCCACCATGTTTTCGGCGTCACTCATGACTTTTCACTCTCGCAGGTTATATTGCTGTTGCAGACAACGTATCGTGCAAACGCGAAATAGCAAAAGCCGGAAGGGGTAAAATCCACTCATGAGCGGACAAAAAATCGTGACGCCCAACGCAGACAGCCTTGTTGCGTCGATAAAAGCAGCAAAAACGCGCGGACTGCCGCCGGTTGAAAAGTGGGACCCTGAGTTTTGCGGCGACCTGGACATGCAAATCAAGCGCGATGGCACGTGGTTCTACCAGGGCACGCCCATCGGGCGGCCCGGACTGGTCAAAATGTTCGCATCGATTCTCAAGCGCGAAGGCGATGATTACTTTTTGGTCACTCCGGTCGAAAAGGTCGGGATCACCGTTGAGGATGCGCCGTTTCTGGCGGTGGATTTCGACGTCGAAGGTGAAGGCAAGGATCAGGAACTGACCTTTGTGACCAACACCGACGACGTGACCATCGCTGGCCCGGACGTGCCGATCCGTGTCGAACGGGACGCAGACACCGGAGAGCCCTCGCCCTATATCATCGTGCGCCGCAACCTCGAGGCGCTGATCGACCGCAAGAGCTTTTACCGGCTGGTGGACATCGGCGCGCATCACGACGGCTGGTTCGGCGTGTGGTCCAAGGGCGCGTTCTTTGGCATCATCCCCTCCGACGAATTGCCGTGACCGAATTGCCCTGACGCTGCACGATTAGACCTTGGCGCGCCCTGCGGGGTGGGCCAAGTTGGCGTCCATGCCCAGATTTGCCGCAAACCTTACACATCTTTGGCCCGAGCTGCCCTTCCTTGACCGTTTTGACGCGGCGGCCGATGCGGGATTCAAGGCTGTCGAAGTGCTGTTTCCCTATGACTTTCCTGCCGGAGAAATTCAGCAAGCGCTGCGGCGTAACGCACTGGAGATGATCCTGATCAACGCGCCGCCGCCGAATTACACTGGCGGTGAGCGTGGTTTTCCGGCGGTTGCAGGGCAAGAAGAGCGGTTTGCCCACGACATGCGCCGCGCCGCAAGGTTTGCGCAGGCGCTGGGCGTGTCGTTCATTCACGTGATGTCGGGCGTAGCGCAGGGTGACGGGGCCCGTGCGACGATGGTGGAAAACCTCAAACGTGCCTGCGATCTGGCACCCAAGGGCCTGACACTGACGCTGGAGCCTTTGTGTCCCGCCTCCGCTCCGGGCTACTTCCTGAACGATTTCGACCTTGCCGCCGGGATCATCAACGAGGTTGGCGCCGACAATCTGGCACTGCAATGGGACAGCTATCACGCGCAGGAAATCACCGGCGATGCGCTGGTGTGTTTCGCCACGATGCGCCCCCTGATCCGCCATATCCAGATCGGAGACGCCCCGGATCGTGGTCCGCCGGGGTCTGGCGTCGTGGATTTTCCCGCCTTGTTCCGCGCGATTGATGACAGCGGCTATGACGGCTGGGTCTGCGCCGAGTACACGCCGGGTGATCCTACCGGCAAAACGCTGGACTGGATGCGGCTGGCTTAGGCGTGCTTGCGTCACGACCAGTTTTTGCACCCCCAAGGCTGGACCTGCCCTGCAAGTCGCGGGTAATCCTTGGCACAACCGCCAACGAGGTTTGCCGATGATTCCCGCGCGTTATGCCCCTATTGTATTTGGTTTATTCCTCAGCGGAATGATGTCGCTGATCGTCTCGGGCATCAGTATGTTGCGCGTCACCGATGCTTGGGACGGGTTCTTTGGCATCTGGATGAGCGCATGGCTGACCAGCTGGGTCGTGGCCTTTCCGGTGGTTCTGTTCGTGGCCCCGCTGGCGCGGCGCATGGTGGCGCGGATGACTGTGCAGGGCTAAGGCTAGGGCACGCTGTAAGCTGGACAGAGGGCAGCGCGCGACTGCGGGTGGGCATTGGACCAGTAGTGTATACAAGTTTATCTCACCGCTTGGATCGAGAATGAAATGATGAACGACGCTGCAAAAGCGCCCGCCCATGGGGCGGTCGGGCGCTGTCCGGCGGCACTAGGTGCGTTGACTCCGGGCTGGGTGTTCAAACTCCAGAGATGCGCAGGGAACTGTTTTTAGGGTGACCCTACTAGTGCGCCTCGGCCCAGTTCGCGCCTTGGCCTGCATCCACCGTCAGCTTAACGTCCAGCTTGACCACCGGATCGGCGGCGTTTTCCATCACATCGCGGGCGGCGTCTATCAGCGCGTCTTCTGACCCGCTGTCTACCTCGAACAGCAATTCATCGTGCACCTGCAACAGCATCGTGGCAGGAATGTCCGCGATCGCCGCTGGCATCCGGATCATCGCGCGGCGGATCACGTCGGCGGCAGTGCCCTGAATCGGCGCGTTGATCGCGGCGCGGGCGGCAAAACCGGCACGCGGGCCCTTGCTGGCGATCTCGGGCGTGTGGATCTTGCGACCGAACAGCGTCTGGACAAAGCCGTGCTCTTTGGCGAATGCCTTGGTGTCGTCCATATAGGTGCGGATGCCGGGGAAGCGTTCAAAATAACGGTCGATGAACCCCTGCGCCTCGGCCCGCGGAATGCGCAGATTGCGCGCCAGTCCAAAGCCGGAAATGCCATAGATCACACCAAAGTTGATCGCCTTGGCCTGACGGCGAATGTCGGGCGTCATGTCGTCGAGCGAGACATTGAACATCTCGGACGCGGTCAGCGCGTGAATGTCGATACCATCGGCAAAGGCCTGTTTCAGCTCGGGAATGTCCGCGATATGCGCCAGAATGCGCAGCTCGATCTGGCTGTAGTCCAGCGCCACCAGCGTCTTGCCCTGCTCGGCTACGAATGCTTCGCGGATGCGGCGGCCTTCCTCGCTGCGGATCGGAATGTTCTGCAGGTTCGGATCGGTCGACGCCAGCCGCCCCGTGGACGCGCCCGCGATGGAATACGATGTGTGCACGCGGCCCGTATCTGGGTTGATGTGATCCTGAAGCGCATCCGTATAGGTCGATTTCAGCTTGCTCAGCTGCCGCCAGTCCAGAATCCGGCGCGGGAAATCGTGCAGGGTGGCAAGGTCTTCGAGAATGTCGGCCCCGGTGGAATACTTGCCGTTGGTGCCCTTCTTGCCGCCCTCAAGGCCCATGTCCTCGAACAGAACCTCGCCCACCTGCGCGGGCGAACCCACGTTGAACTTGCGGCCTGCCATCTGGTAAATCTCGTCCTCCAGCCCCGCCATCTTCTGAGCAAAGGCGTTGGACATCCGCGACAGCGTATCGCGGTCGACCTTGATGCCCGACCGCTCCATTGCGGCCAGAACCGGCACCAGCGGGCGCTCCAGCGTCTCATACACCTTGGTCACGCCAACACGGTGCAACTGCGGCTTCAGTGTTTGCCACAGACGTAGCGTGATATCGGCATCTTCGGCAGCATAAGGCACCGCCTTGTCCAGCGGCACGCGGTCGAAGGTGATCGCGGATTTGCCAGAGCCCAGCAGCGGCTTGATCGGGATCGGCGTGTGCCCCAGATAGCGTTCCGACAGCGCGTCCATGCCGTGATTGTGCAGGCCCGCGTGCATCGCATAGGACAGCAGCATGGTGTCATCGATGGGTGCTACGGCTATGCCAATCTGCGCGAATATCTTGGCGTCGTACTTCATGTTCTGCCCGATCTTCAGGATCGAAGGGTCCTGCAGCACCGGAGTCAGCATTTCAAGACATTGTTCCAGCGGCATCTGCCCCTCGGCCAGCGCGTCCGAGCCGAACAGATCATCGGTGCCGCTGTCCTTGTGGATCAGCGGGACATAACAGGCCTGTCCGGCGTCTACACAGAGCGAAATGCCCACCAGTTCGGCAACCATCTCATCCAGACCCGTGGTTTCGGTGTCCACGGCCACGTATCCACGCTCGCGGATGCGGTCGATCCATACCTGCAGCCCGGCGGCGTCGCGGACGTGCTCATAGCCATCCGCATTGAACGGCACAGCCTCCATCTCGGGCATATCGGCAGGTGCTGGGGTCTTGTCCTCGATCACCGGCGCTTCGACGTGGAGCGCCTCGGCGATGCGTTTGGACAGGGTGCGGAACTCCATCTCGGCCAGAAACGCCAGCAGCCGTTCGGGGTCGGGGTCGCGCACTTCCAGATCGTCCAGAGTGAAGTCCAGCGGGGTGTTTTCGTCCAGTTGCACCAGATCACGGCTCAGGCGGATCTGGTCGGCATGGTCGATCAGCGTCTGACGCCGCTTGGGCTGCTTGATCTCGTCGGCACGCGCCAGAAGCGCATCCAGATCGCCGAATTCGTTGATCAGCAAGGCTGCGGTCTTGATCCCGATGCCGGGCGCGCCGGGCACGTTGTCGACGCTGTCGCCCGCCAGCGCCTGCACATCCACCACGCGGTCCGGGAAGACACCGAACTTCTCGAACACGCCGTCGCGGTCGATGCTCTTGTTCTTCATCGCGTCCAGCATTTCGACGCCGTCGCCGACCAGTTGCATCAGGTCCTTGTCGCTGCTGATGATGGTGCAACGGCCCCCGGCAGCGCGGGCCTGCACGGCCAGCGTGGCGATGATATCGTCCGCCTCAAAGCCTTCCTTTTCCTTGCAGGCGATGTTGAACGCCTCGGTCGCGGTGCGGGTCAGCGGGATCTGCGGGCGCAGGTCTTCAGGCATTGCCTCGCGGTTGGCCTTGTACTGGTCGTACATGTCGTTGCGAAATGTGTGGCTGCCCTTGTCAAATATCACCGCGACATGGGTCACGTCGCTGCCGGTGTTGCCTTCGACATAGCGCTGCAGCATGTTGCAGAACCCCGCGACCGCCCCGATGGGCAGCCCGTCCGATTTGCGCGTCAGCGGTGGCAGCGCGTGGTAGGCGCGAAAGATGAACGCCGAGCCGTCGATCAGGTGCAGGTGGCACCCTTTTCCGAATTTCCCTGACATCGCACCCTCGCTGCTGGCTTTGGCAGTCTTGTGCCACAGGCAGCCCACAGCTTCCAGATGGTGCGCCCGGTGCAGGCGGAATTAGTTCGCGCAGACGGTCCCGGCTTCATCTTGCAAAGTAAACTCAAATCCCGACGGGGCGGCAGGCGGCTCAGTCGCCGGATTGGTACAGCCAGTGCGACAGGCTGACCGAAACAGGCAGCGGCGTCCACCGGCCAAAGCGCAGACCTGCCGCACGGATCATCTGTCCGACCCAGACGTTGCAGGTGCGAAAGAGGTTGAATTGACCGGTGGCGGGATAGAACAGATCGGTGGTGGTAAAGCCGGGATTGTCCAGCGGGGCATCGCCGGTCAGGGTGGCGCGCAGGGCGGTCAGGAAACGGGCGTATTGCGTGTCGGTCATGTTCAGGCGGCGCAGCTCCAGCGTTTCGGGCACAGCGCCAACCACATCCAGCCGCACGACCGAAGCGTCACTGACGGCCCCGCGCCAGGTGGCCCGCGCCGTGACATCGCCATAGGTGCCGACGGTGGTATAGAAATCGCGCGCGCCCCAGCCGACCAGCAGATTTTGCGCGCCGCTCATGTTCATCAGTTCGGTGGCATCCGGCACATCGACAAAGGCTGTGCGCGTGGCGGCATCGAGCGGCAGGATGAAATCATAATGGATCGGTCCGGCGATCAATTGCACCTGCCGCGTAGGCGCGCCAGTGTCGGCGATGCGTCCCGCCGGGACCAGTGCACCGACAATCGCGGCACAAGGATAGCTTAGAAGCAGGACAAGCAGAGCAACGGCAAGTCGTTTCAGCTGTTGGCCGTGTGGTCTGCGTGGATGAATTTGCAGTCGCAGTAGGGGCATTCTACCCAGCCCTGAGCCTGCGGGATTTGCAGCCAGACACGCGGATGGCCCAGCGCGCCTTCGGAGCCGTCACAGGCAACGCGGTATTGCTCGACGATTTTGGTCTCGGGGGCTTGCAGGGTCATGGGGGTCCTCATCGGTCGGCCAGATGGGCCTTTATGGGCCGGAAGGTCGCCCCCATGCAAGGGGGATCAGTCCCTGTCGATATGTGTTCGTACCCTGTGCGACCAGCCGGTTTTTGCGCAAAACAACCTGTTCGCCGCGCAAAGCGCGTTTCAATTCCGCCAATTCTGCTCAAAACGGTTCACGTCGCCGGTGCGCTGCGTTAGAACGCCACAAAATAGTCGTAAAGGTGGCGCCGCATCATGCCCTCAAAACCCGTTGTTCTGTGTATTCTCGATGGCTGGGGTCTGCGTGAGGAAACCACTGGAAACGCGCCTGCATTGGCGAAAACACCCACCTTTGACCGCATCATGGCAACTTGCCCCAACGCGACGTTGATCACCCATGGCCCCGATGTGGGGCTGCCTTCGGGGCAGATGGGCAATTCGGAAGTGGGGCATACCAACATCGGCGCAGGTCGCGTGGTGGCGATGGATCTGGGCCAGATTGATCTGGCGATAGAAGACGGCTCGTTTTTCAAAAATGACGCGCTGCAAGGGTTTATCAGCGCGCTCAAGGACACCGGCGGCACAGCACACCTGATGGGGGTGGTCTCGGATGGTGGCGTGCACGGACATCTGAACCACATGATCGCAGCCGCCAAAGCCTGTACGCAAGC
>JAGXHE010000086.1 GCA_024636445.1 Sulfitobacter sp.
CGCGCAACCAGTTGCGATGAGCTTGAAGCAGCACTGCAAGACGGCCTTGCAAACCACGGGCCATTTCTGATCGAGGTCGCTCTTTGAACACACCGCATTGCGCAAACGAAGAAAGGGCGAGGTGGGCGAAATAGAAGGGTCGCTCCCGCAGCTTCGAAGAGGAACTGCTACCCCACTATAGATGGACAATAAGGCATTGAATGTCATCAACAATACCATCACCACCAACGCCGCGCTTTCAGCCGACGAACGTCCGTTTCCGCGTCGTTCACACTCTTCTGCGCCGTCTCGGCTCGTCTTCTCAGTCTATCGTCGCGGGCAGCAATATTCTGCTGCCCGCCAGCATCCTTTGCAAGTTCTTGAACGCTGACGTGGAAATCCAGCAGGTGTCTTCCCTTGATTGCGGGACCGTTCGCCCCTGTTTTCACCCTGAGTGCAACGCGGAGTTGCGCCTGGCCTGAAATGTCGCACTTTCGCGCCCTGAGGGCCGCCTTGCCGGATCGCGGCTGTCAGGCTTCGTCGTCCCAACGGGTCAGCGCATCGGGATCGTTGCGGCTGGCGTCGCGGGCAGTGCGCTGGATGCTGCCCGGTGTTTTGGAAAACCGCGGGGTGACGTTTGATTGCCAGACATCGTCGATCTGGACAAAGGTTTCGCGCTCGGCAAGCACTGCGTCCTTTCGCGCCTCGTCGGGGGTCAGAACCGCCGTTACGCAACCGTCTGTGCCGTCGAACAACTGGTCCCAATGGCCTTTGGTCTGGCCTGCAAAGATCTGTTCGAGCCGCGCCACGCGGGCTTCTTCTTCCTCGGAGGCATCGTTTTGAAACAGGGCATCATCCGACAGGTTCAGCCGCTCCAGCAGGATGCGGCGAAAGGCGGGCTCGATCGCACCAACGGCCACTGATCCGCCCTGCGCACAACCGTAGGTGCGGTAGTAATAGCGCCCGCCGTCCAGCACGTTGCCACCTGCGCCCGCATTATGCGCGCCCATCGCCGAAAGGGCCGTCAGCAGCGTATAGAGGCTGGCCGAGCCGTCGACGATGTTGGCGTCGACCACTTGGCCCTGCCCGCTGGCGCGTGCGGACAGGACCGCCGACAAAAGCCCGATCACCGCCATCAGTGCGCCGCTGGCCATGTCGCCCACAAGAGGCGGAAGGCCCACAGGCGGTTTGCCACCGCTGCCGAACAGCGAAAGTGCGCCGGATTTGGCAAGGTAATTCAGATCATGCCCTGCCAGCCGTGCCATCGCGCCGCTTTGCCCCCAGCCGGTGACGCGCACGAAGGCCAGTTTGGGATTGCGCGCCAGACAGTCTTGGGGGCCAAGGCCCAGCGCCTCCATCGCGCCGGGGCGGTAGCCTTCGATCACTGCGTCCGCCTTGTCGATCAAGCCGCGCACCGCCGCGCGCCCCGCGTCGGATTTCAGATCGACCTGCACCATCGGGCGCGAACGGTAAAAGACCGAAGCAGCGTCCATCGCGCTGAAATCAAGGTTTGGGTCCAGTGCCGGATAGCCGCCCGGACGGTCGATGCGGATGATGTCGGCACCCATGTCCGCCAGCAGCATCGCCGCATAGGGCACCGGGCCGATGCCGGTCATCTCGACGATGCGAACGCCTGTCAGCGGGCCGGTGGGGTCAGTCATTTACGTGCTCCATGAGTGGTTTGGCCGGGGTTCCGAACAAACGGTCAGCCTGCCAGCGAGGGCAGCCACAGCACGATGCCGGGAAAGGCCACCAGCAGGGCGATGGTCACCGCATCGGCCATGAAGAAGGGTGTCACGCCCTTGAACACGTCCTGCACGGTCAGATCGTCGCGCACGCCGGCCACCACAAAGCAGTTGAGGCCGATGGGCGGGGTGATCAGACAGAACTCGGCCATTTTCACCACCAGTATCCCGAACCAGATCGCGCACATCGGACCCGACATGCCAAACGCGCTGTCGGCAGCCGAGACAAGCTCGCCCCCGTTCAGCGCCATGACAGCAGGATAGACCACCGGCAGCGTCAACAGCAGCATCCCGATCGCGTCCATGAACATGCCCAGCACCGCATAGGCCAGCAGGATACAGATCAGGATCAACATCGGCGCCATTTCCAGCGAGGTGATCCAGTCGGAGAACGCCGACGGCAATTCGGCAAAGCCCAGAAAGCGCACATAGATCAGCACGCCCCAGATGATGGAGAAGATCATCACCGTCAGCTTGGCCGTCTCGATCAGCGCCTCTTTCAGCTGGCTCAGCCGCATGCCGCGGTAGAGCGCCATCAGGAACACGATGAACGCGCCCACGGCCCCGCCCTCGGTCGGAGTGCCCCAGGCATCGCCAAAGGGGTTGTAGACGAAGAAGATGATGATCACGACCACCGCCACGATGGGCAATGCGGGCGGCAGCGCCTCGAAGCGTTCGCGCCAGGTGAACCCGGTCACGGGCGGGCCCACATTCTTGAACACCACCGCGATGCCGATGATCAGCGTGGCATAGACCAAAGCCGAGAAAACACCGGGAACAAAGCCCGCCAGAAGCAGCTTGCCCACGTCCTGTTCCACGATGATCGCATAGATCACCAGGATCGCAGAGGGCGGGATCAGCGAGGCCAGCGTGCCACCTGCGGCGACTACACCTGCGGCGAACTGCTTGTTATAGCCGACTTTCAGCATTTCGGGGATGGCGATGCGGGCAAAGACCGCCGCCGTGGCCACCGATGCGCCCGACACAGCCGCAAAACCTGCGGTGGCAAAGACGGTCGAGACGGCCAAACCGCCAGGCACCCATGCGACCCAACGTTTGGCGGCCTCGAACAGGGCCGTGGTCAGCCGGGCGTAGAACGCCAGATAGCCGATCAGAATAAAGGTGGGGATCAGGCTGAGCGCCTGCGACGAGACCTTGGAATGGGGCACCTGCCCTGCAATCTTGACGCTGATCTCCAGCGACCGGCCAAAGCTTTCGGGTGCATAGTCGAAGCCGTTCCAGCGCAGCCAGAAAAGCCCGGCAAACCCTGCCAGACCGGCGGCAAAGGCCACGCGCATTCCCAGCACGACCAATACCAGCATGCCTCCGGTGGTCCACAGGCCAATTGTAATCGGGTCCATCAGTCGTCTCCCAGCGCGTCGGCTTCAATCTTGGCCTGCTCGGCCACGGTCAGGATCAGCGGTACGGCCACCGGATTTTCCAGACCCAGCACCAGCGCGCGGCCGTAGCCCCACGCCTGCAGAACCAGCCGCAGGGCCAGCACCGCAAATGCCATCGGAACGATCAGCTTGCTGGGCCAGATCGGAATGCCGACGTCGATGGAACTGTCACGGCTGCACAGGGGGCGCGCGCAATCGAACGAGCGGTCGAAATGGGCCCAGCTGCCCCAGATCAATGCGATCATCAGCACCAGTATCAGCAGGATCGAGATCAGCTCGAACAGCCATTTGGCACGCCCCGAGAGCGCCCCCACCAGCATGTCCATGCGGATGTGCCCGCCGGTGCGCTGCACATAGGACACGCCCATGATCGCAATCAGCGGCATCGCCGCCTCGATATAGTCGACGTAGCCCATCAGCGGGCTGCTGAAGAACTTGCGCCCCATCACCGACCACACGGCCAGAAACATCAGCGAAAATACGGCTATGCCGCTGATAAGCGCGAAAAACCATTCAACGGGCACCAAGGCCCTGTCCAGTCTGCTCAGCACACTGTCGTCTTCCAGAACCGATGACGTTCCAGCCATGTCTGTCCCCCTAGCATTGGTGTCGTACGACCGGCGTTCAGGCCCGGTTTTGACGCGGTTAGGTCCCGAGTGTGAAAAGCCACCGCAAAACGGGTTGCGGTGGCTTGACGGTTTCGGTTGCGGGCCGTCGTTTCAATCGACGCGGCCCTGCACTGCCTTAGCTGCCCGATGCCTTGGCTTCGGCCAAAGTCTTTTCGACCAGATCATAAAGCTCCTGGCCCGGCAGGCCCTGACCTTCCATTTCCGCGATCCATTCTTCGCGGATCGGGCCTGCGGCCGTCTCGCGGAATGCGGCGATGGCGTCTTCGCTGAGCATCACTTTTTCAACGCCTTTCTCTTCCAGAACGGTATCCCAGCGCTTCAGCAGCTCGCCGTAGTTGGCAAGGTAGTGGTCAATCGCTTCGGGCACCGAGCTGTCCAGCGCTTCACGCTCCTCGTCGGAGAGTGCTTCGTAGGCGTCGATGTTCACCACGATCGGGCAGTTCACCGTGCCGGGGTTCAGGTTGGCGGTCCACCAGTCAGCCTGATTGATCGTGCCAAAGCTGAGGTGCGCGTGCTGGGCAAAGGCCACGGTGTCCACAACACCCGATTCCATCGCCTGATAGGCTTCGGCGGATGTCACGGACGTCGGCACGGCGCCAAGCAACGAAAATGCGTCACCGATGCCGCCGGTGGCACGGACCCGCATGCCTGCATATTCCGCCAGTTCGTCACGAGGCGCGCCTGTGCCCACAAGGTTGTATTGCGGCATGGGCGAGGTCATCAGCAGCTTGGCGTTCCATTGTGCCATCTCGTCGATTGCGGCGGGGTGTGCGTAGACCGCGTTGGACACGGCAACCTCTTGCTGCAGGTTTTCGACACCCAGAAACGGCAGTTCGAGCACGGTGATCACGCGGTTCTTGTCCGCGTGGTAACCTGCACAGAACTGCGCCATCTCGAAGGCACCGATGCTGATGCCGTCAAGGTTTTCAAGGTTCTTGGACAGGCCGCCATAGCTGATGTTCATGGTGAATTCGCCATTGGTCTTTTCAGAGACCAGCTCGGCCAGCTTTTCGACGTGTTCGGTAAATGCGCGGCGTTTGCCCCAGACACTTACGTTCCATTGGGTGGCAGCAGCCTCTAGTGCAAAGGTGCATGTCAGCGCGCCTGCAACGGCGCCCAGTGCTAATTTGTTCATAATACTCTCCCTTATGCGCGCCTAAGGTGACACGCTTGGACGTAGGCTAACCCGCGATTGCACGTTTTGCCAATACCCCGTGACCCATCAACCTTCGGTCAGAAACGGGGCAGCGAAAGATTGTTGCGTGATTCTGGCAATTTGCGACAGCTGCGGCCATTGGGCACAGTCATCACGCGCGGGATCGTCTTGGCGTGCCATCCGGGGGCGCTGATGCCAGCCACGCAGCGCTTTGTGCGTTTGACATGCAATCGCCCGAAAATACGGGAAAAATGCCGCATTGCGCCGTGAAATTTACAAAATACTGGCGGCTTCGGAAAAACATTTACAGCGAAAGCGTTATATTCCCGTAAGTTATTCCCTTCTTTTCACATCACGGTATGATCACGATCACATCAGGGAGGATGGACCAACCGGACACGCACAGCCGTGGCCGACACCTTCCCTTGATCGTTCAAGACCGCAAGGGAGGAAGCCACCGATGTCCAGAACCTACGCCCCGTCGGCCGATATGGCCGCAAACGCGCATGTCACCGCCGCCGATTATGACAAAATGTACGCCGCATCCATCGCCGATCCGGCGAAGTTCTGGGGCGATCACGGCAAGCGCATCGACTGGATCAAACC
Source organism: Sulfitobacter sp. (assembly GCA_024636445.1). Classification (GTDB taxonomy): domain Bacteria; phylum Pseudomonadota; class Alphaproteobacteria; order Rhodobacterales; family Rhodobacteraceae; genus Pseudosulfitobacter. The sequence continues at coordinate 5,516 of JAGXHE010000086.1, forward strand.
CTACACGCGGGTCAAGGACGTGTCCTATGACTTTGGCAACGTGTCGATCAAATGGTTCGATGATGGCACGCTGAACGTCGCTGCCAACTGCATCGATCGCCATCTGGCGGCCCGTGGCGATCAGACCGCGATCATCTGGGAGCCCGACAGCCCCGACGACGATGCGCTGCACATCACCTACCGCGATCTGCACAAGGCCACCTGCAAGATGGCCAACGTCCTGAAAAACCTGGGCGTCAAAAAAGGCGACCGCGTGGTGATCTACATGCCGATGATCCCCGAGGCCGCCTATGCGATGCTGGCCTGCGCGCGGATCGGGGCCATTCATTCCATCGTCTTCGCCGGTTTCTCGCCCGATGCTCTGTCGGCCCGTGTGAACGGTTGCGGCGCCAAGGTTGTCATCACCGCAGACGAAGCTCCGCGCGGCGGGCGCAACACGCCGTTGAAAACCAATGTGGACAAGGCGCTGAGCCATTGCGATGACGACGTTCAGGCGCTGGTGGTGCGGCGCACCGGCGCGGATGTGCCCTGGTCCGACCGCGACCACGATTACAACGCACTGGCGGCAACCGCCTCTGACGATTTCGAGCCTGCGGAAGTGAACGCCGAAGACCCGCTGTTCATTCTTTACACCTCCGGCTCGACCGGACAGCCCAAGGGCGTGGTCCACACCACCGGCGGCTATTTGGTCTACGCGGCGATGACGCACCAGATCACCTTTGATTACCACGACACCGATGTGTACTGGTGCACCGCCGATGTGGGCTGGGTCACGGGCCACAGCTATATCGTCTATGGCCCGCTGGCCAACGGTGCGACCACCTTGATGTTCGAAGGCGTGCCAACCTATCCCGATGCCAGCCGCTTTTGGCAGATCTGCGAAAAGCACAAGGTCGCACAGTTCTACACCGCCCCCACCGCGATCCGCGCGCTGATGGGCCAGGGCGAGGATTTTGTGAAAAAGGCCGATCTGAGCAGTCTCAAGCTACTGGGCACCGTCGGTGAGCCGATCAACCCCGAGGCTTGGAACTGGTACAACGACGTGGTCGGCGGCGGGCGTTGCCCCATCGTCGACACCTGGTGGCAGACCGAAACCGGTGGCCACCTGATGACCCCCCTGCCCGGCGCGCACGCGACAAAACCCGGTGCGGCGCAAAAGCCGTTCTTTGGCATCGAGCCGGTCGTGCTGGACCCTACCGACGGCTCGGTCATCGAAGGAAACGGCGTCGAGGGTGTGTTGTGCATCCGCGACAGCTGGCCCGGCCAGATGCGCACCGTCTGGGGCGATCACGAGCGGTTCGAGCAGACCTATTTCAGCGACTTCAAAGGCTACTATTTCACCGGTGACGGCTGCCGTCGCGACGAAGACGGCGATTACTGGATTACGGGGCGCGTCGATGACGTGATCAACGTCTCGGGGCACCGCATGGGCACTGCCGAGGTCGAAAGCGCGCTGGTCGCCCACCCCAAGGTCGCGGAAGCCGCCGTGGTGGGCTATCCCCATGACATCAAGGGGCAAGGCATCTATTGCTACGTCACGTTGATGAGTGGTGACGCGCCGTCGGAGGATCTGCGCAAGGAGCTGCGCGCTTGGGTTCGCACCGAGATCGGCCCGATCGCCTCGCCTGATTTGATCCAATGGGCACCGGGACTGCCCAAAACACGGTCGGGCAAGATCATGCGCCGCATCCTGCGCAAGATCGCCGAGAATGATTTCGGTGCTTTGGGCGATATTTCGACGCTGGCCGATCCTTCGGTTGTCGATGATCTGATCGCCAACCGCATGAACAAAGGTTGAGACATATGACCGAGAGCAAGACCGATGTGGCTGCCCTGGCGCCCCCCGTGCTGATCCTGCTTGGCCCTCCGGGGGCCGGCAAGGGCACGCAGGCGCGGATGCTGCAACAGCGTTACGGGTTGGTACAGCTCAGCACCGGCGACCTGCTGCGCTCTGCAGTCGCGGAAGGCTCCGAAGCGGGCAAGGCCGCCGACAAGGTGATGAAATCAGGCGGTCTGGTCAGCGACGACATCGTCATTGCCATCCTGCGCGACCGTCTGGCCGAGCCTGACACCACCAAGGGCGTGATCCTCGACGGCTTTCCGCGCACCACGGTTCAGGCCGAAGCGCTGGACGATCTGCTGGCGGAAAGCGGTCAGCAGATCGATGCGGCCATCAGCCTTGAAGTCGATGACGAGGCGATGGTCCACCGCATCGCAGGCCGCTATTCCTGCGGTGAATGCGGCGAGGGCTATCACGACAGCTTCAAACAGCCCAAGGTCGAGGGCGTCTGCGATGTCTGCGGTGCCACCAACATGAAACGCCGCGCTGACGACAATGCCGAAACCGTGGCAGAACGGCTGTCGGCCTACCACCGGCAAACCGCACCGCTGATCACCTACTATGAAAAACGCGGGGCGCTGCAACGCATCGACGCGATGGGTCCGATTGACGAAATCGCCACGACCGTCAGCCGCGCCGTGTCGAAGGCGGCAAAGGACTAAGCGGCGGGGCGCTGCGTTTCACGGTCCGTGGCGCCCCTGACGTCTCAAATGATCTCGGCAAAAAGCGATGCCGCCGTGATCGTGAACCGTTCGGATATGGACACCACCGGCGGAACATGGCACCCGTTCATTGATGAGCGCCAATGACCAGATATTCGCCCCCGGCCCCGACACCGAAGTGGCCTTGCGCCACGCTTTCGGGCGGTTCGGCACCGGCGTAACCGTGATCACCACCAAGTCCGAGATCGGGCCTCTGGGCTTTACCGCCAATTCGTTTTCATCGGTATCGCTGGACCCTGCCCTGGTGCTGTGGTCGCTGGCCAATGCGTCGCGGCGCCATGATGCATTTGCCAATGCAACGCACTACAGCATCCATATCCTGACGGATGCGCAGGCGGATATGGCACTGCATTTCGCCACCAAGGGCGACGGATTTGATGTCTATCCGCACCAGATCGATGCGCACGGTGTGCCGCTGTTGCAAGACTGTCTGGCACGTTTCGATTGCACCTATCATTCCGCCCACCCTGCGGGCGATCACAGTATCATCGTGGGCCGTGTCACACAGGTGGCGATGGCCGAAGGTGCCGGTCTGGTCTTTGACCAAGGGCTTTACGGCCGCTTTCAGGCATTTTGATTTCAGTCACTTGAAACGCAAAATGGCGCGGTCTCCCGCGCCATTTGCCGTTTCTCAGGGCTGATGTCAGCCGATCACTTCCAACCGACCTGATCAAAGATCTTCTGTGCGGCGGGTAGATTTTCAGCCACCGCAGACAGATCGACGTCATCGGGTTTGAACATGCCCAAAGCGGCGACCGACGGGCTGAGGCCCACACCCGGAACCGCCGGATATTCGTCATTGCCGGCAGAGAAATACTGCTGCGCGCTGTCCGAGGCCAGATATTCAAGGAAGGCCACCGCATTGTCGCGGTTGGGAGCGTTGGCTGCAACACCGCCGCCCGACAGGTTCATGTGCGCGCCTTCGGCGTTTTGCGAGGGGAACACCCAGGCAATATTGGCAATCGCCTCTTCACCCAATCCGTCTACCTCGGTGCGCAATGCGCGCGCGAAGTAATAGGTGTTCGAGATCGAGACATCGCATTCGCCCGAGACCAGACCGCGCAATTGGTCGGTGTCACCGCCTTGGGGGTCGCGCGCAAAGTTGTTGACCACGCCCTGCGCCCAGTCCGTTGCTGCCTCTTCGCCAAGGTTCTCGATCATCGCGGCCAGCAGCGTCTGCGTATAAGCATTGGTGGACGAACGGTGGCAGACCTGCCCCTCGTAGGCCGGAGCGGCCAGATCAAGATATGTCAGCGGCGGGTTGGTCACTTTGGTCTTGTCGTAAAAGATGATCCGCGCACGCTGCGAGAAACCGAACCATTGGTTTTCGGCGTCCTGCAGGTAGGCAGGTATGCGTTGTTCCAGCACGTCACTGTCCACCGATTGCAGGACGCCTGCATCCTTGGCCCGCTGCAAGCGCGACGTGTCGACCGTCAGCAGAACGTCGGCAGGCGAATTCGCGCCTTCGGCTTCCATCCGCGCGATCAGCTCGTCGCCGTTGCCTTCGATGCGGTTGATGGTGATGCCTGTGGCTTCGGTAAAGTCGGAATAGAGCCGTTCGTCGGTGTCATAGTGGCGCGAGGAATAAAGGTTCAATTCGCCTTCGGCAAAGGCCGGAACGGCCAGAACTGTCGCAAAGGCGAGGGTGAAGGGGTGGGCAAAACGCATGGGTGTCTCCTGTTCAAGTAAATTCTGATTAAAACAGTCAGATACTGAATTCAAGCGCTGCGTCAACCGTGTGGCGTAAAAAATGAGCAGGCCGGAGACGCGCTTCGCAGGCACCCGTCGGTGATGATTTCGCTTTTCAATGTCAGGTCTGCTAGGCCCCGGGGCGCGCGTATTATGCTTTGCATTCGATTATTCTAAGGGTTGAAACCGAGTGCCGTTAGCGCTAACAAGACCTTAGTTCATTAGAAAAACGCTCTATATCCGTGAAGGGAACGCCGCACATGGCCCTCAATCCCAAGATCCAGGACGTCACAGCCCGCATCATCAAACGCTCGGAGGACAGCCGCGCGCTGTACCTCGACCGGATGCGCCGCGCCGCCGAAGACGGCCCGCGCCGCGCGCACCTGACCTGCGGCAATCAGGCCCATGCCTTTGCCGCGATGGGTGCCGAAAAGGGCGCGCTGGTCGAGGGGATCAGCCCCAACATCGGCATCGTCACCGCCTACAACGACATGCTGTCGGCGCACCAGCCGTTCCAGCGTTTCCCCGATCTGATCAAGCAGACAGCACTTGCCAACGGCGGCACCGCACAGGTGGCGGGCGGCGTGCCCGCGATGTGTGATGGCGTCACCCAAGGCCAGACCGGCATGGAGCTTTCGCTGTTTTCGCGCGATGTCATCGCTCTGGCCGCTGGTGTCGCCCTGTCGCACAACACATTCGACAGTGCGGTGTACCTTGGCGTATGCGACAAGATCGTGCCGGGGCTGGTGATTGCCGCCGCAACCTTCGGCTATATTCCGTCGATTTTCCTGCCTGCGGGTCCGATGCCTTCCGGCCTGCCGAACGAGGAGAAATCCAAGGTCCGCCAGCTGCACGCTGCGGGCGAAGTCGGCCGCGACAAGCTGATGGAGGCCGAGATGGCGTCCTATCATGGTCCGGGCACTTGTACGTTCTACGGCACCGCAAACTCGAATCAGATGCTGATGGAGTTCATGGGCCTGCACCTGCCCGGCGCGTCCTTCGTGAACCCCGACACCGACCTGCGCGATGCGTTGACCCATGCGGGCGCCAAACGTGCGCTTGAGATCACCAATCTGGGCAATGATTACCGCCCCGTCTGCGATATTCTGGACGAGCGGACATTCGTCAACGGTCTGGTGGGTCTGATGGCGACGGGCGGGTCGACCAATCTGGTGATCCACATCATTGCGATGGCCCGTGCGGCGGGCGTACAGCTGGATCTGCAGGACCTGTCCGATATTTCGGACGCCACACCGCTGATGGCGCGGGTCTATCCCAACGGGCTGGCCGACATTAACCATTTCCACGCAGCGGGCGGTCTGACCTATATGATCGCAGAGCTGCTGGACGCAGGTCTGCTGCATCCTGATACGGTGACGGTGATGGGCGACGGGTTGCAAAGCTATACGCAGGAACCCAAGCTGATCGACGGCGAAGTGCGCTGGCAGGACGCCCCGCGTCAAAGCCAGAACGAGCGTATCCTGCGCCCTGCCAGCAATCCGTTTGCCCCCAAGGGCGGGCTGCAACAGCTGAGCGGCAACCTGGGGCGCGGCGTCATCAAGATTTCCGCCGTGGCAGATGAACACCAACTGGTCGAGGCCCCTGCCCGCGTTTTCCACGACCAAGAAGAGGTCAAGGCCGCGTTCAAGGCAGGCACCCTGACCGAGGACTGCGTGATCGTGGTGCGCTTTCAAGGGCCCAAGGCCAACGGCATGCCAGAGCTGCACGCGCTGAACCCGCTGATGGCGGTGATGCAGGGACGCGGGCAAAAGGTGGCGCTGGTCACCGATGGCCGCATGTC
>JAGXHE010000010.1 GCA_024636445.1 Sulfitobacter sp.
AAGAACCAAGAAAGGCAGCGCCCCGACCTATCAAAACTCCACAACCGCGCGGATCGACTTGCCCTGGTGCATCAGATCGAAACCGTGGTTGATCTCGTCCAGTGTCAGCTTGTGGGTGATCATCGGGTCGATCTCGATCTTGCCGTTCATGTACCAGTCGACGATCTTGGGCACGTCCGTGCGCCCCTTGGCCCCGCCGAATGCGGTCCCGCGCCAGACGCGGCCCGTGACCAGCTGGAACGGACGGGTCGAAATCTCGGCACCCGCAGGGGCCACGCCGATGATGATGCTTTCGCCCCAGCCCTTGTGCGCCGCCTCGAGTGCGGTGCGCATGACCTTGGTGTTGCCGGTCGCGTCAAAGGTGTAATCCGCGCCGCCCTTGGTCAGTTCGACCAGATGCGCCACCAGATCGCCCTCGACGTTGTTGGGGTTCACGAAGTCGGTCATGCCGAAATAGCGTCCCGTCTCTTCCTTGTCGTCGTTCAGATCGACGCCGACGATCTGGTCCGCGCCCGCAAGGCGCAGGCCCTGGATCACGTTCAGACCGATGCCGCCCAGACCGAAGACCACGCAGCGCGCGCCGATCTCGACCTTGGCGGTGTTGATGACGGCACCGATGCCGGTAGTCACGCCACAGCCGATATAGCAGATCTTGTCAAAGGGCGCGTCCTTGCGGACCTTGGCCAGCGCGATTTCGGGGATGACCGTATGGTTGGCAAAGGTCGAGCAGCCCATGTAGTGATGGATCGGCGTGCCATCCATCATCGAGAACCGTGTGGTGCCGTCGGGCAGCAAGCCCTGGCCTTGGGTGACGCGGATCGCCTGACACAGGTTGGTCTTGCCCGACAGGCAATATTCGCATTCGCGACATTCCGGCGTGTAGAGCGGGATGACATGATCGCCGACTTCCAGCGTGGTGACACCCTCACCGATTTCCAGAACGACGCCTGCACCCTCGTGGCCGAGGATCGCGGGAAAGATACCTTCGGGATCGTCGCCCGAGCGGGTGAATTCGTCGGTGTGGCATAGGCCGGTGGCCTTGATCTCGATCAGGACCTCGCCCTTGCGCGGCCCCTCAAGGTTCACGTCCATGATTTCCAGTGGTTTGCCTGCGGCAACGGCGACGGCGGCGCGGGTTTTCATCATTGGTTTAGGTCCCTTCGGTTATCAAATCCGGTTGCGCGGCATCAACGCGACGCAACCGGTCAAAGTCAAGCGGCCAAACTCAAGCAGCCCGCAGCCCCAGAAGCGCGCGGGCTTCGGCTGCGGTGGCAATCGGGCGGTTGTGCTGTTCGGCAATCGCGACGGTGCGTTTGACCAGTGCCGCATTGGACGCGGCCAGCGTATCGCGGTCCAGCCGCACGTTGTCTTCCAGACCCGTGCGCGCGTGGCCACCGGCGGCGATTGACCATTCGTTCAGCACCGCCTGATTGGCCCCGATCCCTGCGGCACACCACGGCGCGCCCGGCAGCAGGCGGTTCACGGATTCGACATAATAGTCGAACACATGCTTGTCGGCGGGCATTGCATTTTTCACGCCCATGACGAACTGAATGTAGGGTGTCTCCTTGATCCGCCCGTCACCGTGCATCTTCACCGCTTGCAGGATGTGCGACAGATCGAATGCCTCGACCTCGGGTTTGATCCCGTAGGTGACCATTTCCGACGCCAGCCAATCGACCAGGTCCGGCGGGTTTTCGTAGACGCGGGTGGGAAAGTTGTTCGACCCAACCGACAGCGATGCCATATCGGGGCGCAGCGACAGCATCCCGCCGCGCGCCTGCCCTGCCCCTGAACGGCCACCGGTCGAAAACTGGATGATCATGCCGGGGCAATGTTTTTCCAGACCTTCCTTGAGGGCCGCGAATTTGTCAGGGTCCGCCGAGGGCGTCTCGTCGGCGTTGCGCACATGGGCGTGACAGATGGTGGCCCCGGCCTCGAAGGCCTCCTGGGTGCTTTCGACCTGTTCGGCGACGCTGATCGGCACGGCAGGGTTGTTGGACTTGGTCGGCAGCGATCCGGTGATGGCGCAGCAGATGATAAGCGGGTTGGTCATGGAATTCGGCCTCTCGGTGACGTTGGCGCGTTTATGCCAAGTGGTGCGCGGGGGAGCAATGGGCAGCAAGCGGTCAAGGCCACGCCTGAAACAGCATATTTTCCACGCATGACGCCTGACGGTGGAAATATTTGGTCACATGTCCGACTGAATCCTTTGAATCAGACCAGAACTGCGCAGTATTCCGCGCTAGAATGGTTATCAAAGCCAGCACCGGAGCGCCCCATGAGCAAGCTTGATCCCGCCTTTGCCACCTATCAGTTGTCCGACCGCTATACCGCGCAGACGGGCCGCGTATTTCTGACCGGAACGCAGGCCCTCGTGCGGGTGATGCTGGATCAGGCGGCCCGCGACCGTGCGGCAGGCATGAACACCGCCGGTTTCGTGTCGGGCTATCGCGGCTCGCCGCTGGGCGGGGTGGATATGGAGATGTGGCGGTCCAAAAAGCTGCTGGCCGAGAATGCCATCGAATTCATGCCCGCCGTGAACGAAGACCTTGGCGCCACCGCCGTTCTGGGCGCGCAGCAGGCCACGCTGGACCCCGACTGCACCGTCGAGGGCGTGTTTTCGATGTGGTACGGCAAGGGTCCGGGCGTGGACCGGTCGGGTGATGCGCTGAAACACGGCAACGCTTACGGCGCGTCGCCCAAGGGCGGCGTGCTGGTGGTGGCGGGCGACGACCACGGCTGCGTGTCCTCGTCGATGCCGCACCAGTCGGATGTGGCGTTCATGTCGTGGTTCATGCCGACGCTGAACCCCGCCACGGTGGCTGAATACCTTGAGTTCGGCGAATACGGGATCGCGCTTTCGCGGTTCTCGGGCACGTGGGTCGGGTTCAAGGCGGTCTCGGAAACCGTCGAGGCGGCGCAGTCGATTGACCTGAAACCCGCCCGCCAGTTTGCCCAGCCAGATTACACGGCACCCGAAGGCGGCCTGCACGTCCGCCCCGCCGACCTGCCCAGCCCCGCCATTGAGACCCGCATCGGCGCCAAGCTGGAAGCGGTCGAAGCCTTTGTCGAGGCGAACCCGATCGACCGGCACATCTACGAGATCAAGGACGCCAAGTTCGGTATCGTCACCACCGGCAAGGGCCATCTGGACCTGATGGAGGCCCTGCGTCTGCTGGGCGTGGACGAGGCCGCCTGCCGCCGTCTGGGCATCGACATCTACAAGGTCGGCATGGTCTGGCCGCTGGCCCGCCGCGACGCGCTGGATTTCGTGCGCGGCAAGCAAGAGGTGCTGGTCATCGAGGAAAAGCGCGGCATCATCGAAAGCCAGTTCAAGGAATATTTCTATGACTGGCCCGGTGACAAGCCTGCGCGCATGGTCGGCAAGCACCGCGCGGCGGGCGATCCGCTGATCCCGTGGACAGGCGAGTTGTCACCGCTGCTGCTGGCCCCGATCGTGGCCGAACGTCTGCATGCGTTCTTTCCGGACGAAGACCTGCCCGCCAAGGCTGCCGCTCTGACCGAAACGCCGCCGCCCGTTCTGTCGCGCCCCGGTGCCACGCGCACGCCCTATTTCTGTTCTGGCTGTCCGCACAACACCTCGACCAAGGTGCCCGAAGGCTCGACCGCCGCCAGCGGCATCGGCTGTCACGTCATGGCCTCGTGGATGGACCGCGAGACCGTGGGCTATGCCCAGATGGGCGGCGAAGGCGTGCCGTGGGCCGCAGCCAGCAAGTTCAACGGCAACAAGCATATCTTCCAGAACCTTGGCGAAGGGACGTGGTATCACTCGGGCTCGCTGGCGATCCGCCAGTCGGTCGCGGCGAAATCGAACATCACCTACAAGATCCTGTACAATGACGCGGTCGCGATGACCGGCGGCCAGCCCGTCGATGGCCCCATCAGCGTGCTGGGCATCGCCCAGACCTGCCGTGCCGAGGGGGTCGCGCGGATAGCACTTGTGTCAGACGACATCGAAAAATTCGACAAGGCCGATTTTCCGCGCGACACCACCTTTCACGACCGCGCCGAATTGGACGGCGTGCAGCGCGAATTTCGCGAGGTGAAAGGCACCAGCGTCCTGATCTACGAGCAGACCTGCGCCACCGAAAAACGCCGCCGCCGCAAGCGTGGCACCGCCGAGGACCCGCCGCGCTTTACCTATATCAACGATCTGGTCTGCGAAGGCTGCGGCGATTGTTCAGTCGAGAGCAACTGCCTGAGCGTCGAGCCGAAGGAGACCCCCTTTGGCCGCAAGCGCAAGATCAACCTGTCGTCGTGCAACAAGGACTTCTCGTGCCTGAACGGCTTTTGCCCCAGCTTTGTCACCGTCGAGGGGGCCACGCGGCGCAAGCGCGAGGTCAGCATTGATCTGAGCGGTCCGCTGTCGAAACTGCCGCATCCGCTGATGCCGCGTCTGAACGCGCCTTACGGCCTGCTGGTCGCGGGTGTCGGGGGCACCGGCGTCGTGACGGTCGGGGCGCTGATCAGCATGGCGGCACATCTTGAGGGCAAGGGATCGAGCGTGCTGGACTTTACCGGATTTGCGCAAAAATTCGGCACCGTTCTGGGCTATGTCCGGCTGGCGCCCACCCCTGCCGACATCCATCAGGTCCGCATCGAGGCCGGACGCGCCGATGCGATGATCGCCTGCGATGCAGTCGTGGCCTCGTCGCCCAAGGCGTCCGTCCATCTGCGCCACGGCACCCGCACGGTGCTGAACCGCGCGGAGATGCCCACCGGCGATCTGGTGTTGCGCCGCGATGCCGACCTTGAGATCGACGAGCGCGAGGCGATGGTGCGCGGCGTGGTCGGCGACGACAACGTTCTGGGCATGGACGCGGGCAAGCTGTCCGAAGACCTGATGGGCGACACCGTATTCGCCAACATCATCCTGCTGGGTGCCGCCTGGCAACAGGGGCTGGTGCCGGTCAGCGAGGTCGCCCTGAAACAGGCGATGGTGCTGAACGGTGTGGCCGTGGACAAGAACAAACAGGCCTTTGATATTGGCCGCGTGCTGGCCGTGAACCCCGACGCTTTGGGCGTGGTGGACGAAGTGCTGCCCGAGGAAAGCCTCGCGCAGTTGATTGACCGGCGGGCGGATTTCCTGACCGATTATCAGAACGCGAAATATGCCCAGCGCTACCGCGACCGGCTGGCGCGCCTGTCCGACGATCTGCCGCCCGAGATGGTGATGATCGCCGCACGCTCGCTGTTCAAGCTGATGGCCTACAAGGACGAATACGAGGTTGCGCGCCTGATGACCCGGACCGGGTTCGAGGCGAAGCTGGCCGAGGAATTCGAGGGCGACTACAAGGTCAACTACCACCTCGCGCCACCGCTGCTGCCTCTGGGCCGTGATGCGCGTGGCCGTCCGAACAAGCGGGCCTTTGGTCCGTGGATGACAAAGGTGCTGCGCGGGATGTCGCACCTGAAGGGACTGCGTGGCACGGTGTTTGACCCGTTCGGACGCAGCCATGATCGCAAACTGGACCACGCATTGCTGCACTGGTTCGACGAGGTGATGGACCGCGTCGCTGTCCGCTATTCCGACGGAACGCGCAAAGATTGCACCAAGCTGCTGGCCCTGCCGATGGACGTGCGCGGCTATGGCCCGGTGCGTGAAAAAGCGGCTGCGGATGTGATGGCGCAGGCGGAACGGATTTCGGCTTGAGACGGGAAGAACGATCCGAGAGTCAGTCGTGACCTTTCACACATGGCAGCGCAAGACCGCGGGCGGGCACCGTTTAATCTGGCGATCCGACCCACGCGGGCTCTGGACACTGCCGCGACTTGCCGCCAGAATGGTATACCAAACAGACACGCCCTGAATCGCCCCAAAAGGAGCCCCCAGATGTCCAAGATACGCCCGCAGGATCTACGTTCGCGCAAGTGGTTCCTGAATCCGGACAACATGGAGATGACGGCGCTCTATCTGGAACGCTACCTGAACTACGGGCTGACCCGCGAAGAGCTGCAATCGGGCAAGCCGATCATCGGCATCGCGCAGACGGGCAGCGATCTGAGCCCGTGCAACCGTCACCATCTGGAGCTGACCAGACGCGTGCGCGACGGCATCATCGCCGCCGGTGGTGTACCGATGGAAGTGCCGGTGCATCCGATTCAGGAAACCGGCAAACGCCCAACCGCGATGCTGGACCGCAACCTTGCCTACTTAGGTCTGGTCGAGGCGCTTTTCGGCTATCCGCTGGACGGCGTCGTGCTGAACATCGGCTGCGACAAGACCACACCCGCCCTGCTGATGGCCGCCGCCACCGTGAACATCCCCGCCATCGCCCTGTCCGTCGGCCCGATGCTGAACGGCTGGTTCGAAGGCGAGCGCGCAGGCTCGGGCACCGTGATCTGGAAGGCGCGCGAACGTCTGGCCTCGGGCGAGATCACCGACGAGCAGTTCATGGAAATTGCCGCCGCGTCGGCCCCGTCCGTGGGCTATTGCAACACGATGGGCACCGCGACCACGATGAACTCGCTGGCCGAAGCCCTGGGGATGCAACTGCCCGGTTCTGCCGCCATCCCCGCCCCCTACCGCGAGCGCGGGCAGATCAGCTATGAGACCGGCAAGCGCATCGTCGACATGGTCTGGGACGATCTGCGCCCCTCCGACATCATGACGCGCGAGGCCTTCGAAAACGCCATCGCCATCAACTCGGCGCTGGGCGGATCGACCAACGCGCCGATTCACCTGAACGCCATCGCCCGTCACTTGGGCGTGCCGCTGGACAATGACGACTGGCAGACCCACGGCCACCACATCCCGCTGCTGGTCAACCTGCAACCCGCAGGCAAATATCTGGGCGAGGATTTCCACCGCGCAGGCGGCGTGCCTGCGGTGGTCGGCGCGCTGCTGCGCGCGGGGCTGTTGCCCAACCCCGACGCCATCACCGCCAACGGGCAGACAATGGGCGACAACTGCGCCAAAAAGGCATCGGTGAACGAAGACGTCATCCGCACCGTCGAGGCGCCGCTGATGCAGAACGCGGGCTTTATCAACCTCAAGGGCACGCTGTTCGACAGTGCGATCATGAAAACCAGCGTGATCGACGCCGAGTTCCGCAAGATGTATCTGAGCAATCCCGACGACCCAGAAGCCTTCGAGGGCCGTGTCGTGGTGTTCGACGGGCCAGAGGATTACCACCACCGTATCGACGACCCTGCCGAGAATATCGACGCCCATTGCATTCTGGTGATGCGCGGCGCGGGGCCAAAGGGCTATCCCGGCGGGGCCGAAGTGGTGAACATGCGCGCGCCGTCGTACCTGTTGAAACAGGGCATCCACGCGCTGCCGTGCATCGGCGACGGCCGTCAATCGGGCACGTCCGGGTCGCCGTCGATCCTGAACGCAGCACCCGAAGCTGCGGACAATGGCGGACTGGCGCTGCTGCGCAATGGTGACAGGCTGCGGATCGATTTGAACAAATTCACCGCCGACATCCTGCTGTCCGCCGAAGAACTGGCCGCGCGACACAAGGCGTTGATGGAGGACGGCGGTTATAAATACCCCGCCAGCCAGTCGCCCTGGCAGCAGTATTTCCGCGAACTGGTCGAACCCTTCGACAAGGGCATGACCCTGCGCGACGCGCCCAACTACCGCGACATCGCCCGCAAGAGCCTGCCGCGCGACAACCATTAGGGCACAGCCCTACCCCGTCGCCGCATGACGCGCGCCGGGGGCGGGCGGATCTTCGGGCGGGCCTGCGAAACATTGCGCCATCGCCATCCATTGCTTTGCGGCATCGCCCGTCGTGGCAAGGTCCGTATCGGCCACGTTGCGCGTCTGGCAGACCACCGTGGCGAAATCCACCGCCGTGCCGTCGACGCGGTTGTCGGGCTGGTCCTCGCCCCATGTCCATACGGAACCGGATGGACCTGTCAGCCGCACAAACGGCGCTGGCGCAGGCACGTCCAGCCCGCGATTGGCAAACGTCCAGCCATAGGTCGCAACGCCCAGATGCGCTAGGCTGCGAACGCGGTCATGCTCGGTACGGGTCTGGCCCAATGCGTCGAACACCTCTTGCCCATGAGCCCATGTTTCCATCAAGCGCGCGGTCACCGAGGACAGCGCGCTCATGTCCGGGCCCGCCCATTTCAGGCGCTTCTTCGGGTCGGTGTCGGCATAGGCATCGGCAAGTGCATGTGCTTCGCGAAGCCATTGCTCCATCAGGCCACGCCCGCGCAGCCCTGCCAGCCACGGGTACTGCAATTCGCGCAGCGAGGTGCCCTTGGCCATGCCCTCCCTGATCGGCGCGAAGAACTCGGCGAATGCCGCGTCGCTTTCCAGCGACTTGGCGGCGGCGACGTTGAACAGGTGAAGATGGCCGATCACGTCGTCGATGGTCCAGCCCTTGAACAGCGTGGGCCGGTCAAATTCGGCATCGGGCAAGGGCCGCAATATCGCGGCCAGCGCATCTGTTTCATCGCGGAAATCTTCGGCTTGTTGCATCATTGCCCCTTTGGTCTGCGGTTTCAGACAGGGTCGCCAATCTGCGCAGCGATGGCAATCTCAAGCAGTGGTGACGGTGCGTAGCGTCGTAGTCTTTATTGACGCGCACCCCTCCCGCTGCAGAGGACAGTTTTCGCGGCTTACCCTCTGCTTGCGCTTTCACCCAGACCGTTCCGCCGCTATGATAGCGCCATCAAGTCCAAGAGCAACGACGCCCTCACCGGCGCTACGATCCGAGGTGCCATGAAGCCGTTTTCCAAGATTGCCTGTATCGGCGAAGTCATGATCGAAATCGTCAGCCAGCAGTCCGGCGACGCCGCGCTGAACGTGGCGGGCGACAGCTACAACACCGCCGTCTATCTGGCGCAACTGGCGCGCGGATCGGATTGCACCGTGTCGTATGTCACCGCACTGGGGCAGGACACGTTCTCGCAACGCGCCGTACAGGACATGCAGCGATTTGACATCGGCACCAGCCACATCGAGCGGCGCTGCGACCGCAACATCGGGCTTTATGCCATCGACACCGACGAAGCGGGCGAGCGCAGCTTTACCTACTGGCGCTCGGAAAGTGCCGCGCGCACCCTGTTCAGTGCGCCCTGCACCGTGGGGCTGGATGTGCTGGCGCAGTTCGATCTGGTCTACCTGTCCGGTATCACGCTTGCGATCCTGCCTGCGCCCGTGCGCGAGGCCCTGATCGCGGCACTGGCCGCATACCGCCGCAAAGGCGGGCTGGTCGCCTATGACAGCAACCACCGCCCGCGCCTGTGGGAAGACGCGCAAACCGCGATCGACGTGAACAACGCGATGTGGGCGGTGACCGACATTGCCATCCCATCTGTCGATGACGAAATGGCGATCCATGGCGATGCGTCAGAGGCCGACGTACTGGCCCGTATGGATGCTGCGGGCGTCACCGACGGCGCGTTGAAACGCGGACCATCAGGGCCGTTTGATCTGACGCGCAGCACATCGGGCATCACCTTTGCTCCCGCAACCAAGGTCGTAGACACCACCGCCGCAGGCGACAGCTTCAACGCAGGCTACCTGTTCGAGCGCGCCCGTGGCGCAGACCAGGCCGCCGCCTTGCTGGCCGGTCACGATCTGGCGTCGCGGGTGATCGGCCACAAGGGCGCGATCATCGAGATCTGAGGCACCAAAGGCCTACCGAACCACAAACACCGACATGTGTGCGTGCGACGCGATATGCCCTGCGTTCGAGGACACGAAGTATTCCGCAGCGCCGGGCACATGGCTGGACATCACGATCAGGTCGATACCGAGCTTGTCAGCTGCACGCGCCAGCACATCGTCCAGATCGACGGCCGGGTCGTGGCTGGTTTCTGCGTGGGCTGCGAATTCGACGCCCAGCGCTTTGGATTTTTCAGCCGCGAAACCTGACAGTTTTTCAGCGTATTGCGCGGGCGTGCGTGCCACTTCCGTCGGCTGGTTTTGCCCGACACCGACGATGTGAACCTTTGCGCCATAGAGCTTTGCCATATCTGCCGCGACCGAGAGGGCCTTGTCCATCTGGTCGGCATGTTTCAGATCGGTGGGGATCATGATGTTCGAATACATATCGGTCTCCTTTTTTTCCGCCCCTTGGGTAACAGGGACGAAGCACAGGACACTTTGCGCTCGATCAAGCAGTGGCAAATTATTTCAGGCGCACGAAACGCAAAACGGCCCCGCGCAGGAAACGCGGGGCCGTTGCACTTCAATCCGTCAGGGTCAGGCGTCCTGCCCGACTTCCTGGCGCTGCACGCCCAGACCGTCGATGCCCAGTTCCATCACGTCGCCTTTTTCCAGATAGACAGGCTGGGGTTTGATCCCCATGCCGACACCCGGAGGTGTTCCGGTCGAGATCACGTCGCCCGGATGCAGGGTAAAAAGCCCGCTGAGATGTTCGATAATCTCGGCCACGGTGAAGATCATCGTGCTGGTGGTGCCGGTCTGCATCCGCTTGCCGTTCACGTCCAGATACATGGCCAGCGCTTGAGGGTCTTCGACCTCGTCGCGGGTGACCAGCCACGGGCCTGTGGGGCCGAAGGTGTCGCAGCTTTTGCCCTTGGTCCATTGGCCGGACAGCTGTGACTGATAGTGGCGTTCGGACACGTCGTTGATCACGCAATAGCCCGCCACATGGTCCAGCGCGTCCGCTTTCGAGACGTATTTCGCAGTCTTGCCGATGACCACGCCCAGTTCGACCTCCCAGTCTGTATGGGTCGAGCCGCGCGGCTTCATTACCATGTCGTTGGGGCCCACGATGGCGCTGTTTGCCTTCATGAACAGGATCGGATGCGCGGGGATCGCAGCGCCGGTTTCGGCGGCGTGGTCGGAATAGTTCAGACCGATGCAGCAGAATTTACCGATGTTTCCCACGCAGGGGCCAAGGCGCGGAGTGCCGTCGACCTTTGGCAGATCGGCAGGATCGAGAGCGCGCAGTTTGGCCAGCCCTGCATCCGACAGCACGTCGCCCGCGATGTCACCCACGACAGCGGACAGATCGCGCAAGCTGCCGTCCGCGTCCAGCATCCCCGGCTTTTCAGTGCCTGCATCACCGTAACGTAGCAGTTTCATATCGTTGTCCTTCTTCTTGATATTGCAATGTTAACCCGACCAGCCGCCGTCGATGACGTGTGGCTGTCCGGTGGTAAAGCCGCTGTCATCACTCGACAGATAGACGACCAGCGCCGCGATCTCTTCGGCCTTGGCCACGCGGCCCATCGGCTGACGTGATACAAAGGCTTCCAAGGCGGCGTCGTAGCTGCCCATTTCCGCACCCAATGCCTTGACGCGGTCGTGCCAACTGGGGCTTTCGACGGTGCCGGGGCAGATGCAATTGCAGCGGATGCCCTGCTTGATGTAGTCGACCGCCACCGATTTCGTCAGCCCGATCACCGCCGCCTTGGTGGTGCCATAGATGAACCGGTTCGGCGCGCCGATGATCGACGAGCAGGCCGACGACATGTTCACGATCGCGCCCGATTTACGCTCGACCATCCCCGGCAATGCCGCGCGGATGGTGCGGAACATCGACCGCACGTTCAGATCAAAGGCAAAGTCCCATTCGTCGTCGCCCGCGTCCAGCACCGTGCCGTGGTGTACAAACCCCGCGCAGTTGAACAGCACGTCGGGCTGCGCCCTGGCCACACCGGCGTTCACGCTGCCCGTGTCGCGCGCGTCCAGCACCAGGGTCTCGATGCCGTCGCCCTTCAGCTCGGCCAAGGCGTCGGCGCTGATGTCTGTGGCGAAGACCTGCGCGCCTTCGGCGGCCATCGCCAGTGCGCTTGCGCGGCCGATCCCCTGCCCTGCGGCGGTGATCAGTGCGCGTTTGCCGTCCAGTCTGCCCATTCTCTCTCTCCCTTTTGAAATCAATGCGGTGGGGCGGTAGCGGCGGCGCGCTTGCCCAAGATACGCTCGCGCTGCCAGATGTAGAACCCGGCGCAGATGATGATCAGCCCGCCGCCAAGCGTCCAGATCGTCGGCCACTGGTCGAAGAACACGATGCCTGCAACCGCGGCCAGAACGATCTGGATATAGACCACCGGCGCGAGGATCGACGCATCGGCCATCCGGTGTGCCCATGTGGCCAGAATATGCCCGGTGCCGCCGAACACACCGATCAGCAGGAAAAACACCCAGTCGGCGGGCGCCTGCGGCCACATCCACGACGACAGCGCAAAGGGTGCGATGCACAGCGTTGCCAGCCCCGAGGACCACGTCTGGCTGGTCGCGTTGCTTTCCACACCCGCCAGCAGACGCGTCATCAGAAAATACAGCGATGCGCAGATCAGCGCCCCGAGATTGAGAAACATCGCCGGATGAAACTCGGCCCCCCAGGGCTGCATCACCACCAGCACACCGACGAACCCCACGCAGACCGCGATGATGCGGTGCCTGCCCACCCGTTCGCCCAGCAGCGGGATCGCCAACAGCGTCACCACGATGGGGCCTGCGAACATGATCGTCGTCGTCACGGTCAGCGGCAGATAATAAAGCGCGTTGAAGTTCAGCGCCGTGCTGCCCAGCAGGAACGCCGAGCGCAGGATCTGTCGTGCCGGTGCCACCGATACCAGCGCCTCGCGGCCTTCGCGGGGCACGAACACCGCCAGTGCCAGCAGGAAATGCACCGCATAACGCACGAACACCACCTGCAACGCGGGCAGCCCCGCCAGCACCAGCCATTTGGCCGAGCTGTCGATCAGGGTAAAGAACAGCACGCCCCCCGCCATTGCCGCCAGCCCCATCGCTGTGCGGTCCTCGCGTGGCTCTACGATATGCGGCATTCAAAGCCTCTCTGGGTTGGTTGCGTGTCGGGTGCGCGCCGACACTGTCCCGGATGGGTAAGGCGGACCGGCCACAAGGTCCAGAGAGACGCGCCGGCACAGGCCATCGCGGATGGAAAGAAGCTTAGCCATCACGCATCAGGCACAGGCAGGTGCATCCGACGACCAGCGATGGATCGGGATGTGATCCTGCCCTGACAGCGCGGCGCGCGCCGCCAGCCAGTTGTCGCGCCATTGCTGCCAATCGTGCAACTCGGTCTGCGGTGCGCTGGCCGAACGGGCGACGAAATCGGGGAAATGGCTGCGACCTGTGGGCTGGCCGGTCACGTTGTAGCGCACATCGAACGACCAGCGGAACGCGTCCGAGACATTGTCGCGCGAGGCATGCGGCGTCAGCGGATGAAAGATCACCGCACCGCCCGCCTTGACCGGCAGCGGCCGCGCCGCGTCCAGATCCAGACAGCCATCGGCTATCGCGGTCTGGCGTTTGGGGCAATGCGGATACATTTGCGGGCGGCCCGGAATGACTTGCAGGCAGCCGTTCTCCAGCGTCGCATCGGTGATCGCCAGCCAGACCGTGACCATCTGCGTCGCGTCACCTTCGGCAAGGGCCACGGCGCGGTCCTGATGCCAGTCGGTCGCCGTGATGTGCGCGCGCGCCTCGCCTGTGTCCAGCGAGACGGCAGGCGGTTTCAGGCGCACGTGCTGGATCGGGTTCGAGGTGATTTCGGGGCCGATCAGCTCTGCGACCACGTCCAGAAGACCCGGATCGGTGATCATGTCAAAGACCGCACGGCCAAAGTGCATCGGCGTGTCGGGGGCGATCTGGTCACCGGGCAGCGAGATGTCCATCGGCTGGAACCAGTCACAGCCCGCGCGGTAGCTGATCAGCAGCTGCTCGAAGAAATCACCGTCACAGGGGGGCACGCGCCCTTCCGCTTTCCAGCCTGCATAGAGCCGGTCGAGGAGCGTCGAATATTCCGCGCGCACACCGTCCAGCACCTGCGGCGACAGCACGTTGTCGATGACCAGAAATCCGTCTTCGGCAAATTGGCGGTGATGCTTTGCGGTCAGGCGCATGGGATGCACTCCTTGGGGATTTGGCATAAACGGGCGCGGCAAGGGTTGCCGCGCCCGGTCAGGTTCACAAGAAGACCGTCACGATCGGAGGCCACGCCAGCAGCACGCTCAGCGCCAGCAACTGCAACGCGATGAACGGCAGGAAGCCACTGAAAATGTCGGTCAGCGAAATCTCGGGCGGGGCCACGGATTTCAGATAGAACGCGGCCGGACCAAAGGGCGGCGACAGGAAACTGACCTGCATGTTCATGCAGAAGACCACGCCGAACCAGATCGGGACATCGCGCGGATCGACACTGGACAGAAATCCGATTTCCTCGGCGGGCAGACGCACCACGATAGGCAGGAACACCGGCATGATCAGCAGCACGATGCCGACCCAGTCCATGAACATCCCCATGATCAGGAACACGACCATCATCACCATGATGATGCCCATGGTCGGCAAGTCCGCGCCCACGATCAGGTTGGCCACATAGGTCGGCCCGCCCACCAGCGTGTAGGCCGCAGCCAGCGCCGCAGCACCGATGGTCACCCAGATGATGGTGCCGGTCGACTTCAGCGTGCGGATCAGACTGTCCCAGACGATGTCAAAGGTCATCTCGCGGCGCAGCAGGCCGATTGCGAACACCGCGATCACGCCCATGCCTGCCGCCTCGGTGATGCCGGTGATGCCGCCATAGATCGAGCCCAGCACGACGCCGATCACGATGATCGGTGCGACCAGCCCCTTGCCCATCGCCCAGCCTTTGGCAGCACGCTCGCGGCCCACGACAAAGAAGATCAGCAACAGCGCCAGCACAAAGGTGGCCGCGATCCAAGGAATGTCCGAAACCATGCCAAGGGGGATCGGGTCCAGCCCCTCGCGGATGGTGTTTTCGCCGGTAACGGTAAAGAACAGCGCCCGCGCCATCAGAACACCGGACAGCCACAGGGTAAAGCGCGACAGGAACCCGAGAAACATCAGCCCCTTGTCACGGCCTTCCGGCTCACCCGGAACGGGGGGTGGCAGCGGTGCCAGCGACGGGTTCAGCTGGGTCCGCACGACGATGTAGATCAGGAAGAACGACGCCAGCATGAACCCCGGCAGGAACGCGGCGGTGAACAGCGCCTTGATCGAGGTTTCGGTCACCAGCCCATAGAAGATCAGCACGATGGACGGCGGGATCATGGTGCCCAGCGAGCCCGACGCACAGATCGTGCCGATGGCCAGATTGCGGTCATAGCCCAGCCGCAACATCTGCGGCAGCGCGATCAGACCCAGCAGTACGACCTCGCCGCCGATGATGCCGGACATCGCCGCCATGATCACCGCCATGATCGAGGTGACGATGGCAATGCCGCCACGTACCCGGCTGAGCCAGATGTTCAGCGACGAATACATATCGCGCGCAATGCCGGATCGCTCGAGCATCGCGGCCATGAAGATGAATAACGGGACGGATATGAGAACGTAGTTCGTCATCTGCCGGTAGACCGCCTGCCCCAGCACCGACAGCGGGCCGCGCCCGAAGGTGCCGAACAACAGGTCAGGCGGGAATTTCAGCATCAGGGTAACGACGGCCAGAAACGCCGAAGCAAAGCCCAAGGGCATACCGATCGCCAGCAGCGCAAACATCGCCAGCAGGATGATCAGGGACAGGGTGCCGATATCGACCATTATATTCAGTCCTTTTTCAGCGTGGCGCGGATGTTGGCGATCTCGGTCTCGTCGATATCATCCATCGGGGTGTACGCTTCGGGGTCCTTGTGCCAGTCGGCGATCAGGTTGGACACGGCCTGAATGGCGACCAGAACGATGATCAGCAGAATGGCGGGTTTGAGGATGCCGGGAATGGGCGGGTCCCATGCGGTGCCGAATGTTTCCATCCGCATAAACCGCGTTGACGCGTCAGAATATCCGCCCCAGACCAGCGCGAAGGTAAAGCCTGCGATCAGCAGAACCGACACGGTGTCCGACGCCTTTCGCGCCCAGCGGGGCATCATGTTGTAGATAATGTAGATGCGGATGTGGCTGCGTTGCTGCATGGCATATAGCCCCGACAGCAAGAACACGAAGGCCGCGATCCAAAGCGAAAGCTCGTTCGCCCAGAGGGTCGGGCGGGCAAAGACATAGCGCGAGACGACCTCGTAGAACATCACCAGCACCACGAAGGTGGTCATGATCATCGACAGCCTGCCCAGCACCACCGACACCAGATCGAAGACGCCATCGGGAGGTGTCTCGATCGCGCCCTTGGTGTCGGACAAAAACAGCGATGCAAACAGCAATGCCGCGATCAGACTGATCAACATCACCTGCACAAGCGGTTTGCCGGCCGGACGGATCATCTCGTACATTCCATAGGATTCCTCAAGGAACATACGTTGTCCGACCAGCAGCGCATAAAGCACCACCGTCAGCCCCACGAACCCGATCATCGCCATCTTGATCGGCGCGCGCATCCTGCCCAGCCAAAGCGATTTAACCTGCATCACATGCCTCCCCACATGGTATTCCCGAACGTCCCGGTCCGGTGAAATAAGGCGGGCCAATCGGGCCCGCCTTCGGTGTTGACGTCAGACGTGTTCGTCCGGTGTCAGATCACTCGCTGCTCAGCAGACCCAGTTGGCTCAGGTAGGTCTTGTGGCTTTCCAGCAATGCGGCGGCTTCGGGCGAACGTGTGCCCCAGTCATCCCACGCCACCTGTGCGGCACGGCGGAACTCGGCGCGGTCAGCTTCCGACCAATCGTAGAGCGCGACGCCTTGCTCTTTGAGCTCTGCGGCCGCTTCGGCGTTGGCTTTTTCATTGGACAGGGCAACCTGGAACGACAGCTTTTGCCAAGCGGTGTCGATGATGCGGCGTTGCTGCTCGGTCAGACCTTCCCAGATGTCCTGATTGCACGCAAGGTGGTCAGATGGCATCGAGTGAAAGCCGGGGTAGGTTGCGTGCTTGACGATGTCATAAAGGCCCAGACCCACGTTGTTGGCCAGACCGGATGCGTCGGCACCGTCGATGATACCGGTTTCAAGTGCGGTGAATATCTCGGTAAAGTCCATCACGATGGGCGATGCGCCCAGCTCCTGGAAAATCTCGGTCTCCATGCCGGGAGGCGAGCGGAATTTCCAGCCCTGGATGTCTTCGAAACCTTCCAGTGGTTTGGACGAGGACAGCGATTCCTGACCGTAGATCGACCAGCCGATCAGCTGCATGCCTTGGGAATTATAAAGCTCTTGCGCGGCGGCATAGCCGTCACCGTAATACAGCCAG
>JAGXHE010000087.1 GCA_024636445.1 Sulfitobacter sp.
CCGTGTGGGGGCACCATTTTTACCAACATAACAAGCGGACCAACCGGCGCGCGCGACCTCAACGCCCGAGCGACAGACGTGCGCCGAGCCAATCCCATACTGCGCAGAGCCCGCACGTAGCAAGCAGCTGGTCGGAGGCTGTGGCAGCGTCGCTTTGGCGTGTTTGCACAGGCCATGATCTGACAAAAACACGTCAGAGCCGCAGCGCGGCACGCGGGCGGCAGTCTTTGAGGTTCAAGTTTGGGGAAACAGAGGCCGACGGGCCTTCATGCGGCCGATCCGGCGGGAACAGGCAGGGCGACCAGGCGCCCCGCCCGGTGGCGTCAGGACATGCCCAACGCTTCTTTGTACATTTCAAGAACCGCTTCTTCTTCGGCGATGTCGTCGGGTTCGCGTTTGCGCAGGGCGATGACCTTGCGGATCACCTTGGTGTCGTAACCGCGCCCTTTGGCTTCGGCCATCACTTCTTTTTGCTGCTCGGCGAGGTCTTTCTTTTCGGCGTCCAGACGTTCGATCCGCTCGATGAACTGACGCAGTTCGTCGGCGGTTACGCGGTAGCTGTCAAGGTTGGTGGCGGTGTCGGTCATGGGGCGTGTCCTTAAAACGAGGGCAATCTGGGGCCAATCTGGGGCCAATGGGCGGCCAGTCTGGCAAGACCCAACCGATACAAGCCCCCTCTGCGCGCCGCAAGGCCACTTTGACGCCACGCCTGCACACCACGTCGCATTCGCGCCTTGATCGATGGCGGCACAGGGGCTAAGCCACATGTACTTTGGTTCGGCGGGGTGACTCGTCGTTAAAGGGAACGCGGTGCGGGAAACCATCCCCAAATCCGTGACTGCCCCCGCAACTGTAAGCGGTGAGCGCGGCCGTCATATGCCACTGGGTCATTCGACTTCGGGAAGGCGCGGCCGGGCATCGACCCGCAAGTCAGGAGACCTGCCAAAGGGATCACCCGGATACAAGCGCGGGGTGCGCATGTGTCGGCGGCCTGACCGCTTTGGTGGCGTTTCACCGGCGGAAGGCGCATGTGCCCTTTCCCATATCGACGACCATTAGGACCGGACAAGACCCGGCCCGTCCGTAAGGGGACACGACATTCTATGAAACATTTGCTTGCTTCGGCATCCGTACTGGCACTGACGACAGTGCCGCAAACTGCTATGGCACAAGACGATGCCTTTGACCTTGGCACCATCACCGTATCGGCCAGCCAGACACCGGTGGAGACTTCGCGCACCGGCACCGTCGTCGAGATTGTCGAGAAAGACAAGATCGAGAACAGCACCAGCATCAGCGTCGCAGACACGCTGGACACGTTGCCGGGCCTTTCGCTGTCGGGCAATGGCGGTTTGGGTGCCTCGTCGACGCTGCGCATTCGTGGCCTGTCGAACCGCTATATCCCCGTCTACATCGACGGCATCGACATGAGCGACCCCGCCAGCACGCAGACCTCCTATAACTTCGGCGGGCTGACGACCGCGGGCATCGACCGGATCGAAGTGCTCAAGGGTTCGCAATCGGCGCTCTACGGGTCGGAAGCGATCGGCGGCGTGATCAACATCACCACCGCACGGGCCACCGAAATGGGCACACAATTGCGCTACAGCTTCGAGGCGGGCAGCTATGACACCTACGCCACCACCTTTGGCATCACCACCAAATCCGAACGCGGCGAGCTGGCGCTTACGCTCAGCCACATCGACACCAACGGGTTTTCGGCGGCTGAAGAAGACGCAGGCAACCCCGAGGCCGATGGCTATACCGGCACGACCCTGTATCTGACCGGTGCCTACGACGCCACCGATCTGGTCACCTTGGGCTTTGCGCTGAACTATCTCGACAGCGAGACGGATCAGGACGGATTTCGCGTCGACAACCTGACCGCACAAGAGTTCTCGACGCGGTTTGGCGCGCGCGTCTATGCCGAGATCGACGGCGCGGACATCGACCACACCGTCGCGCTGAATTATTCCGAGACCGAGCGTGAATATCCCGTCGGTTTCAACCAGAACTTCAAAGGCCAGCGCACCGAAGCCTCATACAAAGGTGTGACGCAGGTGGGTGCCGTCGACCTTGCCTTTGGCACCAGCTATTCCGAGGAAGAGTTCACGGTCGACACGATCAACGGCACCTACCGGATCGCGTCGATCTTTGGCGAGGCGCAATACTCGGTCACCGAAGACGTCGATGTCAGCTTTGCGCTGCGCCACGACGATCATTCGACATTCGGCGGCTTTACCACCGGGCGTCTGGCTGCGAACTGGCGCGTGACTTCTGACACCACGATCCGCGCGGCCATCGGCACCGGGTTTCGCGCGCCGTCTCTGTACGAACTGTTCCACCCCGTCTACGGCAACCCGACCCTTGAGCAGGAAGAAAGCCGCAGCGCCGAGATCGGCGTCGAGCATCGCTTTGCCATGGGCGCCGAGGTCAAGGCGACGGCATTCTATACAGATATCGACAATCTGATCCAGTTCTCTGGTGGCGGCTACAATCAAGTACCCGGCACCTCGACCTCGCAGGGGGTGGAACTGGCGGGCCGCGTCGCGGTGGCGGCGGGCACCGATCTGTTCGGCTCCTACACCTATACGGATGCCGAGGACGCGGGCGGCAACCAGCTGATCCGTGTACCCGCGCATGACTTTGTTCTCGGGGTCGAGGCTGATCTGACCGACAAGCTGTCGGGCCAACTGGTCCTGAACCACGTCGCAGGTCGCGCCAATGACAGCGGCAATGTCATGGAGGATTACACCGTGATCAACGCGTCGGCGACCTATGACTTCAGCGACACCACCCAAGGCTACATGCGTCTCGAAAACCTGACCAACGAGGAGTATCAGACCTCGTTCGGCTACGGCACCTCGGACCGCGCTGTATATTTTGGCGTCCGTGCGTCGTTCTGATCTCATAGCATCTGTCGCGGCGCTGCTGGTCAGTGCCGCGACTGCCTTGGCCGATGCCCCGCC
Organism: Sulfitobacter sp.; assembly: GCA_024636445.1. GTDB lineage: Bacteria > Pseudomonadota > Alphaproteobacteria > Rhodobacterales > Rhodobacteraceae > Pseudosulfitobacter. The sequence continues at coordinate 2,970 of JAGXHE010000087.1, forward strand.
GCGCGTGGTGTCGATCAACCTGTGCACCGACCAGCTGGCCCTGCTGCTGGCCGCCCCCGGTCAGTTGGTGTCGGTTACCCGGCTGTCGCATGAAGATACGGATTCCGTGATGGGTGAACAGGCCCGCGCCCTGCCCGCCAACGGCTCGGGCGCAGAAGAGGTCTATCTGCTCAAGCCCGATCTGGTGCTGGCAGGCACGTTCACCTCGATGGCGACGATTTCGATGCTGCGCAGCCTCGGCATCGAGGTGGTGCAATTCGCCCCTGCCCGCGCGCTGTCGGATGTGCCCGAACGTCTGGCGCAGATGGGCGAGGCCCTGGGCCGCGAGACCGAGGCCACCGCGATGATCGACGCCTTCAACACCCAGCTCGCGTCGCTTTCGTTCGCGCCCGCGCACCGCCCCCGTGCAGCGCTCACCTATGTGAACAACTATTCCTCGGGCCGTCATTCGCTGGCCGGAGATATTCTTTTTGCCGCCGGTTTCGACAATGTCGCCGAAGAGGCGGGCCTCGGCTCGGTCGGTGTGCTGCCGCTGGAACAGCTGGTGCTGCTGGCCCCCGATGTCATCATTCAGGGCCGCAACTATCCCGGAGCCGCCCGCGCCGAGGACAATCTCGACCATCCGGCGCTGTCGTCGCTCAAAGGCACCTATCTCGCGGGCGAGCTGACCGACCGCGACTGGGTCTGCGGCACACCGACCGTGCTGAACGCGGTGCGCACGATGGTTGATCTGCGCAAACAGGTCGAGGCCCGCAAATGAAGCTGACCGCGCTGTTGATTTCATTATGTCTGGTCCTGTTCGTCACCTCGCTGGTCACCGGCACCACGCCCGTGTCGGTCTGGCATTCCTTCGCCAGCCTGTTTGCCACCGACGGCAGCCCGATGAGCGTGGTGATGCAGCAGATCCGCCTGCCGCGTGCGTTGCTTGCGGTGATGATCGGCGCATCGCTGGGCGTGTCGGGTGCCGCGATGCAGGGCTATCTGCGCAACCCGCTGGCCGAACCGGGGCTGATCGGTGTCTCGGCGGCGGCGGGTCTTGGGGCTGTGCTGGCGCTGCAAACCGGGCTGGCGGCGGCATTCGCGCTGGCGCTGCCGTTGTCGGCTCTGCTGGCGGCATTGATCGCGGTGGCGATGATCCTGTCGCTGGCCGGTCCGGGCGGTGCCGCATTGACGCTGATTCTTGCGGGCATCGCGATTTCGGCGCTGGCGTCGGCGTTTACCTCGCTGGTGCTGAACCTGTCGCCCAACCCCTTTGCCGCCGCCGAAATCGTATTCTGGATGCTGGGGTCGCTGGCGGATCGGTCGTTCGCGCATGTCTGGCTGGCGCTGCCGTTCATGGCGGTCGGCTGGGTGCTGCTGGGCTCACTTGGGCGCGGCCTTGATGCGCTGACGCTGGGCGAAGACGCCGCGGCCGCGATGGGCGTGCGGCTGACGCGTCTGCGGCTGGCGCTGGTGATCGGCACCGCCGCTTGCGTGGGTGCAGGCACGGCGGTGGCAGGCTCCATCGGCTTTGTCGGGCTGGTGGTGCCGCACGTCTTGCGCCCCTTCGTCGGCGGGCAACCGTCGCGGCTGCTCTGGGCGTCGGCCCTTGGCGGTGCGGCGATGGTGCTGGCAGCGGACATCGCGGTGCGCGTGGCCCTGCCCGACCGCGACCTGAAGCTGGGCGTGCTGATGGCACTGGTCGGCGCACCGCTGTTTTTGCACCTGATCTACAAGACACGGGGGACGCTGCAATGACCGTGCTGACCCTGACAGATATGTCGGTCAAACGCGGCGCCTGCCCGGTGATCGAAAACGTGTCGCTGACCCTGCATCCGGGCGAATGTGTGGGCCTGCTGGGACCGAACGGTGCGGGCAAGACCACGCTGATGCGCGCGGCGCTGGGGCTGCTGGCGCATGACGGCACATCGTCACTGGCGCAGATGACCAGCATGGAGCGGGCCCGCGCCTGTGCATGGCTGCCACAGGCGCGCGAAATCGCCTGGCCCGTCAGCGTCGAGAAACTGGTGCGCCTTGGCCGTCTGCCCCATTCCGGCACCAAGGCCGAAGATGCCGCCGCCGTCGCGGGCGCTCTGGCGCAGATGGGGCTGCAAGCCTATGCCCAGCGCACCGCGACGCAGCTGTCGGGGGGCGAACAGGCCCGCGTTCTGATCGCCCGCGCGCTGGCGCAGGACACGCCGATGATGATGGCGGACGAGCCGATTGCGGGCCTTGATCCGGCGGCACAGATCGCCACAATGCGGGTGTTTTCGGACCTCGCGGCATCGGGGCGCACAGTGCTGACATCGCTGCACGATCTGGGGCTGGCCGCGCGCCACTGCACCCGTGTCATCATGCTGTACCAGGGTGGTATCGTCGCCGACGGCCCACCCGCCGAGGTGATGACGCCCGAAAACCTCGCGCAGGTCTTTGGCATCCTTGCGCATTATGAAATGACCGACCGCGGCCCGGTTTTCCAGACACTGGACATTCTGGAATGAACGCGCCTCTGACCCACGATCGCCCGTGGTTGCGCCTTGATCTGGGCGGACCGCACCGCGTGCTGAGCTGGGCGCTGAACCGCCCCGGCTTTGTCACCGCCGACGCGATTTCGTGGCGCGAAGTGCGCAATGCCGATCTGACGCCGGATCTGGATGTGCTGGACTGGTTGAATGCCCAACTGGTCGAGCGCGGCACCCCGCAGGACGTCTGTTTTCTGACCTCGCGCGATATCCGCGCCGTGACCGAACACAGCACGACCGCAGGCACTGCGACTGCGCGCGCCGTGGCAACGGTGGGTCTTTCGAACGCCGAACACATCGGTACGCGGGCAGATCGCTCGGCCAAGGATTGGGGCACGATCAACGTCGCGGTGCAGGCCGATCTGGCGCTGACACAGCCCGCGCTGATCGAGATGATGGCCATCGCCGTTCAGGCCCGTACGGTGGCTGTCATGCAGGTGGGCCACCAACTGCCCACCGGGCTCGCCACCGGTACCGGCACCGACTGCATCGCCGTGGCTGCCCCCGCAGGCGATACGCTCTATGCAGGGATGCACACCGATCTGGGCGAAGCCGTGGGCCGCGCCGTGTATACCGCCGTTCTGGAAGGCGCCCGGACGTGGATGCAGACCGTGCGCCGAACGGAGGTGCTCTGATGGCCTTTCCATTTGAGCGCATCGTGTGCCTGACCGAAGAGACGGTCGAAACCCTGTATATTCTGGGCCAGTCCGACCGCATCGTCGGCGTCACCGGCTATGCGGTGCGGCCCAGACAGGTGCGCCGCGAAAAGCCGCGCGTGGGGGCGTTTACATCAGCTGACGTGCCCAAGATACTGGAATTGCAGCCCGATCTGGTGCTGACTTTCTCGGACTTGCAAGCCGACATTGCCGCCGAGCTGATCCGGGCGGGCATCGCCGTTCACGGGTTCAACCAACGCTCGGTCGCGGGGATACTCGACATGATCCGCACGCTTGGCGCGCTGACCGGCTGTGCGGCGCAGGCCAATGCATTGGCCAAAGGCTACGCCGCACGGATCGAGAGCATCCGCGCCACCCCGCGCGCCTCACGCCCCCGCGTTTACTTCGAAGAATGGGACGACCCGCCCATATCCGGCATCCGCTGGGCTTCGGAGTTGATCGAGATTGCAGGCGGCATGGATGTGTTCGCCCACCTTCAGGCGGAACAAGGCGCGCGCGCCCGGATTCTGGACCCGCAACAGGTGATCGACGCCGCCCCCGATGTTATCATCGCTTCGTGGTGCGGCAAAAAGGTGCGCCCTGAACGGATCGCCGCCCGCCCCGGCTGGGAGGTGATCCCGGCAGTGGCCAAAGCGCGCATCGTCGAGATAAAATCGCCGCTGATATTGCAACCGGGCCCCGCGGCCCTGACCGACGGGCTGGACGCCATACTGACCGCCCTGTGGGGAGAAACACCATGATGCTGCCACCCTCGCTGATCGCCTTTCTGGAACGTGGCGGCCCGGTCTTGTGGCTGATCGCGGCGCTTTCGGTGCTGACCATGGCGCTGATCCTGTGGAAACTGTGGCAGCTGGCACGGCTGGGCGCGTGGTCGGGTGCGGCAACGACTGCGGCACTTGAAAGTTGGGCACAGGGCGACGCCGATGCGGCGCGCGCCAAGCTGCAAGGCAGGCGCTCCATCCGCGCCCGTATGGCTCTGGCCGCGATGACGGCGCGCCACGATCCGGCCCTGACCGAAGCGCAGGCCCGCGAGGAAACCACCGCCCACGCCCGCATTGATCTGGCCCATGCCCGCAGCGGGTTGCGCGCACTGGAACTGATCGCGACCACGGCACCGCTGTTGGGGCTGCTGGGCACCGTCGTGGGCATGATCGACGCCTTCCAGGCTTTGCAGGAAGCCGGCAGCCGCGCCGACCCCGCAGCCCTTGCCGGTGGTATTTGGGAAGCATTGCTGACCACTGCCGCAGGCATGGCCGTGGCGATCCCCGCAGGCGTCGCGCTGACATGGTTCGAAAGCATCGCCGCCCGCCTGCAAGGTGACATGGAAACCGCCGCCACCCGCGTCTTTACCCGTGGGCCGAAAGTGCGCTGATGTTCGCATTTGGCCCCATACGGCCCACGCGCAGGCCCAGTCTCACGCCGATGATCGACGTGGTGTTTCTGCTGCTGGTGTTCTTCATGCTGGCCGCGCGCTTCGGCACCGACTTTGCCTTGCCCTTGCAAACTGCGGGCAGCGGTACGGCCTATTCCGGCCCCCCGCGTCTGGTGGATATCGATGCGGATGGTTTGGCGTTGAACGGCGTGGCGGTCAGCAATCTGGTCGCAGCCCTTGCGCCGCTGATGTCCGCCCCGGACGATGCCGTATTGCTGCGTGCACGGGGCGAGGCCACGGTACAGGATCTGGTGCGCACGCTGGACGATCTGCGGGCTGCGGGCCTGACGCAACTGGTGGTGGTCGAATGAGCATGATGGATTTCTCACCCGTCACCCCGCCGCGCCGCGCTGCCGAAAACATCGTGCCGATGATCAACGTGGTGTTCCTGCTGCTGATCTTTTTCCTGATGAGCGCCCAGATCGCCCCGCCCGATCCCATCGACGTCACCGTGCCCGACAGCACGTCCGAGGCCGCTCCTTTGGACCCAGCAGCGCTTTATGTCGGCGCCGATGGCACGTTGGCCTATGGCGGTGTGACGGGGGATGCGGCTCTGGCGGCCTTGGCAGATCACGACGGGGTGCTTTCCTTGCGCGCCGATGCCTCCCTGCCTGCGGCCAAGCTGGCCGCGCTGTTGCCAAGGCTGGCGGAGGCGGGTGTCGCGGGTGTCGAACTGATCACGGGGGCAAACTGATGCGCCTGATCGAAGCCGCCGTTTTTCTATCATTGGCCGCAAGCGCCCATGTGGGACTTTGGGTCGTGGTGCCGAGCCCGCAAGGCGCGACTTCATCGGGCGATACGGGCGCGGATGCAGCGACGATAGCGCCTGCATCCGCCGAGATGTCGGCTCTGGCCGAAGCCTGGGAAAAGCCTCCCGAAGCCGTTACCGAGATTGCGATGCCACAGGCCGAAAACGCTGTCGAAACAGCGCCTTCCCGCCCGATGGCCGACGCCCCGGCCGCATCCACCGCACTACCACGAGCGCCACAGTTCGACGTCGCAGCGCCCGCCCTGCCTGCCGTTCCGGATCCGGTCCCGCCGGTGCAGCCTCAGACGGAAGTGGCGCAACCAGCGCCACCGCAGGTCTCTGAACGCGAAACACTGCAAGCACAATCCGATGCCCGCAAAGCCCCCGAAGCACCGCAGCAACTGGCCGCAGTCACGCCACCGCCTGCGCTGCCGCAGATGGACCCGACGACGCCGGGCAGCACATCGAAACGCCCCATGCTGCGTCCGGCTGAGCTGGCACCTGCACCCACACCCGCAGCCAAACCTGCCACCAAGCCGAAACCGCAAACCCAAGCCGCCTCGGCCCCGCAGGCCAAATCCACCGCGAAGGGCAACGCGAGCGCATCCGCCACCGCAGGAACCGGTGGCAACGCCCAGACGCAAAGCGCATCCCCGGCCAGTGCCAATGCCCTGCAAGCGCAGTGGGGTGCCGCGATCCAGGCCAAGGTGCGCCGCAACGCCGCAGCGCCGGCAGGCTCTGGCGCTGGCCGCACCAAGCTGGCCCTGTCCATCGCTCCATCGGGCGTTTTGCAATCGGTTCAAGTGGTTACGTCATCCGGTAACGCCACGTTGGACCGCGCCGCCCTCTCTGCGGTCAAACGCGCCCGCCGCTTTGCCCGTGCCCCCGGAGGGCTGACCAACGCGACCTATACCTTTACCATCGCGCTCGATTTCAACGGCTGACTTGCCCTGCCCGCAGCAATGCAGTAGCGCAGGCGCATGATAGAAGAGAGCTCAACTTTTTCCGTGTTCGACCTGCTGATCTGGGCGGGTGTGTCCATCTCGCTTGTCGGCGTTGTCGGGCTGTTGTGGTGCGTCATTCGCGTGACGCGCGCAAAACGGGCGAAACTGGACGACGACGCCATGCGCGCGGTGCTGAAAAGCGTGGTGCCGATGAACCTTGGGGCGCTGTTCGTGTCGGCCTTTGGCCTGATGCTGGTGATCTTGGGTATTATTCTGCGCTGATTTCCACTGCTGCGCAAATTTCGACGCGCGCGCCCCGACCCGGATACTGGACACGCGCTCGGCATAGGCCTAGACCTTTGCGTATGGATATACGTCAAATCACCCCCGACTATTTCGTTTCGCCCCAGATTGATCCGGCAGACCTGCCCGCGATCGCCGAGGCGGGCTTTACCAGCGTGATCTGCAACCGTCCCGACGGTGAAATTCCGCCCAGCCACCACGCCGACGTGATGGCGGCAGCGGCAGAGGCGGCAGGGCTGACGTTCAAGATCCTGCCACTGACCCACCAGACGATGACACCTGAAAATGTCGCCGCGCAAATGGGGTTTGTCGACGACGCACCGGGCAAGGTTCTGGCCTATTGCGCTTCCGGCACCCGCTGCACGGTGATCTGGGCGCTGGGTCAGGCAAGCACGCAAAGCGTGGATGATATCATCGCGACCGCGCAAAAGGGCGGGTATGATCTGGAAGGGCTGCGGCCCACCCTGGCAGCGCTTTCAGGGGCCTGAACCTTAGGCCGATTTCAGATCGCGCAAGCCTGCCAGATCGGGCAGATCATTCAAGTCCGGCAAATCGCTCAGGTCTGGAAAGTCATCCAGATCGGTCAGATGCATGTCGTCGATGACCGGCGGCGGGGCCATCGGCCTCTCTTCCAAGTCAGCGCGCGGCAGCAAAGCAGGCAGATCTGGAACCCTTGGTTGGCCCACTTCGATCTGCGCCACAGGCGGGTTCTCGACATCGCCCTGATCCGATTCGCGGCGCATCGGTTTTTGAGCGTGGGACGGTTCGCGGTCTATCTTGAGAGCGCGTTGCCCCGCGATTTGCCCCAAGGTGCCGGTTCCCAGACATTTGCCCGACTGCGCGATGATACGCGTTTTGGGAAATGTGCCCGGCGGCAATAACAGGGTGTCGCCGGCAGACAGCCGTGTCAGATCGGACAGGTTCATGCGCACGTGGCACAGTTGCACCATCAATTCCGCCTCAAGGTGCATCACCACATCGGTCAGAGTGTGCGAGCCTGATTCTGTGGGAACATCATCGGTATCCTCCAGACCACCGCCATCGGGACCGGGCACCGGCGGAATGAACAGCACCAGATCGCCCTGCCGTGCGCCCCTTGCCTGATCCAGCGTCAGGCGGATCACGCGGTATTCGGGCTGTTCCAGCGCCATCGCGACCAGCCGCGGCTCTTCGGCGCGGACGCCGAAGG
>JAGXHE010000088.1 GCA_024636445.1 Sulfitobacter sp.
ACACGCGCAATGCGGTGGGGGATGGTGGCGATGCGGACATATGAGGACGACGCTTTCGTTTCTTGAACCGGAGCCGTTCATTTAGTAAGCCAGAGCCAAAGCCGCAACCGCAAGGCCACAGAAGGGCAGACAATGGGAACATGTTCCACACTTCGGATCGCAGGTATTGGCCTGCTGTGCCTGACCTTGGGGGCTTGCACCGCAAGCTATCGCAACCATGGATACATACCACCCGACGACGAATTGAACCAGATCACTGTCGGCGTCGACACCCGTGACAGCGTCGAAGAGACCGTGGGGCCCCCCGGTATCAGCGGCGTGGTCAACGGGGGCGGCTATTATTATGTCCGCAGCCGGATTCGCACCTTTGGGTTCAAGGCCCCCGACGAGGTTGACCGTCAGGTGCTGGCAATCAGCTTTGACAACGCAGGGCTGGTCAGCAATATCGAAAGCTTCGGGCTTGAGAACGGGCAGGTGGTGCCACTGTCGCGCCGCGTGACCGACAGCGCCGTTTCGAACAAATCGTTCCTGCGTCAATTGCTGGGCAACATCGGGCGCATCGGTCCGGCCGGGTTTGGCAACTGAGGCATGACCCGCCGACACGCAATGTGGAGGCTTGCATGATCTCGTTTCAGCGCGGACGCTATGCTGTCAGCGCTGCAACAGGCCCAGACAGGATTGCCGAGGCGCAGGCCCTGCGCTCGGTCTGCTTTGGTCGCGACGGTGATGTCGATTATTTCGACGCGCTGTGCACGCATATTCTGATCCATCAGGTCGCAACCGGCAGGCTGATCGCCTGCTTTCGCCTGCTGCCCCTGACCGGCAGCGAGATTTCAGGCAGCTATTCGGCGCAATATTATGATCTGGACGCGCTGGTCACGTTCGAGGGCAAGATGGTCGAGATGGGCCGTTTCTGCGTGCATCCAGATGTGTCCGACCCCGACGTCTTGCGCGTGGCATGGGGTGCGATGACCGCCTATGTCGACCGCGAGGGGATCGAGTTGCTGTTCGGGTGCTCGTCATTCACGGGCACGGACACGGCGGATTATCTCGATGCATTCGCGGTGCTCAGGCAGCGGCATCTGGCACCGAAACGCTGGTTGCCGGGGGTCAAGGCGCCCGATGTTTTCCACTTTGCCGACGGGGTGCGACGCAAGCCGGATCTGAAAAAGGCGATGCAATCCATGCCGCCGCTGCTGAAAACCTATCTGCTGATGGGCGGCTGGGTCAGCGATCATGCGGTGATCGACCGGCAGATGAACACGCTGCACGTGTTCACCGGCGTTGAAATCGGTGCGATTCCCCCCGCGCGCAAGAAATTGCTGCGTGCCGTGGCTGGATAATACCGTTGATCCTGCGGGTTCGCTGGCAAGATAAAGCTCAGGGTCGATATATTTTGCAGCCCGCGCGCGCAGCCCGTTGACCGCGACACGGCGCGGATATAGCTGGCTGCCATGGCACGTATACCCCTTTTGCAACTGAATGAAATTTCTCTGACCTTCGGAGGCGATCCGGTGTTCGAGAACCTGTCGATGATTGTGCAACCCGGCGACCGCGTCGCATTGGTGGGGCGCAACGGGTCGGGTAAATCGACGCTGATGAAAGTCGCGGGTGGGTTGATCGAACCCGACAAGGGCGAGGTCACCGCAGGCCCCGGCGTAACGGTCGGCTACATGGAGCAGGACCCCGACCTGTCGGGCTATGCGACATTGGGCGATTTCGCATCCGCGAACCTGGACGAGGGTGAGATCTACAAGGTCGAGCGCGCGGGCGAGGGGCTGAAGTTTGACCCTGCACGCCCGGTCGAGACCGCATCGGGCGGGGAGCGTCGCCGTGCAGCACTGGCCCGTCTGATGGCCGAAGAGCCGGAACTGATGCTGCTGGACGAGCCGACGAACCATCTGGACATCGAGGCGATCGGCTGGCTGGAAAACGAGCTGAAGCAGACCCGCGCCGGTTTCATGATCATCAGCCACGACCGCGCATTCCTGCGCGCACTGACGCGGGCAACCATGTGGATCGATCGGGGCGTGGTGCGCCGTCAGGAGAAGGGCTTTGGCCACTTCGAGGAATGGCGCGACAAGGTCTGGGAAGACGAGGACAGCCAGCGTCACAAGCTGAACCGCAAGATCAAGGCCGAAGGCCGCTGGGCCGTCGAAGGCATCAGCGCGCGGCGCAAACGCAATCAGGGCCGGGTGCGCGCTCTTGGCGAATTGCGCGCCGAACGGGCGGCACAGATCGGGCGGCAGGGCGCTGCGGCGATGGCACTGGATTCAGGTCCGAAATCGGGCCGCAAGGTGATCGAAGCGGAAGGCATTACAAAGGCTTACGGAGACAAGGTAATCCTGAATTCCTTTGACATAACCGTGATGCGCGGCGACCGCATCGCGCTGGTCGGGCCCAATGGCGTGGGCAAGACCACGCTGCTGAACATGATGATCGGCAAGGAAACACCAGACACCGGCACGATCAAACTGGGCACCAATCTTGAGATCGCTTTGTTCGATCAGGCCCGTGCGCAACTGGACCCCGACATGAGCCTGTGGGATTCGCTGACCGGCGATCCCGACATGCGTGTCAGCGGCAAGGCCGATCAGGTCATGGTGCGCGGCATGCCCAAACACGTGATCGGCTATCTCAAGGAGTTTCTCTTTGATGAGGCACAGGCGCGCGCACCCGTGCGTTCGCTGTCGGGCGGCGAGCGTGCGCGGTTGCTCTTGGCCAAGATCATGGCCAAGCCCAGCAACATGCTGGTGCTGGATGAGCCGACGAACGATCTGGACGTTGAAACGCTGGATCTGTTGCAGGATCTTTTGGGCCAATACGACGGCACCGTGCTGCTGGTCAGCCACGACCGCGATTTTCTCGACCGTGTGGCGGTGACCACCATTGCACTTGAGGGCAAGGGCAAGGCGACGGTCTATGCCGGTGGCTGGTCCGATTACATGGCGCAGCGCGATCAGGATGATTTCGCGGAAAGTGTCGTGAAATCAAAGCAGTCGTCATCGCGCGATGGGTCTTCGGCGGCTCCGGCAAAGTCCGGTCTCAGCTTTACCGAAAAGCACCGTCTTGAGGTGCTGCCGCAGGAAATCGCCCGGATCGAGGCCGAGATCACCAAGCTCGAAGAGCTGATGAGTGACCCCGAGCTGTTCACCCGCGAGCCGGTGAAGTTTCAAAAGGCGACAGACGCATTGGTCGCGCGGCATGAAAAGCTGCAAGAGGCCGAAGAAGAATGGCTGGCGCTGGAAGAAAAAGCCGGGGCTTAACGCGGTCTTGCCGGATTTCCGGTCACCGGTGCACCCGCTGCGACATTGCGGGTGACCACGCTGCCTGCACCGATCCAGACGTCTGAGACCCGAGGCCACGAGGCGTCAAGGGCCAAGCGCCATGACCGCACGATCGAGCCGCGCAATCCGTCGCATCGGGCTGAGCGGTGCCCAATGCAGCCAGGTGCCGCCCAATGGCATCACATCCGCCCCCGCGCCCAATTTAAATCGGGCCAGACCGGGATTAGATATGGTGTTGATCAGCCCCAGGTCCAGCCAGCGGTGGCCCTGTTGCGCGCACCAGCACATCGCCGTCCACATCAGCAGCGTGTGCGCCGAGGCCGCGCGCCCCGCGTCGGTGGTGTGGCCGATGTGATAGGTGGCCGTATCGCCGTGTCGCAAGATCAGCAGCGCGGCGACGGGTGTGGTGCCCGCAAACGCCTCGAACAGCATCGCGGCACGGGGTGTTGTCGCTGCAAATGCGAGCGTCAGCGGCACCGGCCATGAGCGATAGCCGCGCCTGCGTTGCTGGGTCTGATCCGCACGCAGCAGCCAGTGATCCGCGCGCCGTGGCAGGGCGTGACAAAGCATGCGCAGGCCCGATTTTTCACCATGTTTCAGACGATTGCGCCATTTTCCATGCAGCGCTGCGCGCATCGCGTCCGTGTCGTTTTGCAACCTGATCACCGCCTGATGCGGGGGGCTGATCAGCGGCAGCGCGCCCTGTGCGGTCAGATCAACCGGCGCGCGCGGCGAGAGGATCAGCGGGGCCTGCGTGATCTTGCGCGCCAGTTCCAGCGTGGCGGCGGGATCATCCATCTGTGCGCGCGGCAGCATCGCAACAGGCAGACCGCCGATCCTGCGCCGCAGCATCAACGTGCCGCAGTCCAGCCGCACGGGCGTCCTGCCACAGGCGCGCAACGCGGCCTCGAATCCGGCGCTTTGCATCAGCGGTGTCGGCGAAAGATCTGAACTGAAATCAAACATGCCGCCATTAACCGCAGCGCAACTTAAAGCGTGATTAATGGCGGCATGAAAAATGCAATTTACGGAATCACCATCCCAGCCCCGCACATGACACGGACCGCAGCCGTGGTGGTGGCTGCGGTCCTGTCGATCCCGACTTATGTCATCCTGACCATGCTGGAGGCGCTTATGTTCTAGCCCAGTTGCACCAGCGCATGACGTTTCTTGCCGGCACTCAGCTTGATCGGTGTGGCCAGCGCCTCTGCGTCTATCATCAGCCCTGCATCGGTCAGCGGTGCGTCGTTCAGGCGTGCGCCGTTTTCGGAGATCAGGCGCTTGGCCTCTTTGCCGGACCCTGCGAGGCCCGATTTGACGATCAGTTGCACGATGGACATGCCGTCGCCCAGTTCTTCTGGCGACAGGGTCAGCGTTGGCAGGTCGTCGCCCACGCCGCCCTTTTCAAAGACCTCGTGCGCGGTGTCTGCGGCCGCTTTGGCGGCGTCGGCCCCATGCAGCATTGTGGTGACTTCGGTCGCCAGCAGCGCCTTGGCTGCGTTGATCTCGGCCCCTTCGAGCGCGCCCAGACGGTCGCATTCCTCGACCGGCAGTTCGGTATAGAGCTTGAGGAACCGGCCCACGTCGGCGTCGGTGGTGTTGCGCCAGAATTGCCAGAACGCGTAGGGAGACAGCATATCGCCGTTCAGCCAGACCGCGCCGCCTGCCGTCTTGCCCATCTTCTTGCCGTCGCTGGTGGTCAGCAGCGGCGAGGTCAGACCGTAGACTTCACCGTCGATGACGCGGCGGGTCAGGTCGATGCCGTTGACGATATTGCCCCACTGGTCGCTGCCGCCCATCTGAAGGATACAGCCATATCGGCGGTGAAGCTCCATGAAATCATAGGCTTGCAGGATCATGTAGTTAAACTCAAGAAACGACAATGACTGCTCGCGGTCCAGCCGCGACTTGACGCTTTCAAACGACAACATCCGGTTGATCGAAAAATGCCGCCCGATGTCGCGCAGGAAATCAAGGTAGTTCAGCCCGTCCAGCCATTCGGCGTTGTTCAGCATCATTGCGGCATTATCACCGCCATCATAGTCGATGTAGGCCGCGAAAACCTCGCGGATGCCTGCGATGTTGTCGTCGATCTGCTCTGGTCCCAGCAGGGGGCGCTCATCGGCGCGAAACGATGGATCGCCGACTTTGGTCGTCCCGCCACCCATCAGGGTGATCGGCTGGTGGCCCGTCTTCTGGAACCAGCGCAGCATCATGATCTGGATCAGCGAGCCTACGTGCAGCGACTTGGCTGTCGCGTCGAACCCGATATAGGCGGCACAGGTTCCGTTCATCAGGGCATCGTCGAGGCCCTGATAGTCGGTGCAATCGGCGACAAAGCCGCGCTGTTGCATGACGTTGAGAAATTCGGAACGGGGTTTGTACGACATGTGACTTGTCCTATGACATCTGTGCGGGGCACTCTATAGGGGCCTAAAGGGCAAAGGAAAAGACCGATGAACAAGGTCAGGCAGGCAGGCGTGCCGATAAGGGCACTGGGCGCGATGAGCGGGACGTCACTGGACGGGGTCGATGCGGCGGTGATCGAGACCGATGGCGTGCGCATCGTGGGCTTTGGGGACAGCGGCTACCGGCCTTATACGGATGCGGAACAGCGGGTGATTGCAGCCGCGTTGGGGCTGTGGTCAGGGCCCGAGGTCGAGGCCGCGACGAAGGTGATTCAGGACGCGCATGTTCAGGCGCTGGCTGCGTTTCGCGATGTCGATCTGGTGGGGTTTCACGGCCAGACACTGGCCCATGCGCCACGCACGCGCGGGACGTTGCAAGTGGGCGATGGCGGTGCGCTGGCGCAGGCACTGGGGCTGCCGGTGGTCTGGGATTTTCGCAGCGCCGACGTGGCAATGGGCGGCGAGGGCGCGCCGCTGGCGCCGTTCTTCCACTTTGCCTGCGCCAAATACCTCAAGCGCGATGCACCCGTGGCATTCCTGAACCTTGGCGGCGTCGGCAACATCAGCTTTGTCGATCCGCGCTTTGACAAACCGGACGCGCCGGGGGCTTTGCTGGCCTTTGACACTGGCCCCGCCAACGCGCCGCTGAACGATCTGATGCAGGCGCGCTTGGGTCTGTCCTATGACCAAGACGGCAAAGTTGCGCGCAAGGGTGATGTGGCCACGGGCGCGCTCGAGCTGTATCTGGCCGAGCCATATTTCGCACGTATCCCGCCCAAGTCTCTGGACCGTAATGATTTTTCCGAGATGATCGCACTTGTGGGCGAGCTTTCGGATGCCGATGCAGCCGCGACCCTGACCGCGATGGCCGCTGCCGGTGTGGCCGAGGCGATGCAGCATTGTCCCGAAGCACCGAGCGAGGTGCTGGTGACGGGCGGTGGGCGCAAGAACCCGGTGCTGATGCAGATGCTGTCGGTCTCGCTGGATTGTCCGGTGCGTCCGGTCGAGGATGTGGGGCTGGACGGCGATATGCTGGAAGCGCAGGCGTTCGCCTATCTTGCGGTGCGCGTGGCGCGGCGGTTGCCGACATCGTGCCCCGGAACCACCGGCGTGCGCGCGGCTGTGGCGGGCGGCACGCTGAGCTTTCCGGGTTAGTCTGCGTCCGGGATGTCGAAACCGGGCGGGGCAAGGGTGAACCCGTTGAATTGAAACCCCGGCGAGACGGTGCAGGACACCAGGGTATGCCCGCCTGTGCTGCGCGCCGATTGCCAGTGATCTTTCGGCACGATCACCTGCGGCGCACCTGCGTTCAGATCAGGCGTCAGCAGATGGGTCACGGCGGGGCCTGCGTCGGTGGCCGACAGGCGCAATTCCAGCGGCGCGCCTGCGTGGTAGAGCCAGATCTCGGTGGCATCACAGCGGTGCCAATGGCTGGTCTCGCCCGCTTGCAGCAGGAAATAGATGCAGGTGCCGCTGGGTCTGCCTGCAGGGCTGCCGGGATCATCGGCCACCCAAGTCTGGCGGTAATGACCGCCCTCGGGGTGAGGTTCAAGGTTCAGGCGGGTGATGATCTCTTGCGGTGTCATGTCCGATCTTTAGGGTGCAAAGCGAACAAGGCCAAGAGGTTTGCGATGAAGGTTGTGGTTGTAGGCGCGGGTGTCATCGGCGCGTCGGTTGCCTGTCAGTTGGCACGTGGCGGCGCGCAAGTGACGGTGATCGACGCCGCAGGTGTGGCTGCGGGGGCGACGGGGCGGTCCTTTGGCTGGATCAACGCCAGTTTTCACGCGGATGCGGCGCATTACCGGCTGCGGGCGGAAAGCATGGCGGCCTATCACCGGCTGGCAGAGCAGATGGATCTGGCTCCGGTGCGCTGGACGGGGTGTTTGTGCTGGGAGGAAACGGGTGCCGCGCTGGACAGGCAGGCGGCGGATTTGCAGGCTCTGGGCTACGGCGTGGAAATCATCGACCGCGTGGAATTTGCCGCGCGCGAGCCGCATGTGGCCGACCCGCCGGAGCGTGCCCTGGCCTTTGCCGCCGAAGGGGTCGCGGAGACCGCACCGCTGGCACAGGCGCTGATCGACGCGGCAACGGGACTGGGCGCGCGGTTGGTGTTGGGCGTACACGCGCTGGGGATCGAGACGCGCGGCGATACGGTCAGCGGTGTACGCATTGCCCAAGGGGTGATTCCCGCCGACCGCGTCGTGATATGCGGCGGCACCGGCAGCGTCGGGCTGCTGGATGGGGTCGGGGTCGCGCTGCCGATGTTGCAGCGCCCCGGTCTGCTGTTGCGCAGCGCGCCGGTGGCACCGGTGCTGTCGCACGTGATGGTCGCGCCCGGACAGGAGTTTCGCCAGGACCCGACGGGGCGCATCATCGCGCCAACGTCGCCCAACCACCAGTCCGACAGCACCGAGCATGTGACCGAGCGGCCCGATCTGCTGGCCGATACCGCGATGGCGCGGTTGCAGGTGATGCTGCCCGAGGTCGCCTTGCGCTGGGAACAGGTGAGCCAGGCGATGCGTCCCGTACCGCAAGACGGGCTTCCGGTCCTGGGGCCTTGCGGGCCGCAGGGGCTGCATATGGCGGTGATGCATTCGGGGATCACGCTGGCCCCGCTGGCGGGCGAGCTGGTGGCGGCGGGCGTATTGGATCAGCCGTTGAGCAACCACCAGAGTGATATGATAGCGCCCTATGCGCCGCAGCGCTTTCAACGATAGGTTGGTCATATCTTTGACCAAATGCTATGGTCAAAGCCAAATTTGTCTGTGATATCAGGCGGACAGAGCAGCCAGATTGAGCGCCGACCTTTGAACGGCGTGCGACGCATTTTTTGCGGGAAAATCAACTTAGCCACTCAGTTCTAGGCTGTGAATTTCAGTGCCCTGACTACCTTTGGAACAGCTCAGACGGTCTGGCCAATTCACTTATTATTGTGCGGAAACCGCGAATTCAGAATGTGGAAATCGGTATTTTTAGCATAGTATCTCAATGCCTTGAGCCTGCATTAAGCTTGCCCTCGGTGCAGTTGGCTTGCGCAACGGCGGTGGTCGTGTGCGCGGTGATCATCTGGGCGCGTTCTCACAATGGGTTGCCGGGGCACAAGTGGTTCATCCTGACCAATTTCGGCATGTTGTGGTGGCTGGTGTGCATCGGAATGGAGCTGTCTGGCCCCACCGAAGCGTGCAAGGTGCTCTGGGCCAAGCTGGCCTGGCCGGGCATCGTGCTGGTGCCGACGGTCTGGGCGTTCTTTCTTTACGAATACGCGTTGACTAGAACGGTCGGGCGCGCGGCGGCCTTGCTGGGCACGTTGATCCATCCCGCGTTCATCTTGCTGGTGGCGTTGACCAATCCGTTTCATGGGCTGATGTATGGCACTGAAACGCAGTTGGTGGTCGAAGGTGGCACCGCCTACGTCGACTATGACCACGGCCCGGTTTTCTATGTCGCGGTGCTTTATCTGTACCTGATCATTCTGGCCAGCTGCGTCATATCGGGCCGTGCGGTCCGGGCCGCCAACCCGGCGATCAAAGGATTCTTCCTGCGGATTTTCTTTGTCACCGCGATCCCGATCATCTTCAGCATCTCGTACAACTTTTTTGGCTTTCGTGTCTTTGGTGTGGACCCGACGCCATTCTCCTTTGCCTTTTCGATCAGCATGGTGTCTTGGATCATCCTCGACAACCGCTGGGTCGACGTAAAGGCGATTGCCCGCGATATGCTATTCTACAACTCGCGAGAGTTGATCTTTGTCGTCGATGCCGAGGGGGCGCTGCTGGAAACCAACCAATCGGCTCAGCAGCTGATGCAGGATCAGGGCACTCCAAAGGACGCGCTGACCGAAATCGACGGATTGGGGCAGGTGTTCATCCATCTGATCGAACATCAGGAGCTGCCGGACACACTGGAAGTGGAAAACGGCGGGCGGCATTTCGTACCGCGTGCCTATCAGATTTCGCTGGGCAAGGGGCAGAGGTTGCTGGGCTGGGCGGTTTCCTTTTTCGACGTCACGGTTCAGAAAATCGCGGCAGAACGGGCGATTACATCCGAGCGTTTGCAGTCGCAGTTTCTATCGACCGTCAGTCACGAATTGCGCACGCCGCTGACGGTGATCAACGGATCGCTGCAACTCTTGACGATGAACCGCGCGAACACCTCGCAAGAACAGGCTGACCGTCTGCTTGAGCTTGCGACCAAGAACGCAACCTCATTGGCCAAGCTGGTCAACGATCTGCTGGAAACGCAAAGACTGGACAGTTCTGATTTCAAGCTGGCCTTTGCGCGCTGTAATCTGGAAAAAATCGTGGAAAATGCCATCGAAAGCATGGAAACTTACTTGCCTGAAAAGCGCATCAGGATCTTCTACAAACGCGCGCTTGGAGAGGTTCTGGTTTGGGCTGATGCGGACAGGCTGGGTCAGGTGATCGTGAATATCCTGTCGAATGCGATGAAGTTTTCCCAGCCCGGTGCGCGGGTCGATGTGAAGCTGGATGCCGCGGGCAGCAGGGCCCATGTCCATGTGACGGATACCGGTCTTGGCATTCCGCAGGGCGCAGAGGAAACGGTGTTTGGCCGGTTCACCCAGGTCGATGGTTCGGACACCAAAAAGAACTACGGCAGCGGTCTGGGGATGCATATATCCAGGCAGCTGATGGAACGGCACGGGGGCAGCATCCACTATGTCAGTTCGCCGGGCGAGGGGTCCACGTTCACGATGACGATCCCGGTCCATCGCGCGTAAACAGGACTGAAACGGCAGAAATGCTGCGACTGCGAGTTGCTTTCAACAGTTTGTTTACATCTTGAGATTGAAACTTTCCGGTTGGAACTTTCGTGTCTAATGATGTGGAACAGCCTGATACCAGGCGTCATTCCGACACCTCGCGGGCGTGCTCCATACCAACCTTGGAGGAGGAAACACGTTATGAAAGGCATTACAAAAACTCTCGCAGGCACTGCGGCTGCCATCATGCTCGCAAGCACGAGCGCTCAGGCCCTTGATATCGGGATCGGCGGAGGACACGGCATTTCGGCAGATGTCGGCGTCAGCATCGGAGGGGGTTCAGGTGTGTCCGCAGATGTAAGCGCCAATGTCGGCGGCTCGGATGGCTTGGGGGCGGACGTCAATGCGTCGGTCGGAGGGTCTCACGGTGTGAACGCTGACGTAGGTGTCAACAGCGGTAGCAATGATGTCGGTGGCACCACCACAAGCCCCAACGTCGGCACGCCAACGTCCGCCACGACGCAAAGCAGGCAGATGACCAGTCGCAGTCCGGCCACGACCAGCATCAGCAAGGTCAAGCTGACCGATATGCTGGGCGCTACCGTGCTGACCTCGGACCGTAAAGTGGTGGGAATGGTCGAAAACGTGTCGGAGGGGCCAAACGGCACCGTTGATAGCGTCATCCGCATGAACGTCGCCTTTGGGGCAGAGCGTCCGACCTTGCGGCTGCGCACCGAACGGCCGACGCGTGACACTGGCAAGTTGCAACTGGGGTATACGCGTGCCCGGCTGTTGTCGCAGATCAAAGGGTGACTTCTGGGGAAGCAACCCGTGACATCGTTTGAATGTGAGAAGAGCGCGCCGTGGCTGGCGCGCTCTGGTTCTGTTCGGGCTAATGCTGGTGGCTGCTTAGCGCAGGATGCTGCGGCCCGCGAACTCGGCGGTTTCGCCCAGGGCTTCTTCGATGCGGATCAGCTGGTTGTATTTCGCAAGCCGGTCAGAGCGCGCCAATGAGCCGGTCTTGATCTGCCCGCAGTTGGTCGCGACGGCGAGGTCGGCAATGGTCGCGTCCTCGGTTTCACCCGAACGGTGCGACATCACGTTGGTAAAGCCCGCACGGTGCGCCATTTCGACGGCTTTCAGCGTTTCGGTCAAGGTGCCGATCTGGTTGACCTTGACCAGCATCGAATTGGCGCAACCGCGTGCGATGCCGTCGGCCAGACGGACGGGGTTGGTCACGAACAGATCGTCGCCGACCAGTTGCACCTTGTCGCCCAGTGCCTCGGTCAGGGCCTTCCAGCCGTCCCAGTCGTCTTCGGACATGCCGTCCTCGATCGAGATGATCGGATAGTCGTTCACCAGCGCCGCGAGGTAGGCCACGTTTTCTTCCGAGGTCAGCGATTTGCCTTCGCCGGAAAGCTCGTATTTGCCGTCCCGGTAATATTCGGTCGCGGCACAATCCAGCGCCAGATAGATATCCTCGCCGGGTTTGTAGCCCGCTTTTTCGATGGATTTCAGAATGAAATCAAGCGCGTCGCGCGAAGAGCTGATGTTGGGTGCAAAGCCGCCCTCGTCGCCGATGCCGGTGGACAGGCCCACGGCGGACAGCTCTTTTTTCAGGGTGTGGAACACTTCTGAGCCCATGCGAACCGCTTCGCGGATGTTGGTGGCCGACACCGGCATGATCATGAATTCCTGGATGTCGATCGGGTTGTCAGCATGTTCGCCGCCGTTGATGATATTCATCATCGGCACCGGCAACATCCGCGCCGAGGTGCCGCCGACATAGCGGTACAAGGGCTGCGAGCAGTAATCAGCCGCGGCCTTTGCTGCGGCCAGCGACACGCCGAGGATCGCGTTGGCGCCCAGACGGCTTTTGTTGTCGGTGCCGTCCAGTTCGATCATCATCGCGTCGATCTCGACCTGCTCGGTGGCGTCGATGCCGACCAGCGCCTCGGTGATCTCGCCGTTGACGGCGGCGCAGGCTTCCAGCACACCCTTGCCCATATAGCGCGACTTGTTGCCATCGCGTTTCTCGACCGCCTCGTAGGCGCCTGTGGATGCGCCCGACGGGACGGCTGCGCGGCCCATTGTGCCGTCTTCAAGGATCACGTCGACTTCGACGGTGGGGTTGCCACGGCTGTCGAGGATTTCGCGGGCGTGGATGTCAATAATGGTGCTCATTGGGAAATGTCCTTTGTGCTGGGCTCGGCAGCCTCATAACTTGGGTCGATCCGCAGGGGAAGGGGTGTGATCGGCCCTGCCGTGGTTTTGCGGCCAATGCGCCGCTCGCGCCAGACGGTGTAGATGCCCGATGCCACAATAATGGTCGCGCCTACATAGGTCAGCAGATCGACATCTTCGGAAAAGGCAAAGATGCCGATGACCAGCGCGAACACCAGCCGCGAATAGCGAAACGGTGTGACAAAGCTGATCTCGCCGATGCGCATGGCGACCACGATCCCGTAGTACGAGACCACACCGAACAGCACGGCACCGCCCATCAGCATCCAATGCACCGGCTCTGGCCGGATCAGGGGCGCGCCGCTGACCACCAGCAGAAACACTCCGGCGGGGATCAGCATCAGAAACGCCAGAAAGCTCAGCTGCATAGACGAGGTCGTCGCAGGCACGCGTCTCGTCGCCAGATCACGGATTGCCAGCCCGAACACCCCCTGCAAGGCAAAGAGCGACAGGACGTCGAAACCGTCGAGGCCCGGACGGATCACCAGCATCACACCGGCAAATCCCACCAGGATCGCGGTCCAGCGCCGCCACCCCACGGGATCGCCCAGAAACAGGGCGGCCCCCAGCGTGACCACCAGCGGCGTTGCCTGCAGAATGGCCGAAGCGGTCGACAGCGGGATCAGAGCTATGGCGGTGACAAATCCCAGCGTGCCGAACAGCTCGCCCGCGTTGCGCAGCAGCACGGGGCCGGAAAGTGCTGCGCGTGGAAACAGCGCTTGATCCTGCGCGCGTACCATGACGGCAAAGATCGCGGCACCACCGATGCCCAGCAGGCCCAGGATCTGTCCGACAGGAAGATCGACCGACAACAGTTTGATAAAGCTGTCTTCTATGGCAAAGCCCAGCATTGCCACTACCATGATCAGCGCGCCGCGTAAGTTGTCCATCGTCAGCTCCATTCCCGTGTTGACGTGGGGATGGGGACAATCCGGCGCAGTTGCAAGGCGCAAAAGCCGCGGGGTAACCCGAAGCGTTTGCAACGCGGCGACACTACGGCTGGAAACCGCGCAGAGGTGGTGCAAATCCTGCGTTGCGCCTTAAGCCTGCAGGCGGATCATCAGCTGGTTGCCGTCCTTGCGGGTCTCGATCTCGGTGATGTCACGCACCAGTGCGCTCAGCTTGGAGTGGCCATAGGTGCGGGTGTCGAAATCGGGATGAGACGACTGGATCGTCTGGCCGATCTGGCCCAGCGAATACCATTCGTCCTCGCGCTCGATCTTTTCCATCGCCGCTTCGATCAGAGGCAGGGCATCGCGGGATTTTTCGCGCATCGCGGGGGCAGGGCCTTCGGCTGTGGGGCCAAGGTTCTCGATAAAGATGAAACGGTTGCACACATTGCGCAGCGCCTCGGGGGTCTTTTTCTCACCGATGCCGATCACCGTCAGCCCGTCTTCGCGCAGGCGGTTGGCAAGCGAGGTAAAGTCGCTGTCGGAGGAGACCAGCACAAAGCCGTCAAAGCGGCGGGTGTGCAGAATGTCCATCGCGTCGATCACCAGCCCGATGTCGCTGGCGTTCTTGCCAGAGGTGTTCGCGGTTTCCTGATGCGCCACCAGACCCAGTGACAGCACATGCTCGGACCAGTTGCGCAGACGACCCGAAGACCAGTCGCCGTAGACGCGGCGCAGGGCGGGTTCGCCGATCGAAGTCACTTCGCGCAGGATCGCGGTGGCGTGTTTGGCCGGAACGTTATCGGCGTCGATCAACACGGCAAGAAGCGGGCGGTCGCGGTCAACGGGCATATCTGGGTCCAATTCGAATGGTGTTTTGTGTGGCTGTAACCGCCGAAAGGTGAGCGGCAGATTACCTCTTCAGGCACTGGCCTATTTCTTTAACGGCACGCCGTAAAGTTCAAGCCGGTGACCGCGCAGCTTATATCCCAGCTTGGCGGCGATCCGCTCTTGCAGCGCTTCGATCTCTTCATCGACAAACTCGATCACCTCGCCCGAATTCATGTCGATCAGGTGGTCGTGGTGGTCGCGCTCGGCGTCCTCGTAGCGGGCGCGCCCGTCACCGAATTCCAGCTTGTCGAGAATGCCCGCTTCTTCGAACAGTTTGACGGTGCGGTAGACCGTGGCAATCGAAATGCCCGCGTCTATGGCCGATGCGCGTCCGTAAAGCTGTTCGACGTCGGGATGATCTTCGCTGTCTTGCAGCACCTGCGCGATCACGCGGCGCTGGCCGGTCACACGCAGGCCCTTGGCCTCGCAGCGGGCAATGATCGGTAGGCTCATGGCGGTCTCCGGGGTCGGTGCGGGCGTGGCTGCGGCCATTTGAGGCGTGCAATTCGGACTTTGGTGTAACTTTCTTTGACCATCGGGGCCAGAGGCAATGGTTGACTTATCCCCAGCAAAAGTCCATGTGCCCCTCAGGCGTTACCGTCTGCCGCGTGAGCAGAGACAGGAAAGAGCGGGATCACACCCGCCGACCGAACCTTGGGATAAGGCGAGGTCAGGACCAGCGGACGCCCATCTGTTCCCGATATCACGCATGGGGCAACGCGACCGGACGGGGCGTTGGCATGTGGCCTGCGCTCGCTGATTTTCCGGCCGCTTCACCTTATGTGATGCCGTGCGCGCCTGCGTGCGGCCGAAGGATATGACATGAGCGATTTCGATATGATGGACCTGCCTGAACAGCTGGTCAAAAAGCTGGCGGAAATGGGTCTGAAAGACCCTACGCCCATTCAAAGACAAGCCATCCCGCATGCCCTGAACGGGCGCGACGTGATGGGTCTGGCACAGACCGGCACCGGCAAGACGGCGGCATTCGGCGTGCCGCTGGTCGCACAGATGCTGCAGATGACGGGCCGCCCGAACCCGCGCACCGTGCGCGGTCTGGTGCTGGCACCGACGCGCGAGCTGGCAAACCAGATCATGGAAAACCTGAAAGGGTTCTGTGAAGGCACGCCGCTGAAGGCGCAGATGGTGGTTGGCGGCATGTCGATCAACCCGCAGATCAAGCGTCTGGAACGCGGTGTCGATCTGCTGGTCGCAACGCCGGGCCGGCTGCTGGACCTGATGGACCGCCGCGCGGTTGACCTGCGCGAAACCACGTTCCTGGTGCTGGACGAAGCCGACCAGATGCTGGACATGGGTTTCATCCATGACCTGCGCAAGATCGCGGCCGTGCTGCCGAAAGAACGCCAGACGATGCTGTTCTCCGCCACGATGCCCAAGCTGATGAACGAGATCGCCAACAGCTATCTCAACAGCCCGATCCGCATCGAAGTGAACCCTCCCGGCAAGGCGGCGGACAAGGTAACCCAAGAGGTGCACTTTATCGCCAAGGCCGAGAAATCCAAGTTCCTGATGGAGCTGCTGGACAAGCACCGCGACGAGCGCGCGCTGGTCTTTGGCCGCACGAAGCACGGTATGGAAAAGCTCAGCCGGATGCTGGACAAGGCAGGCTTTGCCGCCGGTGCCATCCACGGCAACAAGAGCCAGGGCCAGCGCGACCGCGCCATTGCCGCGTTCAAGTCGGGCGAGATCAAGGTGCTGGTGGCCACTGATGTGGCGGCGCGTGGTCTGGACATTCCGGACGTGAAACACGTCTACAACTACGAGTTGCCCAACGTGCCCGACAGCTATGTGCACCGCATCGGCCGGACCGCACGTGCGGGCAAGGACGGCGCCGCGGTGGCGTTCTGCGCCCCCGACGAGATCGACCAGTTGCGCGACATCCAGAAAGTCATGGGCGTGAAGATCCCGATCGCCACGGGCCGTGCGTGGGAATCAGTCGATCTGCCCGCCAAGGGCGGCAAGCCGGGTGGCAAACCCGGTGGCGGTCGTCGTCGCGGTGGCGGCGGTGGCGGCGGACGTCCCGGCGGTGGTGGCGGCGGCGGCGGTGCACCCTCCGGCGGTGGCCCGCGTCGCAGACGCGGCGGCGGCGGTGGCGGTGGCAAGCCCGGCGGCTCGCAGGCGGCCTGATCTGCCTGACGAAATGACTAAAGGTCCAGCCCTGCGCGGCTGGACCTTTTTTTGTGGGGTGATCTTGGGAATTGGATGCATGCGAAGCGGGCCGTCCCGTAAGGCCCCCTGCCTGAATGCGTTTTCGCCCGCAGCTTTGCACCGCCGCAACACGGATTGACTTTGGGCCATCCGCGCCCCTTGGTGGCGGTTATGGAACGTAAAAAACATATCGACACATTCGGTGCGGTCGCGCTGATCGTGTTTGCGCTGAACCTGGGGTTCAATCAGGTGGTGGTCAAAGTCACCAACGGCGGCTTTGGCCCGGTGTTTCTGGCCGGTCTTCGGTCGGTCGGCGGTGCGGTCGTGTTGATGATGTGGATGAAGGCCAGCGGCGTGTCTTTCACGCTGCCGCGCAGCAGTATCCTGGGCGGCATCGTCTCGGGGTTGCTGTTTGCCGTCGAATTCATGTGCCTTTTCATTGCGCTCGACCTGACGACAGTGGGGCGCGTGTCGATCATTTTCTACTCCATGCCGGTCTGGCTGGCGCTGTCGGCGCATGTGTTGCTGCCGACCGAGCGGCTGAACGGCGTGCGGGTGGTCGGGCTGGTGCTGGCGATGGCGGGCGTGGCGCTGGCGCTGTTTGATCGCAGCAACGGGCAGGCATCGCTGCTGGGTGATCTGCTGGCGCTGTTCGCCGCGTTCTGCTGGGCTGCGATTGCGCTGTGCGTGCGTGTGACCCCACTGGCCCGCGTGCCGCCCGAGCAGCAATTGCTGTGGCAGCTGATCATCTCGGCGCCGCTGCTGTTGCTGGCGGCACCGCTGTTCGGGGATCTTTTGCGCGATGTGTACCCCATCCACTTGTGGGGGCTGGCATTTCAGATCGTCGCGGTGGCGAGCTTTGGCTTTCTGGCCTGGTTCTGGCTGATGTCGATCTACCCGGCATCTTCTGTGGCTTCGTTCAGCTTTCTGTCACCGGTGTTCGCGGTGATCCTGGGCTGGCTGCTGCTGGGCGAGCATGTGGGCTGGACGATCTGGGCCGCGCTGGGACTGGTTGCGGCGGGGATATTCCTGATCAACCGCAAGTGACGGTCGAGGGAACGGCAGGGGGCCAGCCCCCCGGCCTTTGGCCGTCCCCCGGAGTTTGTCTTGCAAGATGAAGGTCAGGTGCCGCAGAAGGTTGCGGGGACGATTTCGTGCTGTGTGGGTGGGCGCATCAGATCGGGGTCGGATGCCGGATCATATGGCGTGGCGAGCGCTTTCATTTCACGCTCGAACGGGGCCATGTCGCCCGCCACCGCCGCCTCGATCATCTGTTCCATGCGGTGATTGCGCGGAATGATGCGTGGATTGCTGCGCGCCATCAGGGCCTTGGCGTCCGGTTCCGAGGCGATGCGGGCCTGCCAGCGGGTGTTCCATGCGTCAAAGGCGGCACGGTCGGTAAACTGGTCCTGCGCTGTGTCGGTGCCGAGGGCCGCGAAAGTATTGGTGAAATCCGCGCCATTTGACTGCATCAGGGCGAGCAGGTCTTCGATCAGCGGCTGGTCGTCTGTTGTGGGATGTTCCAGACCCAGTTTCGCGCCGAAGCGGTGCAGCCAGGCGGTCTGCAGCTGGGCAGGCATTGCGTGCACAATCGCGGTGGCCTCTTCTATTGCGGCATCGACGTCGTCCATCTGCTGGATCAGGGCGGTGGCCAGTTGCGCGCAGTTCCAGACCGCGATGCGGGGCTGGTTGCCAAAGGCATAGCGGCCCTGCTGGTCGATCGAGGAAAACACGCGGGCCTCGTCATAGGCGTCCATGAACGCACAAGGCCCGTAGTCGATGGTTTCGCCCGAAATGGCGCAGTTGTCGGTGTTCATCACACCGTGGATGAACCCCACGGACATCCATGCGGCGATCAGGTCGGCCTGTGCTGCACAGACTGCCTTGAGCAGACCCATCGGGCCGTCGGCCTGCGGGCAATGGCGGGCGATTGCATAGTCGGTGAGGGTCTTGAGCTCTTCGACCTGACCGCGGTGGGCGAACACCTGAAAGGTGCCCACGCGCAGGTGGCTTGACGCCACGCGGGTCAGCACGGCACCCGGAAGTGCGCCTTGCTCGCGCCAGATCGGCTCGCCGCTGGCGACGGCGGCCAGCGCGCGGGTTGTGGGAATGCCAAGGGCGTGCATCGCTTCGGAGACGACGTATTCGCGCAGGACCGGACCCAGCCATGCACGTCCGTCGCCCATGCGGGAATACGGCGTGGGGCCCGAGCCCTTGAGCTGGATGTCGCGGCGGGTGCCTGTCTGGTCGATCACTTCGCCCAGAAGCAGCGCGCGTCCGTCGCCCAGTTGCGGGTTGAAATTGCCGAACTGGTGGCCTGCATAAAGCTGTGCGAGCGGTGCTGCACCATCGGGCACCACGTTGCCTGCAAAGACCTGCGCCAGATCGGCGGGGCCAATATCGGGGCCAATATCGGGGCGTGTGTCAATGCCAAGCTGGGCCGCGAGGGGCTGGTTGAACGCCAGAAGGTCCGGCGCTTTTACCGCGACGGGTGGCTGCGCGCTGAAGAAGCCCGAGGGCAGGGCGGCATAGGAGTTGTCGAAGGGGATGTGTAAGGTCATCTGGATTATATAAGCGTTTTCGGCGCGGATTCTAGAGCATCCGTGTCATCAGGTGGTAGCCGTCTCGCATTTGAAACGCGGCGCGCTTGTACAGCCGCTGTGCCGTTTCATTGTCGGTGGAGACTTCGAGGTGCAGCGCCTTGAGGCCCGCAGCCCCCAGCGCGCGGGGCAGGGCCATCAGCACCTCGGTGGCAACGCCGCGCCCGCGCACGCCGGGGCGAATGTACAGCTCGTCTACAAAGCCCTCCATGCCGCCAAACTCGACCGACCAGCCGAAGCATACGATGATATAGCCTATCGGCGCGCGGGGCGGGCCGATCAGATAGGCGGCGCCATGCGGGTTTCCGTCGAGCAGCGGCGCCACGCCGGCGCGGCGCGTGTCGGCGGTGCTGGCGATGCCATCTTCGTCGTGAAACCGCGCGACCAGCACCAGCAACGCATCCAGGTGGTCTGGCGTGGCAAGGGTCAGAGCAGCACTCATAGCCGGGCGATCCGTTCGGTCAGCAGGGCAAAAAAGCCGTCAGCGTCGAGGTCGCCGATGAACGTCGCATTGGGTGCGCGGTCGGTCACGCCCCACCAGTCAGCGACGGTCATGCCAAGGGTCAACTCGGAGGTGGTTTCGATCTCGACGTTCACATGACGGCCCGAGAACAGCTCGGGGCGGATCAGGTAGGCGGTCACGCAAGGGTCGTGCAGGGGGGCGCCTGCGCTGCCGTATTTCTCCTTGTCGAAACGCTCGAAAAACTCGGTCATTTGCGCCACGGCGATGCCCACGGGCGTGCCGAGGTCGCGAAAAGCGTCGTTGCGGGTGGCGGTGACCAGCGCCTTGTGCGTGACGTCGAGTGGCATCACCACGATATCGATGCCGGATCCGAACACGATATCAGCGGCTTGCGGGTCGACGTAGATGTTGAACTCTGCGGCGGGTGTGATGTTGCCCACCTGAAAGTAAGCCCCCCCCATCAGCACGATCTGCTGGATTTTTTCGGCGATATCAGGGGCACGTTGCAGGGCGGTGGCGATGTTGGTCAGCGGCCCAAGCGGGCACAGGGTGACGGTGCCCGCATCATGCGCGCGCAGGGTTTCGATGATGTAGTCGACTGCGTGCTGCTCTTGCAGGGGCATGGTCGGATCGGGCAGCGCGGGGCCATCAAGACCGGTCTTGCCGTGCACATGTTCGGCGGTGACCAGAGGCCGGCCCAGCGGACGGTCGCAGCCTGCATACACCGGAATGTCCTGCCGATCCGCCAGTTCACAGATGATCCGCGCGTTCTTTTCGGTCAGATGCAGCGGCACATTGCCTGCGACGGCGGTGATGCCCAGCACCTCGATCTCGTCGGGACTGCCGAAGGCCAGCAGGATCGCGACAGCGTCGTCCTGTCCTGGGTCGGTGTCGATGATGATCTTGCGCGGGGCAGTGGCGAGGCCGGTCTGAGGCATGATGGCGGGTCCTTGGTCGTGAAAAGGTCGTGAAAATATCCGCTCAGGCGGCGTTGCGCGACATTCGCAATTGGGGGCGGCGATGTCCAGTGGGGGCGGTGCGGCCTTGGCAAGGGACCGCTGCCCGCGAAACCTGTGGATTTAGCTGCGTTTCAACGCTTTCTCGGCGGCTTTCTCAGCATCCCACAGTGCATCCATCTCGGCCAGATCGCTTTCACTCGGTGCCTTGCCCATGTCGGCCAGCTGCCGCTCGACGCCTTCGAACCGGCGCGTGAACTTGGCGTTTGCCGCGCGCAACGCTTCTTCGGGATCGACACCCAGATGCCGGCCCAGATTGGCCATCACGAACAAAAGATCGCCAAATTCTTCGGTGACTTCCGCGTGGCTCAGCGTTTCGCGTGCCTCGACCAGTTCGGCGGCCTCTTCGGTGATCTTGTCGATCACCTGATCGGTCGTGGGCCAGTCAAAACCGACGCGCGCTGCCCGTTTTTGCAGCTTGACTGCCCGCATCAGGGCAGGAAGGCCGATTGCCACCCCATCCAACGTGCCGCGCTGCGCCTTGCCTGCGCGCTCGGTGGCCTTGATCGCCTCCCAGTCCAGCGTCTGCTGCTCGGCAGATTTGTCGCGGCTTGCGTCGCCGAACACATGCGGGTGTCGCGCGACCATCTTGTTGCTGATGTTGCGCACCACGGACTGAAACGAGAAATGCCCGGCTTCTTCGCCGATCGCGGTGTGATAGACCGATTGCAGCAGCAAATCGCCCAACTCTCCCTCAAGCTCGGACCAGTCTTGCCGCGCAATCGCGTCGGCCACTTCGTAAGCCTCTTCGATGGTATAGGGCGCGATGCTGTCGAAGCTTTGTTCGATATCCCACGGACAACCTGTTTGCGGATCGCGCAGGCGGCGCATGATCTCCAGCAAACGCTCGATCCCCGCAGATTGGTCGTGGATCAGATCATCCGTCATTTCAGCCCCCATTGCAGCCCGCAGCACTTCGGTGTCAGATGCACCAAGCCGCAAATTATCCAAGGAGTCCACCCAATGGCCATCGTCAATCGCATCGCGGATTTTGCACCGCAAATGGCCGAATGGAGACAGCATCTGCACACCATTCCCGAACTGGGCCGGGCCTGCCATAAGACCGCAGCCTTTGTTGCAGAGCGTCTGCGCGAGTTTGGCGTCGACGAGATCCACGAAGGCTATGCCGAGACGGGG
Organism: Sulfitobacter sp.; assembly: GCA_024636445.1. Classification (GTDB taxonomy): domain Bacteria; phylum Pseudomonadota; class Alphaproteobacteria; order Rhodobacterales; family Rhodobacteraceae; genus Pseudosulfitobacter. Next base: position 21,826 of record JAGXHE010000088.1, read on the forward strand.
ATCGTGGCGATCATCAACGGACAGGGCGCGGGGCCAACAATCGGGCTGCGCGCCGACATGGACGGGCTGCCGATCACCGAAGCCACGGGGCTGCCCTATGCCAGCACGCACGCGGGGCGGATGCATGCCTGCGGCCATGACGGGCATACCACCATGCTGCTGGGGGCTGCGAAATACCTGTGCGAGACGCGCAATTTCGCGGGCCGCGTGGCGCTGATTTTCCAGCCTGACGAAGAGGCCACCGGCGGCGCCAAGGCGATGGTGCAGGAGGGGATCATGGACACTTTCGACATCGCGCAGGTCTACGGTATCCACAACGTACCCGGCTTTGACGAGGGCACGTTTCATGCCCGTTCCGGCCCGTTGCTCGCGGCAGCGGATACGTTCCACATTCACCTCACGGGACGCGGTGGGCATGGGGCGCAGCCGCAGGATGCGGTGGATCCGGTGATCTGTGCCGCGTCGATCACGCAGGCGCTGCAGACCATCGTCAGCCGGAATATCGAGGCGGGGCAACAGCTTGTGATCTCGGTCACGCAGATTCACACCGGCACCATCGACAACGTCATCCCCGAAACCGCCTATCTGAACGGCACGGTTCGTACATTTACGCCCGAAATACGTACGCTTGCGGAACGGCGTATGAAAGAGATCGTCGCGGGGCAGGCGGCAAGCTTCGGACTGACGGCTACGGTGGATTTCGTGCTGGGCTATCCGCCCACCGTCAACCATGCCCGAAACGTCGAAATCGCCGCTCGGGCGGCGCGCGATGTGTCGGGGGATGCTGCCGTCGACACCGACAGCCCTGCCAACATGGGGGCCGAAGACTTTGCCTATATGCTTGAGGCCCGCCCCGGTGCCTATTTCTTCATGGGCATCGGCGAGGGCGCGGGCCTGCACCATCCCGAATACAACTTCAACGACGCGGCAGCCCCGGTCGGTGCCTCGTTCTTTGCACGGCTTGTCGAGACAGCGCAGCCGGTCAGTGGAGGCTCTGCCTGATGACGGATAAAAACCAACCCGTCAGCGGCAACGACCTTGCGCGGTTTTCCGGCCCGAACACCTTTATGCGTTTGCCGTCGGTCAATGACCTCAAGGGGCTGGACGTCTGCGTGCTGGGTGTGCCGATGGACATAGGCACCTCTTGGCGGTCGGGCACGCGGTTCGGGCCCAAGCAGGTGCGGTCCGAAAGCGCGATGATCCGGCCCTATAACATCCAGACGGGTGCGGCGCCTTTTGACAGCCTGCAGGTGGCGGATATCGGTGATCTGGCGATCAACACGTTTTCCCTGGAGGACAGTTTGCGCATCATTGCAGAGAGTTACGACGCAATCTTGAAGTATGACGTTATGCCGATGGCCATTGGTGGCGATCACTCGATCACGCTGCCGATCCTGCGCGCCATCGCCAAACGCCACGGTCCCGTGGCGCTGGTTCACGTCGATGCCCATGCGGATGTGAACGACGAGATGTTCGGCATGCGCGAGACCCACGGCACGGTGTTTCGCCGAGCTTATGAAGAGGGGCTGATCATTCCGCAGAAGGTCTATCAGGTCGGCCTGCGCGGCACCGGTTATGCGGCCACCGATTTTACCGAGGCGCAGGGCTGGGGCTTTCAGCAATGGCAGGCGTCCGAACTGTGGCACCGTCCGCTGGACACGCTGAGCACTGAAATCCGCCGCGACATCGGTGACGCGCCGGTTTATGTGACCTATGATATCGACAGCCTTGATCCGGCCTATGCGCCCGGCACCGGCACGCCGGAAATTGGTGGGCTGACCACGCCGCAGGCGTTGCAACTGATCCGTGGATTGCGCGGGTTGAACATCGTGGGGTGCGATCTGGTCGAGGTCAGCCCGCCTTATGATACGTCAGGCAATACAGCGCTGACGGCGGCGAATATCCTGTTTGAACTGTTGTGCGTTCTGCCAGGTGTTGCCTATCGTTGAGGGGGCAGGATGCTCCGGGAGGGGGATAATTTGAACCTGAGAAAAGGATGGATTGGCGTGTTGTTTTGGATTTTGGCATTGGTCGTGGTCTCGGTAGTGGCGGCTGCGGCCTATGTGCGGCTGGCTCCTTCGGACCCTGCGAAATGGAATCAGCCGGTGACGGCGTCGCAAGACAAGGATTTCGGCAATGGTGCGGTGCGGGTGTTGCCTGCCTCGGATGGGCTGCTGGAACGGCTGGATGCGGCCATGATGGATTTGCCCCGCACCGAAGTGCTGGCAGGGTCGGTGGCCGATGGGCGGATCACTTACGTGACGCGCACCGCCAATGTGGGGTTTCCCGATTACACCACGATCGAACAGACAGACGGTCAGGTGCGCATGTTGGCGCGGTCACGCTTCGGGTCATCAGATATGGGGGTAAATGCCAAAAGATTGAAGGGGTTGTTGGCCACTCTTCAACCATGAGCTGACGCAGCCTGTTTGCACTTCGCGCCACATCGGCACGTTCAGTGACATCTGGCACTGGGCCATGAACATGCGGCCATCGACCTGCAGGCAGATGGTATCGCCCAACTCGATGCGCGCGCCGGATTTGTCGGTGCAAAAGCAGTCAATCGTCTTGCCCCCCGGCGCCTTGACGTCGGCGAGGACAGGTGTGGCGATGGCCAAAGCAAGAGCAATGATGCGTAACATGGTGGGTGTATACCACAGCCCTTTGACTTGACCAAAGCCCTTCAATATCAGATGGAACGCGAATGATCCCGTCAGAGCGCCTTCAACAAATCACCGAGAGGTTTGAATACCTCGAAGCCGCGATGTCTGCGGGCGGTGGGGATATTGCCGCCCTTGGCAAGGAATATTCCGATCTGCGCCCCGTGGTTGAACAGATCGCGCTCTATCGCAAGTTGCAACGTGACATGGCCGATGCGCGCGACATGCTGGCCGACCCTGAAATGGCCGATCTGGCGCGCGAGGAACTGCCGCGCCTCAAGGCGGCATTGCCCGCCGCCGAGGCTGCGTTGCAACTGGCGCTGTTGCCGCGCGATGCCGCCGATGCCAAGCCTGCGATGCTGGAAATCCGCCCCGGAACGGGCGGCGACGAGGCGGCGCTGTTCGCGGGTGATCTGCTGCGCATGTACATGCGCTATGCCGAAGCACGCGGCTGGGGTTTCGAGATCATCGAAGAACAGGCGACCGAGTTGGGCGGGATCAAGGAAGTCGTGGCCCACATCAAGGGCGACAACGTCTTTGCGCGGATGAAATACGAAAGCGGCGTGCACCGCGTGCAACGGGTGCCGACGACCGAAAGCGGCGGGCGCATCCACACATCGGCAGCGACGGTCGCGGTGCTGCCCGAGGCCGAGGAGGTCGATATTCACATCGACGCCAATGACATCCGCATCGACACCATGCGCTCGTCCGGGGCAGGTGGCCAGCACGTCAACACCACCGATTCCGCCGTGCGGATCACCCATATTCCCACGGGCATTGTCGTGACCAGTTCAGAGAAATCCCAGCACCGCAACCGCGACAGGGCCATGCAGGTCTTGCGCGCGCGGCTTTACGATATGGAGCGCAACCGCATCGACAGTGCGCGCAGTGCCGACCGTGCATCGCAAGTGGGGGGCGGTGACCGCTCGGAGCGTATCCGCACCTATAATTTCCCCCAAGGGCGCATGACCGATCACCGGATCAACCTGACGCTTTATAAACTGGACGCGGTGATGCAGGGCGACATCGACGAGGTGATCGACGCGCTGCGGGCCGACGATCAAGCGCGGATGCTGGCCGAGATGGGGCAATGACCGCGGCACAGGCAATGGCGGCAGCGACGGCACGGCTGCGTGCGGCGGGTGTGCCCGACCCTGCGCGCGATGCGCGGTTGTTGCTGGCCCATGCCGCACAGGTGGATGCCGCGCGCGTGACCCTGATTGCACCCGAAGACATCGCCCCCGAGATCGCCGAACGCTATGACGCGCTGATCAGCCTGCGCGCAGTGCGCGTGCCCGTCAGCCATCTGATCGGAGAGCGCGCCTTCTATGGTCGGCGGTTCAAGGTCAGCAGCGACGTGCTGGACCCGCGCCCCGAGACCGAAACCCTGATCGAGGCGGCGCTGGCCGAGCCATTTGCCAGCGTGCTGGACATCGGCACCGGATCGGGCTGCATCCTTGTGACATTGCTGGCCGAGCGGGTGTCGGCGGTGGGCACCGGCACCGATCTGAGCGAGGCAGCCTGCCTGCAAGCCAGCGCCAACGCGGTGCTGCACGACGTGGCACCACGCGCCGAAGTGATCCAGTCGGACTGGTTTGGCAGCGTGCGGGGCCGCTATGATCTGATCGTGTCGAACCCGCCCTATCTGGCCGCCGAGGAAATGGAAGACGTAGCCCCCGAGTTGCGCGACCACGAGCCGCGCATGGCACTGACCGACGAGGCCGACGGGCTGACGGCTTACCGGGTTCTTGCGGCGATGGGGCCTGCGCATCTGGCGGCGGGCGGTCGGCTGATCTGCGAAATCGGCTGGCGCCAAGCGGCGGATGTGGTCGAATTATTTCATCTCGCGGGGTGGAGCCAGGTGATCTGCCTGCATGATATGGATGGCAGGGACCGGGTGATTTGCGCCAGCACCCCGCCGGTGACGGCATAAACCCGCACAAACTGTGGAAAAGTGACGCAGCAGCGCAATTAATGCTTGTCCCACGCGGCCCCGCATGTTTATTCAAAGGTGTTGCAGCGGTGGATACCTCTTGGTGGTCCCGCTCGGCGTCAAGCCCAACACATCGCATTCTTCGGACGTTGATAGCGCATATCGCGCAATCCGAAAATCGCAGCGATAGGCATAACAAGGCTAAGCTATTTCATGAAATCTTCGAGATCCCGGTCCCGGTCCAAGACCACGCGCAACCGCAGCCCGAACAATGGCGGGGGTGGCGGCAACGTCGTCAACCGTGTGTTCGACAGCTCTGGCCCCGAGGGCAAGGTGCGTGGCACACCGCAACAGATTATCGACAAATACAACCAGCTTGCGCGCGATGCGCAGCTGTCGGGTGATCGCGTTGCGTTGGAAAACTTTCAACAACACGCGGAGCACTACCTGCGTCTGCTGAGCGAAGCGCAACGCGAGATCGATGCCAAGCGCGATGAGCAAGAGCGTCAGAACCGCGAACGTCAGGCCGAACGTGACCGTCAGGCAGAGCGCGACCGCGAGCGGAACGAACGCCAGGAGCGTGAGCAGGGCGGGTCGCAGAACAACAATCACTCTGGCGGACACCACAACTCCGGTGGCAATGGCGGGCACGACCAAGGGTCACAGCCGCACGCGCAACCCCAGTCTCAACCGCAGCCGCAGCCGCAATCGCAGCCACATTCGCAATCGGATGTCATCGAAAACGAAAGTGACAGCGGTTTGGTGGACACACCGGAAAGCGCGCCCAAACCCAAGCCGACGCGGGCCCGGCGCAAGCCAAAACCGCCTGCGGACAAGAATGTCGAAAAACCTGCGAAAAAAGGACGGGACTCAAATGCCTCTTCCGAAAACGCCCCCTCCGAAAATGCGTCCTCCGAAGCGGATGGCGGTCAGAGCGGTGGCGGCACGCCGGAAGCTGCCGAATAACGGCACTGGCTGTTTCGCCGGACTGTTGGAATGAACAAAGGCCTCGCATTTTGCGGGGCCTTTTTCGTTGGGGAACGCGGTCTATCAGAAAACGTCTAAGGTGCCGCGACCGCGCGGGCCAATGCGCAGAACGCCTCGAGCGAGATCTGTTCAGCGCGCTCTGTCGGCTTGATACCGGCGGCGTGCAGGCGGTCTTCGATGTCGGGCGCGACACCCTTGAGCGCAGAGCGCAGCATCTTGCGGCGTTGGTTGAAGGCGGCGGCGACCACGCGGTTCAGCACGGCGGCATCGGCAGGATAGCGCGGCTCGGCCAATGCGGTCAGATGCACCACGGCTGAGGAGACCTTGGGCGGCGGGGTGAACGCCTCGGGTGGCAGGTTCAGCACGATCTGCGCATCGGCGCGCCACTGTGCCAGCAGGGCAAGACGACCATAGGCCTTGGACCCAGGTGCCGCCACGATGCGCTGTGCGACCTCGCGCTGGAACATCAGCGTCAGCGATTGCCAGTAGGGTGGCCAGTCCTTTGGCGTCAGCCAGCGCACCAGCAGTTCGGTGCCGACGTTATAGGGCAGGTTGGCCGCCACGCGGATGGGCGGCGTCAGATAGGCCAGCGGGTCGATTTCGAGCGCGTCGCCTTCGATCACCTGCAGGCGGCCCGGATAGGCCTCGGCGATCTCTGCGAGTGCCGGCATGCATCGCGCGTCCTTTTCAATGGCCAGCACACGGCGCGCGCCTTCGGACAGCAATCCACGGGTCAGGCCCCCCGGACCGGGGCCGATTTCCAGCACGTCACAGCCGGTCAGATCGCCTGCCTGTCGCGCGATCCGTGCGGTCAGGTTCAGGTCGAGCAGAAAGTTCTGGCCCAGCGATTTGCGCGCGCGCAATTCATGGGTTTCGATCACGTCACGCAGGGGCGGAAGGCTGTCGATGGCGCTCATGTGTGGTAGGTTCCCTGTGACATCCGGTGCGCCATGCGAATGGCTTCGATCATCGACGACGGATTGGCGACGCCGCTGCCCGCGATGTCAAAGGCGGTGCCGTGATCGGGCGATGTGCGGCTGAACGGCAAGCCAAGTGTGACGTTCACGCCGCGGTCGAAATCCAGCGTCTTGATCGGGATCAGCGCCTGATCGTGATACATGCAGACCGCGCAGTCATAGGACATGCGGGCGCTCGCGTGGAACATGGTATCGGCGGGCAGGGGCCCGCGCAGGTCATAGCCTTCTGCGATCATTTCGGTGACCAGCGTCGCGATCCAGTCGCGTTCCTCTCGGCCCATGGCACCGCCTTCGCCTGCGTGGGGGTTCAGGCCCGCCACGGCAATGCGCGGCTGCGTGATGCCAAACTGGCGGCGCAGCCCGTCGGCAGTGATGCGGATGGTCTCGCGCAGCAGGGCGGGTGTCAGCGCCTGCGGGACGTCACTCAGCGCGATGTGGATGGTGGTCGGCACCACCCGTAACTGTTCCGAGGCCAGCATCATCACCGCACGCTCGGCACCGGCCAGCGCTTGCAGGTATTCGGTGTGGCCGGGATAGGCAAAGCCCGCACCGTCCTGCAGTGCCTTTTTGTGAATGGGTGCGGTGCACAGCGCCGAAGCTTGCCCCGATTGCACCAGATTGACACCACGCGCGATCACGTCGATGACGGCTTGGGCGTTGGCGGCATTGGCGATGCCCGCGGTGTTGGGCGCGGCAAAGCTGTGGGCCAGAACCGGCAGACCGCGCGGCAGGGCCTCGGCGGCCTGCGCCGGGTTGTCAATCACCACGAAGGGGACATCGGCGGGCAGGTGGGCAGGCTCTCCTATCCAGAACAGCGGAACGTCGCCGCGCAGCGCGGCCCAGGCCTTGGCCGCGATCTCGGGTCCGATCCCCGCAGGTTCACCGCAGCTGATCGCAACAGGCAGCGCGGCGGGCGTGGTCATTCGAGGGTGATGCGGGCATTGGCGCGCAGATCTTCCAGCAGCAGGTCTGAATAGCCGGTCAGGATCTGTTGGCGCAGTTGCATTGCGACCTCTTCGCGGTCCACTTCTTCATTCATCGCAGAGGTCCGGCCACAGAGCATCAGAAACATCAGTGTTTCGCCGTTGGCGCGGGTCAGCGTGGTGGACACCTCGCCGGGATCAAGCTTTGCCAGCTCGAAACCGATGTCCTGAGGCAGTTGCGCGGGGGCCACGCTGGTGCGTTCAAGTACCGTTTCGGGCTGGCCCTGGGCCACTCCGTAGAGGTCATCGCAGACGTCCACTTGCGATTTCAGCTGTGCCGCGCGCGCCAATGTATCGGCACTGCGGCCACCGGCCATGTAATAGGCGGCATATTCGACGGCAGCGTATTCGGGGCTGGCTGTACCGGTTTCCTCAATGTCGCGCAGCTGAAACAGGGCCACGGCATTGGGGATCGGCAGCGGATCGGTGACTTCGCCCGGTGTCAGGCCAAGCAGCACGCCACGCAGGCTTTCGGGAAGGGTGTTCAGATCGACCCAGTTCAGCCGTCCGCCATTCTCGCGCGATGCGGTGGCAGAATACTGGCGGGCATAGTTGGAAAATTCGGCCTCCGATGTGCTGCTTGCCGCTTGTTCGGCGCGTGCCATGGCGGATGCCTGTTCGTTCGGCGGGGCGGGAATGATGATTTCAGAGATCAACACGCGGATGCCGCCTGTATTGCCCGTCGTGGACAAGGCACGTTCGATGTCCGCTTCGGTGACCTGCACGCGGTTGCCATAGCGGGCACGGACCAGCTCGCGCCATGACAGATTGACACGCACGAAATCGCGGAAGGTCTCGACAGCAACACCGGACCCTTCGAGCGCCTGGACGAACTCTTCGGTGCTCAGGCTGGCGCGGTTTGCGAATTCGGCCAGACCATCGGCCAGCCCATCGGGTGTCAGCGCCAGACCGGCACTCGTGGTCGCTGCCAGCCGCAGACGGTCGTCGATCAGCGCGTCAATGGCGCTTTGACGGGTGGCACCGGCGGCGTTCAGCACCTGCAGGAACCGCACACGCTGCTGCACTTCGAATTCGGTGATCACGCTTCCGTCCACCGTGGCCACCGGTGCAAACAGGTTTTGCGCCGCGACAGGCAGCGCTGCCGTCAGAGTTACCGCGAGGGCCAGTCCAAATCGTTTCATCGTTTTCCCGCTCATTTCGCCTGCTTTCCGCATGATCTAACGTATTTTTCCGTTCCTTGCGACACAGAGAAGCCCCGCAAGGCCACTGTAAAGCCCAGATTGGTCGAGGGCTCAATACTTGTCGAGGAACTATACCGCCTGCTGACGGAGAATCTCGCTGACACACATTCATTGTTATAAGTCAGGCCCGCACCCGCATAGGCGGACCGGTTGTCGACCAGATCATAGCGCCAATTTGCGGCGGCAGTCCAATTCTGGTTCAGGTCGTAGCTGCTGGCCAGCGTCAGTTCGGACACGGCCAGAGTGCGGTCCTCGTCGGCGTCTGCGCCCAGCCAGACATAGCTGCCGCCCACCGTCGTGCGCTGGCCGATCCAGTCGCCGCGCAGTTCGGCCTTGGCCACGTCAAAGCCGTCGTTGAACACCGTCCGCCCGGTCAGCGCCAGCCCGTTGCGGTTTTTCAGCTGACCGGCAAACAGGATGTCCGAGGTGGTGCCCGACAGGCCCGAGGTTTTGGAATAATCCAAAGCGCCCTGGCGGCGCACGACCTGTCCGAGGGTCAGGCGGGCCTCCCATCCGGCGGGGTCAAAGCGCGACCAGTTCACGCCATAGGCCGCAACTGCACCGCGTTCACGGCGGTCGGGGCGTGGAAAGCGCGAGAGCGTCAGCAGGTTGCCTTCGTCGAACTCGACCCGCGTGCTTTCGTCATTGGGCACATCCAGATCGCTGCCGCCGATAAAGCCTATCTGCAAAAGCGGTTCCAGAAGCTGGCTTGATCCGTTGGCACCGTGGCGCACCAGCGGATAGCGCAGGGTCAGTTGCGCCTGCGGTGTCAGCCCTGCGTCGCTGTCGGGAAAGAAGGCGTCCTGGGCCACGGTGAAGGCATCCGCCTCGACACCCAGCGAGGCTTCGGCGCGCACGCCTCCCGTCAGGGTCCAGCTGCGCAGCCATTCCGCTTGCAGATTGATCCGCTGCACATCGCGTCCGTCCACGATGCCATCCAGGTTGGCATCGGTGTCGATGTCCGAGTTGCGGTAGTGGGCGTGGGCATTGCCGGTAAAGCGCAGCTCACCGCCCAGGGCACGTGGAAAGTGTCGTCGCTCGAAGGTTGCGTTCAGCACGTTGGTCGGAATGGTGTCGTTGTCTTCGCTGTCGCGCAGGCTGCGAAAGTTGGTGTAGCGAAAGCTGATGTATTCATCGCGCCTGACCCGCGCGAGCTCGACGGCGCTTTCCAGACGGTCTTTGCCGGAATAGCCGTAGTCGGTCAGATAGGCGGTGTCTGTCGTGGTTTCGATGTCGAAGGTCAGCACAAAGTCGCGTCGCAGATCGAAACGCCCTTCGCCGAACAGATAGCCGCGGGTGTCGCCCGGCTGCAGGTCATCGTCCGACAGCGCCCCCAGAAACGAAATGCGCCCGTTGCGGAACGCCTGCCGATAGCGAAATTCCAGCGTTTGGGTGCGTCCGGTCAGATAGGGCGTCAGGGTCAGATCCCGGTGATCGCCCAGCTTGATGAAATAGGGCACCTTCAGCCCGGTCCCCAACTGCGTATCGCTGGACAGCGACGGGATCAAAAAACCCGAAGCGCGTTCCAGCGTCGGATCGGGCAAGCGCAGGCGCGGCAGGTAGAACACCGGCACATTGCCGATGCGAAACTGCGCGTCGTCGAAGTATAGCTGCTGGGCCTGCCTGTCGTGCACCACGCGGCGCGCACGGATCTGCCACAGGGGCGGGCGCCCATCATCGCAGACCTGGCAAGAGGTCACGGCGGTCTTGTAAAGCTGCGTATAGCGCCCGCCGACACGGTTGATCTCGACCGCGGCCAGTTGCAGCTGCTGGTTCAGCACCATGCGCGCGCCGACCAGCAGGCCATTTTGCAGATCGCGGCTGAGCTCGGCCTGATCTGCGACGATCACCACGTCTTCGCCGTCTTCGATGGTGATGGGGCCGGTGATGTCCAGCACGCCGGTCTTTTCGTCATAGCTGATCGCCGCGGCGCGCAGGCGGGTGGTGCCCTGATAGGCCTCGACATTGCCGCGCGCCGTCAGCACCCGGTCGCGGGTCACGATCACGTCGTCGGCCACCAACAACGCGGGCTCCTGGGCTTGGGGCGCCACCTGCTGCTCTGCCGTGCGGGTCTGGGCCACGAGCGGTGTCGCCAGCAGGGCCGCAGCCAACAGTATATGAGAGAATGCGCGCGCCACCTCAGCCGTCCTCGGCATGAAGCAGCAGCCCGAGGGCCAGAAAGATCGCGGCGGCAGGCGGTGCCCAGGCGGCCAAAGCCACCGGGATTTGCCCGTTCTCGCCGAGAATCTGTGCGAAACTGCGAATGAAATACAAACCGAACCCCAAAAGCACTGCTGCCAGCACCGCCGTTCCGGTGCCCCCGAAACGGGTATGCCGCATGGTGAAGGCAGCGGCAACAAGAACCATCGCCATCAAGAACAGCGGCCGCGCCAGTTCGGACTGAAACCAGACGGTCTGGTGTCGTGCGGAAAAGCCTGCCTGTTCAAGCTGGCTGATATAGTCGGGCATATCCCAGATCGATACGCCGCCCAATGTGCCAAGGGTGTCACGGATGCCTTCCAGCGTCAGGGTCGAGGGCACTTGCAACAGCGCATGTGTCTCGGCGCTGGCCTCGGGGTTCACGCCGCCGGCGAGCGGCCAGACCTTTGCCTCGCGCAGTGCCCATGCACCGTCGCCCAGTGCGGCGCTGTCCGCCTCGATCCGGCGCTGGGGGCCGCCAAGCGGGGCGTATTCCAGAAAGGTCACATCATACAGAACCGAGGCATCGGCGTTCGACCGGGCCGCACGGATCACCGTCTGGCCATCGGCACCGCCCTGACGCAGCCACACGCCGTCGCCCGACACCAGAACCGTCGCCTGACCACCGTTGCGATAGCTGTCGGACAGGACGGCATAGCGTTTGGTCGTCGACGCCACGATCGGGCCAAGCATGGTCACCGCAAGCGCGCCGATGACCAGCGCCACCGCCACGGGGGCCATCAGCGCCTTGAGCGCCGAACGCCCGGCTGCGCGGGTCACCACCAGCTCGGAGCTGCGCGCCAGACCGATGAACAGAACCACTGTCGCCAGGATCATGATCAGCGGCAGGATCTCGTTGATGGTTTCGGGTGTGTGCAACAGCGTCAGGCCGACGCGGTTGGCGAAGCTGACGTCGTAATCGGCAAAGCGGCGCGTCTGTTCGATCAGATCGACCAGCGCGATCAGGGCGAAGAACACGCCCGTCAGCATGGTGAATGCCATGGCAAAGCGACGCGCAAAGTAGAAATGCAGGATCATGTGGCCTCCACCGCCTGCGGCCTGCGACGCCGCAGCAGACCGGGGTGGGCCGCCCATGTCAGCATGCCGATGACCAGCACCAGCCCCAGCAGCGACGGCAGATACATCATCGGCCAAAGCGCTGCATCATTCAGTACCATCTGTGCAAAGGTGCTGCGCAGCCCGTCGATGCCGATCAGCAGGCCAAAGGCGATCACCGCCTCGCGCCAGACACCGAACCGCGAATAGCCGCCGACCATCAACGTCGCAAAGCCGATCAGCGCCGCGACGATGCAGAACAGCGGCTGTGCAAAGCGGCTGTGGACCTCCTCGGCGATGTCGCCATTGCGCGCGCCGGTCTCGTCCGCGATGCGGTCCCAATCGGTCATCAGGGCCAATGTGCTCATATTGCGGATCGAGCCTGTGACTTCGGTGTCGCTGCTGACCAGTCTGGAGATGTCAAAGGAGAAATCGAGGAACTTGGCAGTCGAGAGACGGTTGTCGGTGGTGTTCAGACGCTGTGCCAGCCCGTCCACCATGATCAGCGTGGTGCCTGCGTCATTGCGCACCAGATAGGCTTCGGCGGCAGTATAGATCACCCGTTGCTCGGAATTGCGCCGGTCCGACAGGAACACATCGCGCAGCACGCCGTCTTCGCCGATGGTGCGGGTGTAGAATGTGACCTGGGCTGCAGGCGACAGGAACGTGCCCTCGGTCAGCAGGCGCGAGGTGACGTTGCGCGAAATCTCGGCCTCGCGCACGCTCAGCTGGCCCTGCGCGGCAGGCACCAGCACATGCGCCAGCACCGTCATCATCGCAGCCACGATCAACCCATAGGCCAGTACGGGCCGTGCCATCCGCCAGGGGCCGGTGCCGGTGGCCTGCATCACCACCAGTTCGGATTCGCCCGACAGCCGGTTGGTCACGTAGACCGACGCGGCAAAAGTGGCGATCGGCAGCACGGTCACGATCAGCTTGGGCAGGCTCAGCGAGGTGAATTCGAGAAAGACCAATGCGGTCTGGCCGTCGCCGATCAATCGGTCGAACAGAACCACCGCGCGGTTGATCCAGAACACAGCCACCAGCACCAGCGAGAAAAAGCCGAACAACAGCAGAAACTGCGACAGCATATACCTGTCGAATCTGGCCACATTCCCCCCAGTTGCGCATGGACGTGCAAAGTTGGCAGCAACTTAGCCCAAGGTCTCGCGCTAAGGAACCTGTAAATCCGCCATATTTTCACCACAGGCGACTTGGTGCCCGCCCATGGCATTGGCCGCTCTGGCCATGTCTGTCTGCCCGCGCTAACAGTTGGCAAAGCAAAATCGAAAATTACTCCCGCGAAAGGATGCGCCATGACAGCCAAACCGACACCGATGACCAAAGTCACCTTCGAGGCACTGGGCGTTGAGGCTCTGGCCACCGCCGAGGGCCGCGTCGCCGTTGTGCTTTCGCCTGATGCCAAGATGGATGCCGCGGCCCAGCGTATCAACGAACTGACCCAAGGCGCGCTTGAACGGCTGGTGCGGATGGCGGCGACCAAGGATTCTGCTGATTTCAAGCCGGGTGGGGTGATCACCTTGTCGGTGCCCGCAAACATGGCCGCAGATGCGCTTGACGTTGTGTGCCTGTCGCACAGCGGCTCTGTCGAGGACGCGCGCAAGGCCGGCGCCGCATTGGCCAAGGTGCGCGGGACTGCGGATATGCTGATCGCCATGGGCGACATCGGCCACGCGGCAGAACTGGGCTTTGGTCTGGTGATGCGCGATTACGGGTTCAACGCCCATAAGACCGATGCGAAACCTGCCGCAGGTGCGGTACGGATCATGTGCGCCAAGCCTGAAGAGGTACAGGCCGCGGCCGCACCGTTGATGGCGGTGGCGGAGGGCGCATTCTTTACCCGCGATCTGGTGAACGAGCCTGCGAATGTACTGACCACCACCGAGTTTGCCGACCGTCTCAAGGCGATGGAAGACATCGGGCTGAAAGTTGAGGTTCTGGAAGAGGATGCGCTTGCAAGCCTTGGAATGGGTTCACTTTTGTGCGTGGGGCAGGGGTCTGACAGCCCGTCGAAAGTGGTCGTCATGCACTGGAATGGCGGCCCCGAGGGCGAGGCACCACTGGCTTTGGTCGGCAAGGGTGTGGTTTTTGATACCGGCGGGATCAGTCTGAAGCCCGGTGCGGGCATGGAAGACATGACCATGGACATGGGCGGCGCAGGCGTCGTCGCCGGTGTCATGCGCGCGCTGGCGCTGCGCAAGGCAAAGGCGAACGTGATCGGATTGGTCGGTCTGGTCGAGAATATGCCCTCGGGCAATGCGGTGCGCCCCGGTGACGTGGTGACGTCGATGAAGGGCGACACGATCGAGGTGATCAACACCGACGCCGAAGGGCGGCTCGTGCTGTGCGACGTGATGTGGTACGCGCAAGAGCGGTTCAAACCGGCGGGCATGATCGACCTTGCCACGCTGACCGGCGCGATCATCATCGGGCTTGGCCATGAAAACGCCGGGGTGTTTTCCAACGACGATGACCTGTGCAACGCGTTCCTGAAATCAGCCGCGACCGAGAATGAGGGCGCATGGCGGATGCCGCTGGGCAAGGCCTATGACGAGCAGTTGAAAAGCCGTATCGCCGATATGAAGAACGTGGGTGGCAGGCCTGCGGGGTCGATCACGGCGGCGCAGTTCCTCAAGCGGTTCGTCAAGGACGAGATGCCGTGGATCCACCTGGATATTGCCGGTGTCGCCTCGGTCAAGACCGACACGACGCTGGCGCCGAAGGGGGCTACGGGCTGGGGCGTGGCCGCGCTGAACCGGCTGGTCGCGGACAAGTTCGAAAGCAAATAAAGGATGGGGTCGGCGTATTTCTATCACCTGACGCAGCACGCGATGGAGGACACGCTGACCATGCTGCTGGGCAAGGCCCGCAGCGCCGGTTGGCGTGTGGCCGTGCGCGGGGTCGAGGCCGCACGTCTGGCCCATCTGGACAACCGGCTGTGGCAAGGCGACGGCTTTCTGGCCCACGGCGTCGCAGGCGGCGCGCATGATGCAGCGCAGCCGATCCTGCTGACCACGCAGACCGATTGCCCGAACGGTGCTGTTTGCGTGATGTCCATCGACGGCGCGCCGGTCAGCGCCGAAGAGGTGGCATCGATGGAGCGGGTCTGCATCCTGTTCGACGGCATGGACCCTCAGGCGCTGGACACGGCGCGCGGCCAGTGGAAGGCGTTGAAAGACGCAGGAGCCTCGGCGCAATACTGGTCGGAGGAATCGGGACGCTGGGAGAAAAAGGCCGAAACCTGATCGTCTCAGCGCGTCAGGGTCAGCGTATCCTGAGCAATCGAGATATTACCGAAGTTCTGCAGGTAGCCCATGCCCAGAAGCGATCCGTCCATCTGTCCGCCATTGACCACGGCAGGCACGTTGCGGTCCTCAATCGGGCCGAGTGCGACGCGTTCAAGCCGGACCGGGGCAATCGCCACTTCGCCATTGGCCGTGCGTGCGCGCCCCATATAGTTCAGCGTTTCAAGGTCGATACCGGCGCGCATTGCGTCTTGCTGCGTCAGCACGATGTCGGTTGCTCCGGTGTCGACGACAAATTGGATGTTGGCGTCGTTGACCTGCAAACTGAGGTAATAGTGCCCGTCGCGGCTGCGCGGCACGGACACCGCGTTTTCGCCCACCACGCTGGCGCGGTACGGCATCGACGCGCGGGTGATGTCGTCCCACAGGCCCACGGCTGCGACCGCGCCTACGATAATCAGCCCCCAGACGGCGGCATATTGCAGTGTCTTGTTCATTGATGTGCGCCTTGCTGCAAATGCCCAGCCGACGACCATCAGCAAGAGCAAGACAAGATAGATCAGGCGGCCTGTGTCAAACGTATCCATAATGGAAATATAGTCAGGCGCGCGGTTTAACCAAGCCCTTCGTAGAAACTGAAGGCACGCAGACCATCCAGCACGAACTGCACCGACAGGGCGGCCAGCAACATGCCCAGCAGACGGGTGACCACGGTAATGCCGGTCTTGCCCAAGACGTGTTCCAGCAGGCCCGACGCCAGAAACAGCACGAAGGCCACCAGCAGAACCGCCAGCGTGATGCCGATCACGACGCCCAGACCCGCGATGCCCGGCTGTTGTCCGGTCAGCAGGATCACCGAGGCGATGGCACCGGGGCCCGCGATCAGCGGGATCGCCAACGGGAACACGGACGGATCGACACCGGGGTCTTCCGACGTGTCCTCGCGCCGTTTGGTGCGGCGTTCAAACAGCATGTCGAGGGCTGTGATGAACAGCAAGATACCGCCCGCGACACGGAAGGCGGGCATGGAAATGCCAATGAACCCAAGGAGCTTTTCGCCAACGATGGCGAAGGCCACCAGCACCAGAAATCCTGTCACGCAGGCGCGCACCGCGATGCTGCGGCGGCGCTGCCTGGTCATGCCTTGGGTCAGTGCCACGAACAGTGGCGCCATACCCAGCGGGTCGATCACCACGAACATGGTGACGAATGCGGTGATCAGAAAGGCGGTGTCGATCATCTTGGTCTCCGAGGGGCGGGGGCGTCTTAGGCGCTTTCGTGAACCCGAGAAGGATCAGACGGTTTCGGCGCGCTCCAGCTTTTCCAGTGCTGCCATCCACATGGCTTCGGCGCGGTCGAGGGCGTTCATCACTTCGGCGTATTTCTTTTGCCAGACTTCCGCTTCGCCGGATTTGGTGTCTTCGTAGAGCGCGGGATCAGCCAGTTTCTTGGCCAGTTTGTCGCGCATCTCGTTCAATTTGTCCACGCGCGCTTCGGATTTGCGGGCCTCGGCGCGCAGTTCCAGCACCTGTTCACGGCTGGGGCGTTTGACTTTGGGCGCTTCTACCTTGACCGGCTTGGCCGGTTTGTCAGCCGACAGCAGCATCTTGCGATAGGATTCCAGATCATCGTCATAGGGGCGCACGGTGCCATCCGACACCAGCCACAGACGGTCTGCGACCAGTCCCAGAAGGTGCATGTCGTGGCTGACCAGGATCACGGCACCGGTGTAGGTGGTGAGTGCCTCGACCAGCGCCTCGCGGGATTCGATATCAAGGTGGTTGGTCGGCTCGTCCAAAATCAGCAGGTGCGGCGCGTCGATGGTGGCCAGCAGCAGCGAAAGACGTGCCTTTTGCCCGCCTGACAGACGGCCCACGGCGGTGTCGGCCTGATCGGGGCCAAGGCCGAAGCCCGCCAGATTGGCGCGCAGTTTCGACTGCATCACACCGGGGCGCATGGTTTGCAGGTGTTGCAGGGGCGTCTCGTCGATGTGCAGCTCGTCCACCTGATGCTGGGCAAAATAGCCGATGCGCAGCTTGGTCGAGCGTGTCGCCTTGCCCGACATCAGCGGCAGGCGGTCCGACAGCAGTTTTGACAGGGTCGACTTGCCCTGACCGTTCTTGCCCAGCAGGGCGATGCGGTCGTCTTGGTCGATGCGCAGGTTCAGTTTTGACAGCACGACGGTGTCGCCGTAACCCGTTGTGCCGCCTTCGATATTGATGATGGGCGGCGACAGTTCTTCAGGCTCGGGGAAGGTGAACACGCGTTTGGCCGCGTCTTCGGGGGCCGAGATCATGTCCATCTTTTCGATCATCTTCAGACGCGATTGCGCCTGTTTTGCTTTGGACGCCTTGGCCTTGAAGCGGTCCACAAAGCTTTGCATGTGGTCGCGGCGGGCCTGTTGTTTCTTGGCCATCGCGGCCTGCACGGCGCGGCGTTCGGCGCGCTGGCGGGCGAACTGGTCGTAGGGGCCCGAGTAATAGGTCAGCTGGCGCTCTTCCAGATGCAGGATCGCGCCGACGGCACGGTTCAACAGACCACGGTCGTGGCTGATGATGATGACCGTGTGGGGGTATTTGGCGAGATAAGCCTCAAGCCACAGCGCCCCTTCGAGGTCGAGGTAGTTGGTCGGCTCATCCAGCAGCAGCAGGTCGGGCTGCGAGAAGAGCACGGCGGCCAGTGCCACACGCATCCGCCAGCCGCCCGAGAAATCGGAGCAGGGTTTGAGCTGCTCGGCATCGTCAAAGCCCAGACCCTTGAGGATCGTGGCGGCGCGCGCTTCGGCAGACCATGCGTCGATATCGGCCAGACGGGTCTGGATCTCGGCGATGCGGGCGGGGTCGGTACTGTCGTCGGCCATCAGTTCGGCGCGTTCGATGTCGGCGGCCAGAACCGTATCGAGCAGCGAGGTAGACGAGGCGGGCACTTCTTGTGCCACACCGCCGATGCGCGCCTTGGTCGGCAGCGAGATGCTGCCGCCCTCAAGGACCAGCTCGCGGCGGATCAGTTTGAACAGCGTGGTCTTGCCCGTGCCGTTGGCACCGATCAGGCCCACCTTGTGACCGTCGGGAATGACTGCAGAGGCGCCTTCAAGCAAAGGACGGCCCGCGATGGAATAGGTTATATCTGATATGCGCAACATAGGCGCGGTGTGCCGCAATGCGGCGACGCCGTCAATCGCCGCTTTTCAAGCGTCAAGCCCCATGCTATCGGAGCCGCGATTTCAATTCACGGGGGCCGCAGATGTGGCGCCCTGCCAACCGGAGCATTATCATGGCCCTTGAGCGCACATTCTCGATTATCAAACCCGACGCAACACGCCGCAACCTGACAGGCGCGATCAACGCCAAGTTTGAAGAAGCTGGTCTGCGCATCGTCGCACAAAAGCGTATTCACCTGACCAAGGCGCAAGCGGGCACGTTCTACGCGGTACACTCCGAGCGTCCGTTCTATGACGAGCTGTGCGAATTCATGGCATCCGCTCCGATCGTTGCTCAGGTTCTGGAAGGCGAAAGCGCCATCACCAAAAACCGCGAAGTCATGGGCGCGACCAACCCTGCAGACGCAGCCGCCGGCACCATCCGCGCCGAATTCGCCGAAAGCGTTGGCGAAAACTCGGTGCACGGGTCGGACGCACCGGAAACAGCCGCTGTCGAAATCGCGTATTTCTTCTCGGGTCTGGAACTGGTGGGCTAAGCCAATTGCACAAGGCTGCGGCTTTGACGTGTTTGAATGGGCCGGCGCAGATGCGCTGGCCCGTTTGCATTTTGCGCTACAGTTGCCGCACAACTTCCTGCGCCGCAAAGTAATCGCGCAGCAGCTTGGTGTTGCGGGTGTTCGCTTTCCAGCCGACGTCGAACAGATCACCGATCAGGGGGATCGACCCGATGACGGCATCGACGCCGATGTTAAAGCCCATACGCGCGACCAGTCTGTTGGGCGCACCCATGCGACGGCCCTGGAGCACGATGTATCCCGCAGGCCCCAGCGCCAACAGGTCGCCGACGCCGGGCACAAGGCCTATGATGCTGTCCAGCCCCACACGCACGCCGATCAGCGGAACGCGGAATGCGCGGTCCATCTGCTGTGCGATGCGGTCAAGGTGGTCAAGCTGTTCGGCACGGCTGCGTTCAGGCACGGGACGGGCTGCGCGCGATGATGTAGACTGCATGGACGATGCCGGGAATATAACCCAGGATGGTCAGCAGGATGTTCAGCCAGAAGTGTTTGCCAAAGCCTTCTTGCAGGAAAACGCCCAAGGGCGGCAGAAGGATGGCGATCAGGATGCGTAGAAGGTCCATGTGAGGGCTCCGTTCTCGTGTTCACGTTATCAATGCAACGTCAGACACGCGGTCGCGGTTCCCTGCGTGCGACCCTTAAAGGCTGGCGTAATCTGTAATCGGGGGCTGTGGTTTGGCCGGTGTCTGCAGACTGCCTTGCGCGGACACGGATGGTTTTGGCTGGTGTTGGGTGGGCTGAAACATGGTCGTACCATTTGCTCGGGGTCCGGCCTGACAATTGGCGACAGACGGTGGGACCGATGCGGACCAATATGCACGTCCGCCGCATAGCTCAGAGGCCCTAATTGCGGCAAAATCAAGGAATTTGTAACCGTTTCAGCGTGTACAGTGTGCTTTGACGGTAATTATCGCCAGATTCTAACATAATCGGCGGAAATCCGTCATGGTGCGGGGCGTCTGGCCAGCCTTGAGGTTCCATGGCGATTCCCGCGTAGGGGCCCGACTGTGCACCAAGGTGGGTGCGTCCGGTGCTTGCTGGTATGAGCGCGCCGTCATAGACCTGCAACCCCGGCTCGGTTGTCGAAATGCTCAGGCGCATCCCGTTGGGGCCGGTCAGCCGCGCGGCAGGGCGCAGGGCGTCGCTGCGTGCATTGGCAAGACAAACGTTGTGATCCAGCGGTGCGGCATTGACCAGCGGGGTCGCGGTGCGCGCGTTCAGGCCCAGTTCCTCCACAGATGCCTGTGCTCCGGTGGGCAGTTTATCGGGCATCACCGGCAGGTAGGTATCGGCAAAGACCAGCAGATCGTGGCTGCGGACATCGCCCTCGGTGGCGAGGTTCCAGTAGGGGTGGTGTGCGATGTTCATCACCGTCGTGCGGTCGGTGGTGGCGCTGATGTCCAGCCGCAGCGATGACGGTTTGAGCGTATAGCGCGCCTTGATGTGGCGCAGGCCGGGCAGGCCGCAATCGCCGTGTTGCAGGGTCACGCAAAAGGTGACGCTGGACTTGCTTTGCGCGGTGACCTCCCATGTGCGGGCATGAAGCCCCTGATCGCCACTGTGCAGACAATTGGCACCTTCGTTGCGGTGCATCTGCCAATCGGTGCCGTCGATGTCGATCCCGGCACCGGCGATCCGGTTGGCGACGGGGCCGACAAGCGCGCCCATATAGCTGCCGTCCGACCCTTCGGCCCAGCCCAGCACCAGACTGCGCTGCACCGTGCTGTGCCACACTCCGTTGAGTGCCGCCCCGGTGGTCAGTAGCCGCGCGCGCAGGGGGCCGTTTGAAATCTCGATATAATTCTGTGTCATGGCGCCATCCTGCCCCAGCGATCAGCGCTTGACCACAGCTCAATGCATCGCTCTTTTGGGTTCAATGACAAAAGGACACCCTGCCATGACCGCTCCCGACCACGTATCGACCCATGACGCCGCCGCAGATGATCGCAACGACCACATCAAGATCTACGTCGACGGCGATATCGTGCACCGCGACGACGCCAAGGTGTCGGTCTATGACAGCGGGTTCATGCTGGGTGACGGCATCTGGGAAGGCTTGCGGCTCTATGACGGCGTGCTCAGCTTTCTGGATGCGCATCTGGACCGGCTGTACGAGGCGGCGCTGTATCTGGATCTGGATATCGGCATGGACCGAGACCAGCTGACGGCGGCGATCCATGATACCTTGCGGGCCAACGACATGCACACCGACGTGCACCTGCGGGTGATGGTGACACGCGGGCGCAAGCGCAAGCCGTTCCAGCATCCGCACCTGAGCATGTGGGGCAGCACCATCGTGATCATCGCCGAACATTCCAAGCCCGACGAGACGATGGTGCAGCGCGGCATCCGGCTGCACACGGTGCCGCATCATCGCGGGTTGCCGCTGACGCAGGATTCCAAGCTGAACTCGCATTCCAAGCTGAACTGTATCATCGCGCTGAACCACGCGATCCGGGCAGGTGCCGACGAGGCGCTGATGCTGGACCCGTTCGGCTTTGTGAACACCACCAACGCCTGCAACTTTTTCATCGTGCGCAAGGGGGCGGTTTGGACCTCGACGGGGGATTATTGCATGAACGGGATCACGCGGCAGAAGGTCATCGATGTATGCCGCGAGAATGCGATCCCGGTCTTTGAGCGGAACTTTTCGCTGGTGGACACCTATGGCGCGGACGAGGCCTTTCTGACGGGCACCTTCGGCGCGCAGACGCCGGTGTTCGAGATCGACGGGCGGGTGATCGGCGGTGGCAAGGCGGGGCCGGTGTTTCACCGTATACGCGCGCTCTACAAGGATCTGATCGCCGAGCAGGTGACATTGGCGCAAGGATGATGCGCGCTAAGGGCCGTCTGGGCCATCGGGGTGATTGTCGTCATCGTCCAGCAATATGCGTGCCGATGTGCCTGCATCATCGTCATATTGCCCATTGCGCACGGTCCAAAGCGCCGCGCACAGTCCGATGCCGCCCAGAATGATCGAGACAGGGATCAAGACCAGAAGTATGTTCATTTAACCCTCCGTATGCGCATCGCGTTGGCCAGAACCGTCAGTGACGAGACCGACATGGCGATGGCCGCCAGCAGTGGTGTCGCCATCCCGGCAAGGGCTACTGGCACAGCGATCAGGTTGTAAAGTGCCGCGATGGCGAAGTTCTGCTTTGACAGGCGGGTGGCGGCACGGGCGACCGACATCAGCAGCGGCAGTTCGGCCAGACTGTCGTTCAGGATCACGATATCGGCGGCATTGCGCGCCGCATCCAGCGCCGACGAAGGTGCGACCGACGCATGGGCCGCAGCCAGTGCCGCCGCATCGTTCAACCCGTCGCCGACCATGAGGACACGGTGACCTTCCCTTGCAAGCGTCTGAAGCTGAACGTGTTTCTCGGTGGCACTGATACCGGCCTGCCGGTCCTCGATGCCCAGAGCATTGGCCAGCGGGGTTACGGCAGACAAACGGTCACCGCTGATGATGGCCGGACGCAGGCCTTGGGCGCGCAATCCGTCGATAGCGGTCTGCGCACCGGCGCGCACCGTTTCGGTCAGGGGCAGGGCGATGGCAGGGGCGCAGCCGATGCGCAGACCGGGGCCATCGAAATCCGCCCCCAGCCAAGTGCCGCTGCCCAGTTGCACCAGCCCTTCTGTGCTCAGGCCCTCGACGCCGCGCCCGGCGACTTCGACGACGCCACTCAGCACAGCGGGCTCGTCGCCCGCGGGCAGGGCCGCCAATACCGCACGCGACACCGGATGGGTGGAGCTTTGGGCCAATGCGCGGGCCACGGCCTGCTGGCGGGTGTTCAGCACGTCGGTGACGGCCTTGGACGCAGGGATTGTCAGGGTGCCTGTCTTGTCGAACATAACCGTATCGGTTTCGGCCAGCCGTTCCAGTGCGGTGCCGGATTTGACCAAAAACCCCTTGCTATAGAGCCGCGCGATGGCAGCAGTCGAGACCGCGGGCACAGCCAGACCCAGCGCGCAGGGGCAGGTGATGATCAGCACGGCCACGGCCACGTTCAGCGCCTGCCGGATATCGCCGCCGATGACCGCCCAGCCGATGAACGCGACAAACGCCAGAAGATGCACGGCAGGCGCATAGATCGCCGCCGCACGGTCAGCAAGCGCGGTATAGCTGTTGCGGCTGTTCTCGGCGATCTCGACCATCGCCGCGACGCGGCGCAGGGTGGTGTCGGCACCCACGGCGGTTGCCTGCACCTTGAACGGTGCGCCCAGGTTGATCTCGCCTGCCTGCACCTCGGCGCCCATCAGGCTGCGCACGGCATCGCTCTCTCCGGTCAGAAAGGCGCGGTCGGTGCTGGCCTCGAGGCTGAGCAGCGTGCCGTCTACGGGGACGCGCACACCTGTGGGGATCAGGATGGCGTCGCCTACGTTCAGTTCACTGACCGCGACGGTCTGGGCATTTCCTTGGGTCAGTCTCAGGGCGCTGTGCACTTCGAGGGCTGCCAGATCACGTGCGGCAGAGTGCGCGGCACGGCGGCTGCGGTGGTCGAGATAGCGCCCGACCAGCAGGAAAAACGTCAGCGACAGCGCCGCGTCGAAATAGGCGTGGCGGCCGTGGTTCAGCACCTCGTAGAGCGACATGCCTGCCGCCAGCAGGATCGCCAGAGAAATCGGCACGTCCATGTTCAGACGGCGCACCCGCAGCGCGCTCCAGGCGCTGGCAAAGAACGGCTGGCCGCAAAACAGCACCGCAGGCAGTGAGATTGCGGCCGAAATCATGTGAAAGAGCTCGCGGGTGGCGTCGGCAGCCCCCGACCAGATCGCCACGGAGAACAGCATCACGTTCATCATCGCGAAACCGGACACCGCCAGCTTGACCAGCAGACGCTGGCCTTCGGGGTCCGTGCCGGTGTCCAGAACGCTGCGGTCCAGAGGATGCGCCTCGTAGCCTGCGTCGCGCAGGCGGGTGACCAGTGCGGCATCCGTCAGGGTTTCGGTCTGCACGCTGACCCGTTTGAGCGACAGGTTCACCCGCGCCGCCGTCACCCCCGGCAGGGTGCGCAGGCTGCGCTCGACGGCAGCGATGCAGCCGGCACAGTGGATCGTGGGCAGCGACAGGATGATATCGGGCGTCTCGAGGCGTGGTGACGCGATCCGTTCGGCCATCGGCGCAGCCGCACAGGCGGGGCAAGCCGACAGGGTCGTCATGATGCCACGTGTGCGACGATCACGCGCTGTTGGAACAGGGTTCCACCCGGCGCGCGCAGTTTCAGGCGCAGGTTCCAGTTGCCCGGACCCGCAGTCACCGGGGCGACATAGGCGGTGCCGTCAAAGACAAAGACCGGCGTCTGGTCGGCGGCGACACTGGTGGCGCGCCCAAAGGTGGCCTCTTCGATGATCGGCGCGATCGCCTCGCCCGATTGATGGATGAACAGGCGCAGGGTGTCGTGCGTCACTTCGGCGCTGACGTTCCAGCCCAGCAGTTCCTGTGCCGCGCGGTCCACGTCAAAGCTTTGCGAGGCGACATAGGAATTGCGCACTTCGAGCCCCGGAAAGGTCGCGACCGCCTTGTAGGCCAGCGTCAGGTTCACCGCGATGATGATGCCGAACGCTCCGGCAAATCCCGAGAATACGTGCCAGCCCTTGAGTTCGCGTATCATTGTGCGTCCCTTCCGTTGAATGTTGTGGCCTTCGAGGCGCGCACTTGCGCCGAGAGATCCTCGACCCACAGCCGCAGGTCGGTGGTGTCGCCGGTGGCCGCCGTATCACCGGCACGCGCGGTCACGTAGACCCGTTGCAAAACCGTGGTGTCGGCAGGCACGGTGACGTTCAGCGTGTCCTGGCCTTCGAGACTGATGCGCAGGATCTCTTCGCTGCTGAGGTTCATCTGAAAGACCTTGTCATCGCCGGATTTGTTGCGCAGGCGCACGTCGTAGATATTGCGCACATCGCCATCGGAGAGCACCACAAAGGTCGGATTGCGCACCGGGCTGACGGTCAGCTCGATCTCCGAGCGGATGAACAGCGCGTAGAGCAAGCCAACGCCCACCAGCAGCCACATCGCGGTGTACAGAATGGTGCGCGGGCGCATCACATGCCGCCACAGCGGTTTTGGCGCGGCACCGGAGCGTTCATCAGCTTCGTCGGACAGCGCCAGATAGTCGATCAGCCCGCGCGGCTTGCCGATCCGGGCCATGACGTCATCGCAGGCGTCGATGCACAGCGCGCAGGTGATGCACTCCATCTGCTGACCGTTGCGGATGTCGATACCCATCGGGCAGACGTTGACGCAGGCCATGCAGTCGATGCAGTCGCCTTTTTCGTCGCTGGTCGCCAGATCGAGCGGCGGGGCGGGCGGTGTTTTCTGACCGGGATAGGGCGTGCCAGGATAAAAGGCAGCACCGGCGCCTGCGGCCTGTGCCTCGATTGCGGCCCGTTCCGCTTCGGCGGCTTTGCGGTTCTTGACGTTGCCTTTGCCGCGCGGCTCTCCGCGCCAGTCGCGGTAGGCGACGGTGATGGTGTCGGGGTCCATCATCGCGGCCTGAATACGCGGCCACGGACACATGTAAATGCAGACCTGTTCGCGCAGGAAGCCGCCAAAGATGAAGGTCGTCGCGGTCAGGATGGCGATGGTGATATAGGCTGCGGGGTTCGCATCAAGGGTGAACAGATCGCGCAACAGCGTGGGCGCATCGGTGAAATAGAACACCCAGGCGCCGCCGGTGGCCACTGCGATCAGCAGCCAGACGATCCATTTGGTCACCCGCAGCCGCCACTTGTGCAGGCTCCAGTTGGCCTTGTGCAGACGCAGGCGCGCGTTGCGGTCGCCTTCGATCCAGCGTTCGACCAGCAAGAATAGATCGGTCCAGACGGTCTGCGGGCAGGTATAGCCGCACCAGACTCGGCCCAGCGCCGAGGTGAACAGGAACAATCCCAGCCCCGCCATGATCAGCAATCCGGCCACGAAGTAAAATTCGTGCGGCCAGATCTCGATCCACAGGAAGTAAAAGCGCCGGTTGGCCAGATCGATCAGCACTGCCTGATCGGGCAGGCTGGCACCACGATCCCAGCGCAGCCAGGGCGTGAGATAGTAGATGCCAAGGGTTACGGCCATGATCCACCATTTGAAACGGCGGAAGAAACCATTCACGCGACGCGGAAAAATCGGCGTGCGTGCGGCATAGAGGGGTTGGTCTGGTTGGGATGTCATATCACCTGATCCTGTTCGCATGACCTGTCTAGGGCAGGTCGGGCCCGATATCCTTGATCTGCATCAAGAACATCTCCGAAGCGACGCAATGTGCGAACAGGGCCGCTTCGGAGTGGACTGCCCCGAAAGGCAGTCTTTTTCCGCCTTATTCGCCTCCTCCAAGGCTATGAACATAGGCGGAAACGGCGCGGATGTCGGCCTCTTTCAGGCGCGGACCCCAGGGGGGCATCACGCCAAAGCGGGAAAACTCGACAGTATACCGCAGCGTCTCGCGGTCGCCGCCATAAAGCCAGATGGCGTCGGCCAGGTTGGGGGCACCCATCGTGCGGTCGCCCAAGGCTGCTTCGCCGTGGCAGACAGAGCAGTTGTCGGCGAAAACCACTGCACCCGCTTCGGCGAGGGCCGCATCGAACTCAGGGTTTGACAGCGACACCACATGCTCGACCACAGCGTCGATTTCCGCAGGTTCCAGAATGTCGCCAAAGGCGGGCATCGCGGAATAGAGCGCATCGGCGTCGATGGTGTTGCGGATGCCGTGGCGCACGGTGTACATGATCTGGGCGATATCGCCGCCCCACAGCCAGTCGTCGTCCAGCAGGTTGGGATAGCCCTTGGCACCGGCGGCACCCGATCCGTGGCACTGCGAACAGTTCGAGCGGAACACAGCGCCACCGCGCGCGATGGCATAGCGGTTCAGGTCCGGGTCCTGGGGAAGGGTGGGCATGTCAGCGGAGACGAGCTGCGCCACCAGTGCGGCGTTGCTGCCCTCGTGGGCGGCGATCTCGGCGGCGACATTGGCGCGCGTCGACCAGCCCAGCACGCCTTTTGTGGCCCCGGAAATCATCGGCCACGCCGGATAGGCGATGGTATAGCCGATGGCCCAGATGATTGTCAGATACAGTGTCCACAGCCACCAGCGTGGCAGCGGGTTGTTCAACTCTTCGATGCCGTCCCAATTGTGGCCGGTGGTTTCGACGCCGGTGACCTCGTCGGTCTTGCGCTTAGTCATCGGTCGCTCCTTTCTCGGTGGTGCTGCGGGTGTCACCCAGAGGCTTGTCGTCGCGCAGCGGTATGTTTGCGATGGAATCGTAGGTCGCGCTGCCGCCGGGCCGGAAGGCCCAGAGGATCACCGCCACGAAGAAGACGAACATCGCCAAAAGCACCCAGCTGTCGGCAAGTTGACGCAGGAAGGAATAGGTATCCATCAAAGCCTCCTATCGGCTGGCAGCCGGGGTGAAGGTCGAAAAGTCGACCATTGTGCCGAGCACCTGCAAGTATGCGATCAGCGCGTCCATTTCGGTCAGCTGAGGCTGTCCGTCGAAGTTGGAGATCGCAGCACCGGGATAGCGCGCCAGCATGTCGTCATAATCGGCGTCGGGATCGGCCTGCACCCGGAAGTCCGAGGCTGCATTGGCGATCATTTCGTCGTCATAGGGCACGCCGACGAAACGGTGCGTTTTTAGCAGCGCCTCGATGTGGGTCGGCGCGATGTTGGTGTCGGACAGGAACGCGTATTTGGGCATGATCGATTCCGGCACGACCGATTGCGGATCGCTCAGGTGATCGACGTGCCACGTGTCGGAGTAGCGACCACCCACACGCGCGAGGTCGGGACCGGTGCGTTTGGACCCCCATTGGAACGGGTGGTCGTACATCGATTCCGCCGCAAGTGAATAGTGGCCATAGCGCTCGACCTCGTCGCGCATCGGGCGGATCATCTGGCTGTGGCAGACATAGCAGCCTTCGCGCACGTAGATGTCACGCCCCGTCAGTTCCAGCGGCGAATAGGGGCGCACACCTTCGACCTCTTCGATGGTGTTTTCGAGCCAGAACAGCGGTGCGATCTCGACGATGCCGCCCACGGTCACCACCAGCAGGGAAAAGACCAACAACAGCGTCGGGCTTTTCTCGAGGATTGCGTGGCGGTTGATCAGCGCAGTCTGGTGCGGAAGCTCGTTGGGAATCTCCGGCAGATCGGACAGCGTAGACACGTTAGGGTCTTTTTCGCTGCCCATTACTTTTTCATTATCAGCCATTTGCCTGTCTCTCTTATTCTGCCGGGACGCCGACCGGGGCGCTGCGCTTGGCGCCGCCTCGGATGGTCATCCACATATTCCAGCACATGATGATCCCACCGGCGAGGTACAGAACCCCACCCAGTCCGCGCACCACATACATCGGGAATTTCGCAGCCACGGTGTCGGCGAAGGTGTTGACGAGGAAACCCTGGTCATCGACTTCACGCCACATCAGGCCTTCCATGATGCCGGTCACCCACATCGACGATGCGTACAGAACGATGCCGATGGTCGCCAACCAGAAGTGCCAGTTGATCGCCGACATCGAGTGCATCTGCGCGCGGCCCCACAGACGCGGTGTCAGGAAGTAGAGCGCGCCAAAGGTGATCATGCCGTTCCAGCCAAGTGCGCCGGAGTGGACGTGACCGATGGTCCAGTCGGTGTAATGCGACAGCGAGTTCACCGCGCGGATCGACATCATCGGACCCTCGAAGGTGGACATGCCGTAAAAGCCGAGCGAGATCACGAACATCCGCATGATGGGATCAGTTCGCAGCTTGTCCCAAGCCCCTTGCAGCGTCATCAGACCGTTGATCATGCCGCCCCAGCTGGGCATCCACAAAACAATCGAGAACACCATCCCAAGGGTCGCAGCCCAGTCGGGCAGGGCGGTGTAGTGCAGGTGGTGCGGACCGGCCCAGATATACAGAAAGATCAGCGCCCAGAAGTGGATGATCGACAGCTTGTAGCTGTAGATCGGACGTTCGGCCTGTTTCGGCACGAAATAGTACATCATGCCCAGAAAGCCTGCGGTCAGGAAGAAGCCTACGGCGTTGTGGCCGTACCACCACTGGGTCATCGCATCCTGCACGCCCGAGAAAACCTGCACCGACTTGCTGCCCCAGAAGCTGACGGGGATCGACAGGTTGTTGACGATGTGCAGCATCGCCACGGTGATGATGAAGCTCAGGTAGAACCAGTTGGCCACGTAGATGTGTTTTTCGCGGCGTCTGAAAATGGTGCCCAGAAAGACCACCAGATAGCTGACCCAGACGATGGTCAGCCAGATATCGACGTACCATTCGGGTTCGGCGTATTCCTTGGACTGTGTCGCGCCCAGCAGATAGCCGGTGGCGGCCAGTACGATGAACAGCTGATAGCCCCAGAACACGAACCACGCCAGATTGCCGCCAAACAGACGGGCAGCGCTGGTGCGTTGGACCACATAGAACGATGTGCAGATCAGGGCGTTGCCCCCAAACGCAAAAATCACCGCCGAGGTGTGCAGCGGCCGCAGCCGTCCGAAGTTCGTGTAAGGTTGCCCCCAATCAAAGTTCAGCTCTGGAAAGGCCAGTTGAAAGGCGATGAAGGTGCCCACCAGAAACCCTGCAAGGCCCCAGAACGCGGTGGCGATCACGCCTGCGCGGATCACCCCGTCCGAATAGCCCGAGACATCCTGCACCTCGCGCGGCTCGTCGATGCCACGCAGCACCCAGACAAACATGCCGGCTGCGACGACAAAGATCAGGGCTGCGTGCACCTGATATGCGATGTCATGGGCGAAATTCGTACCCATCGCAGCGACAAGGGCCACCAGCCCCAGCACGATCAACTTAGTATATTCCATATGGCACCTTATTCTTCGCAAGCACCTGTTTGCGGGCTTGCGGTTCTGTTCGCAGTGTCTGGATAGCCTTGGCCGGGCGCACTTACTTTGATCTAAGTCAACTTTGCGTGACCTATTCCGGAATTATCGCACCACATGCACCGCGCAGGCGGCGTG
Organism: Sulfitobacter sp.; assembly: GCA_024636445.1. Lineage (GTDB taxonomy): Bacteria > Pseudomonadota > Alphaproteobacteria > Rhodobacterales > Rhodobacteraceae > Pseudosulfitobacter. The sequence goes on from JAGXHE010000088.1 coordinate 51,793, forward strand.
TCCGACCACGTGGTGTGCGACCGATCCAAGGAAGAAATCCGACAGCGCAGGCCGGTGCGAGGCCACGACGATGCAATCGCAACCATTTTCCTCGGCCCAGCGGCAGATGCGGTTTCCGGCCTTGCCTTCGGCGATTGCTGCACGCGAACCGGGCAGGGTGGCCACCATGTCGTCCAGCGCGGTCTGCACGGTGTCGCGGGCGGTGGTGATGAAATCGGGCGGGAAATATTCCGACACGTAGACCGGAACAGTTTCGATCACGTGCAGCAGGGTGATCTGTGCACCCTCGCTGGCCAGCGCCTTGGCGGCCTTGAATGCGGTCTGGTTGTCACGGCTTTCGCCAAGCAGGACGGGGATCAGAATGTTGGTGTACATCGCTCAAAGCTCCTTGTGAGGTCACAAGGAGTTAACAGCACCCCGGCGCTTCGTACTTTGATCCAGATCAGATGTCAGGAAAGAACGCCGCCATCGGCGTCGTCGCCCGATGCGGCATGAAGGGCATGCATATCAATCACTTCGAACCTGCGCCTGTCGTTGAAACGCAGCACGCCTTCTTTTTTCAGCGCGTTCAGCTGGCGGCTGACGGTCTCCAGTGTCAGACCCAGATAATTGGAAATCTCATCGCGCGTCAGCGGCAACACCAGGGGCTGCTTGTCCAGCCCCAGCCCCGCCACATGCTGACGGCGCACCATCATTTCGACGAAAGTGGCGATCTTTTCGCGCGCGGTCTTGCGCCCCAGCAGGACCATCCAGTCGCGTGCCGCGTCCAGCTCGTCCAATGCGATCTCCATCAGCCGCTGCGACACATGCGGGACGGTGTCGAGCAATCTGTCGAACGGTTTGCGCGCAAAGCAGCACAGGGTGATATCGGTGGCCGCAACCACGTCAAAGTCGATTGTCTGGCGGTCGGGGCGGCCAATGAAATCGGATGGCATCAACAGGCCGACCATCTGGATGCGCCCGTCTTCCATCGTCTTGCTCAGCGTCGCCACACCCTGGACCACCGAGGCCACATAGATCAGCGCGTCGCCGCGCCACATGATCTGGTCGCCGGCGGCAAAGGTTTTATACGATTTGATCGCTTCGAGCTGCTGCATTTCCTTCTCGTCACAGCGCGAGCAGACAGCGCGATGCCGGATCGGGCATTCGCTGCATTTCGCGCGCGTAAGAAGGTCGATGCTCATAGCTTGATCTGTATCAAAGAGGAGGAGGGTAGTTGTACGTAAGGGTAACGTGATGAAACAGATTGATCAACTCCGCCACTATGGTCTTTTTGACGCGACCGCCCCGCGTTACACCAGCTACCCGCCGGCCAACCACTTTGGGCCGGATACGGGCGCTTTGCATCACGCTGAATGGCTGGGTGCAGTTCCGGCCGGAACGGACATCTCGCTGTACATCCACATCCCGTTTTGCAAGCGGTTGTGCTGGTTTTGCGCCTGCCGGACCCAAGGCACCAAGACGCTGCGGCCCGTCGATGCCTATGTCGATGTGCTGCTGAAAGAGATCGCACTGGTGGCGCGGCATCTTCCCGCCGACGTGCGTATGGCGCGGCTGCATCTGGGGGGCGGCACGCCGACCATTCTGTCGCCCAAGACCATGACGCGCCTGCTGAACCGGGTGTTCAGTACGTTCCAGCGCGCTGCGGGGTTCGAGTTCTCGGTCGAGATCGACCCGACCGAGGCCGCGCCCGAGCTTCTGGAGACCCTGGCCGCCCAAGGCATGAACCGCGCCAGCATCGGGGTGCAGGATTTCGATCCCAAGGTGCAGGAGGCCATCGGGCGGGTGCAGACCTATGCCCAGACCCACGACTGCATCGAAATACTGCGCGCGGCCAAGGTGCACAGCCTGAACATGGATCTGCTTTACGGTCTGCCGCACCAGTCGCAGAACACGCTGGTCGATACGCTGGAGCAGGTGCTTGCGCTGCAACCGGACCGGCTGGCGCTTTATGGCTATGCGCATGTGCCGTGGATGTCGAAACGGCAGGTGATGATCGACGAAGATGCGCTGCCGACATCCGAAGCGCGCTTTGGCCTGACGGAAATGGCAAGGCAGATGCTGTGCATGGACGGGTTCAAGCCCATCGGCATCGACCATTTTGCCCGACCCGGCGACAGTCTGGCCCAAGCCGGTCAAAACGGCAATTTGCGGCGCAATTTCCAGGGCTATACCGACGACCGTGCCGAGGTTCTGATCGGACTTGGTGCCTCTGCGATTTCTCAGTTCCCCCAAGGCTACGTGCAGAACCAGTCTTCAACGGCGGGGTACACAACGGCGATCGGGCAGGGCCGTCTGGCGGGCGCGCGTGGTCATCTGTTGACGGATCAGGACCGGCTGACCGCGCGGATGATAGAACAGCTGATGTGCAGCTTTGCCATCGACGCCGAGGCTTTGGCAGCCGAGTTTCCAGATCAGGGCACAGCCATATCGCAGGCTATCGCAGGTTTGATCGAGACCTATCCCGATGCCTGCTTTCGCCGTGGCGAGGGGATGCACATGCACGCGGAATTCGTCCCGCTGGTGCGGATCATGGCCAGCCATGTCGACCGCTACCGCGCGGGCCAGACCGCGCACAGTTCGGCGATCTGAGTTGGGCTCGCGGCGGGCTTAGAACGGCTCACCCCGAGCGCGTTTTCAAGTTTGCCCTTCGGTCTCGATATAGACCACGCTGCCGCAATGTTTGCAGTGGCTCGCGTCGCTGTCATGCAGTCTCAGCCCGCATTCGGGACAGGGTATTTCGACCTTTGAGGGCCGGAAGATCGCCTGTAGCAGGTTCAAAAAGAACCCCACGCCAAAGATCATCACACCGATGCTCATCAGCCGACCGGTTCGATCGGTCAGGGTAATGTCGCCGTAGCCGGTCGTGGTCAGTGTGCTCATGGTGAAATAGAGCGCATCGATATAGGTTTCCAGATCCTCGTTGCGGTCACGCTCCCACACCCAGATCATGCTGGTGACCACAAAGATGAACACCAGAAGATTGGCGGCGGCACGGGTGACGCGGATGTTGATCGCAATGTCTGTGCTCAGGCTGTCGAGTCGCTCCAGCACGCGAAACCCTCTGACAAGACGCAGCATCCGCAGGACCCGCAGAAAGCCCAGGTTAGAGCCGGTGATCAATGGGGCCAACAGCGAGGCCAGCACGATCAGATCGGAAATGGTGGTCAACGACCACAGGAACCGAAACCGGTTTTTCGAGATCCAGGTGCGGGCGACCAGGTCGGCCAGAATGACCAGACCGATGGCCAGATCAAGTGCGATCAACGAAGTATCCAGATCGTCAATGGCGGTGAACAAGAAATAGCCGATGGTCAGAACATCAAAGACCAGAATACAGGTCCGAAACAGCTTTGCCCTGCGCGAGGTGCCCTCATAGAGGTCTTCCAAAAGGCTCTTCACCGATAACACTCCTTCATCTTACCTGCCTTCGAAGTCTCGCCGGTCAGGTCAGTGCTTGCGCGGTGTTTCACGTAGCACGCTGCTTGATCTTGCAAAACCTGCGGGCCTCACGGCAAAGCGTTACTGGGAGCCGATAGAGTTGAGACATTCGTGGAAAACATCCGAAAACCATCAGAAAATCGGGGTTTTGGATTTCTGTTTTGCTGCTGAAACTACTGATCTGCCATTTTTTGAAGTGCGTCGATCACGCCGTCGGACAGAGTTTGCAGATTGCTCTGAAGCGCCATCGCGGGGCATTGCTATTTCAGCCGCGCGGTCATGTTGGCGCTGCTGATCCTGATGCCCTCTACTTCGGTCTCCATCACGTCCTTCTGCGGGCGTTCGATCTGCACCTCTGCGGCGTCCTTGGCCGAGAAAACCTCGACGGGGATCGACACCAGTGACAAACGAAGCTGTCCCTTCCAAAGCGCGCGCGGTGCCATCGTTCTGTGCTTATTCATGGATTGAAGACATAACCGCCGGGGTGTGAAATTGAATCCGGGGCGCGCGCACGCATGCGCATCAGGCTTGTCGCTCGCCCAGTTTGTCGGCCTTTTTCGCGCCGCGACTGCCTCTGGGTTCTCTTTCACCGACGGTGCTGTCGACGCGGGTCTGTGCCTCCATCTCGGCGTTGAACTCGGCACCGATCAGCACGATGAAGGCTGAAATCCACAGCCACATCAACAGGATGATCGCCCCCGCCATGCTGCCGAAGGTCTCGTTATAGCTGCCGAAGTTGCTGACGTAGATGGAAAAACCGACCGAAGCTGCCAACCACAATGCGCATGCGATGATGGTGCCGGGCGTCAGCCATTTCCATTTGGCGTCGTCCCGCGAAGGGCCATAGCGATAGAGCACCGCCAGACCGGCGATCGTCAGCGCGGCGAGAAGCACCCAGCTGCCATAGGACAGCAGGTTTTCCAGCCACGCGGGCAGGCCGAACACGCTGATCACGACGGGCAGGGCCAGTGTGGCCGTGAGCCCGCCAATAAGGCCGACAATCAACAAAAGCGTCAGGCCGAGAGTCCAGAGTGTGCGTTTGATAAAGCCGCGTTTTTCCGCCTCGTCATAGACCACATTCAGGCCTTCCATCAGGCTCGCCATGCCCTTTGACGCAGAATAGATCGCCAGCGCGAGGCCGAGGATGAACGCCCAGCCAAGTCCGGTTTTTTCCGATCCTGTCACTGCGACCGCTTGATCCAGTATGATCGTTGCGGCGTCTTCGGGGATAAGCGATGTCAGGTTTTCGATTTGCTCGGTGATCTGTGCCGGTTCGACCAGCAGACCCGCCAGCGCCATGAGCGCGGTGATTGCCGGGAACAGTGCCAGAAGCGCGTAAAAGGCGACACCCGCCGCGATCAGGGACAGGTGGTCGCTCACAATTTCGTCTTTGACCCGAAACAGGATATCTTTCCAGCCTTTGCGGGGAATTTCTGTCGGAGTCTGTGCATTGCGTCCGCGCATCATGGGATACCTTTCGTCATGCAGCCCGCCCCCGGATAGGGGCAGGCCACTGTTTCATATGAGCTTATTTGTTCACGTCACCGAGCTTTTGCTTGTCAGCCTCGCTTTTGGCGGCGTCGGCAACACGTTGGCCGGAGGCTTTGGCCTTTTCGGCGGCCTTGTTGGCCACGTCCTGTGCCGCGTTGTCCGCGTCGGCTTTGTTGTCCGCGTCCGCCTTGGCTTCACGGGCGATGTTTTTCGCCTCGTCAGTGGCGGCTTGGGCAACTTTGCCCAGCTTTTCCTTTTCTTCGGCGTAGATACGTTCCGCCTCGTCGAACAGAGCATCGCTGGTCTCGCCCATATACGCGTCTTCGGCCCGGCTGCGGGGCAGGGAAGCACCGATCGCGGCACCCATCGCCAACGCCAGAGCGCCTGCAACAAGCGGGTGCTCTTCGAACATGTCGGCTGCGCGTTCGCGTCCGTATTGCGAATAGCGGCCCGTGGCCTGCCATGCGTCCATTGCACGTTCGCGTGCTGCGATGACACGCTCGCGTGCGTGCTCGCCCAAGGCTTCGGTTCCTTCGCCCAGACGCGCGCGCATCACCGATGCTCTGTCTGCGGCGGAGCTTGCGGAGTTTCTGACGCCGTCCGCAACAGACCGTCCGGCATCCGAGGCTGTGTCGCGTGCGGAGCGTGCGCCGCTGGCGACGGACGAACCCGCGCTGCGGGCAGACCCGGCAACCGATGACGCCGCACTCGATGCGCCCTTGGATGCGGACGCTGCTGCGCTGTGCGCACCCTCGGAGGTACGCGATGCCGCAGAGTGAACGCTGTCGGATGCGCGCGACGCCGCGACACGGGCACGATCGGTCAGATCCTCGTGGTCATCCTCGGTCGTGCCGCGCGCCCAGCTTGGGACGGATTCGCGCCGTGTGTGCGTGGCTTCAGCCATGGTGCCCGGTGTCGGGGCCGTGCGGCGGAACCGTTCGGCATAAGGGTCCGATTGCACATCACGACTGCGGTCGCGGTCACGGTAAGGATCAACGGGGCTGACCCGGTCGTAGTCCGCGTCGCGGCGGTCGTAACGGTCGTCCGACTTTGAGTTGCCGCCGAACATCAGCCAGGCAAGGCCGACACCTGTGACAGCCAGGGCCACCGGGTTTTTCTTGACGGCTTCGGTGACCGAGCGGCCAAAGTCGCCGCCGTGTTCGCGGAATTGGTCGGAGAACTGGCGGGCCATGCCTTCGATGGAAAACCTTTCTTGCAGATCGTCCAGCGTATGTCCAAGCCCCTCGCGTTCACGTTCGATTTCACGTTCGATTTCGTCGGTGCTTCTGGAGTCATTTGTCATCGTAGACCTCCTTCAATGTTTGCGCATCGCGCTTGACATTCTTGGCCGTGCGGTTGGGCGCAAGGCTTTTCAATTTCAGATCGCTGGTGCCCTTGTTGACCATCACATAAGCGATGATCCCGAGAAGCAGGCCGACGATCAGTGCGGACCAGCCAGCGTCGATGCCAGCCTCGGTCAGTCCGGCCACGAGGGCAGCCGAAAGCACGTTGAGCGCGGTCAGTGCCACGACGACGGCGCCGACGATCATGCCAATGGCAATTCCTGCGGCCTTGAGGTTTTCGTCGATCTCGGCACGGGCCAGATCGACCTCGCTGCGCATCAGCGAACTGACGTGAGACAGGGCCTCGCTGAGCAGGCCGCCTGTGGATTTGTTCGGATCGGTGGTCATGATCTTCCTCCCGTTTCTACGCGTGGTGCCGTGGGTGTGGACCCTGCGACCGGGCTGGCGGCAGGACTGCGGGCAGTAGTTGGAGCGGTACGGTCCATGGCCGCGCTGCGTCCGGTGGACCCGAGGTTTGTGTCCATGCGCGTTTGGGTGCGTTCCGGTGTGCTCGACGCCTTGGCAAAGCGCGTGGCGGCAAACCCGACCAGCGCGGCACTGCCCAAGAACATCAATGGATTACGCTTGGCGAAACCGTTCACATCGTTGACGATCTCCGACAGGTCCTTGCCGCGAACGGCGTCGGATGCATCGGCCAGGCCATCGGCGATCTGGCTGAAGGTGCGTTCTTGCGGCGATCCGCTGCGCAATTCGTCAGCAGCCGTGCGCAGCGCCGATGCGACGTCTTTTACTTCGTCGGCGGCGGATTGCTTGGCCTGATTGGCGTAGCTTGAGGCCTCGGACGAGACCGTATCGGCCATGTTCTTGGCGCCGGATTTGAGATCTTCAGAGGTGGAAGCAGCTGCGTTTTTGGCATCGTGCTTCAAGGTATCCCCTTGAGACTTTGGGGTGTTTCCAGTGGTCGTCATGGTGACTTCCTTTCTTAGAATAAGAGATTCAGAACTGCGAGAACGACCACGATAAGGCCGATCAGGTAGAAAATGCCGTGCATGAGGTTTTTCCTTTCGTGTTCAGTCAACTAGTTGTGAGAACTCAACACTCAGGGGCGGCTGTGGTTCCAGAATGCCCTGCAAAGGATGTGAATATATCGGCGGTTCAATGCCGTCGCGCGCGCACACGCGTTCAATCTGAGGTTTAGCTCAATCACTTTCCTTCTGGTCGTCGCCAAAACTGTTCCAGGACAGGTTGGTTCGGCTGTCTTTCAGCGCGTTCAGGTAGTTTTCGCTCCAGCGTCCAACATCGGTGGCTTTGACCCGCTTCATGCAATCTTGGTATCTTGCCTTTCGCTCTTCCAGCGGCATGTCCAAGGCCTGCGCCAGCGCTTCGCTCATCTCCTCGATGTCGTAGGGATTGACCAGCAACGCCTCTGTCATGTCTTCGGCGGCACCTGCCATTCGAGACAGCACCAGAACGCCCGGATCTTCCGGGTCCTGGGCCGCGATATATTCCTTTGCCACCAGATTCATCCCGTCGGCAAATGGGGTGACAAGGCCGACACGCGCATTGCGATAGAGCTTTGCCAATACGTCACGGTCGATGTTGCGGTGGATATAGCGCAGCGGCGTCCAGTCAAGCTCGGCGTTTTCGCCGTTCAATCGACCGGCCAGTTCTTCAAGCTCAAAGCGGATGTCTCTGTAGGCAGTCACTCCCTCGCGGGTGGGCGGTGCGATCTGCAGCAGGCTGGGGCGGCGTTCCTTGTCCTTGCGCGTTTCCAGATAGCGGCCAAAGGCGCGAAACCGGTTCGGCAATCCCTTGGAGTAATCCAGCCGGTCAACGCCGATCACATACTCGCCCGAAAGATCCTTTGCGATCTCTACGTCGTTCGAAGTCTGGTTGGCAGTCGCGACGAAGGCTTCTACGTCGATGCCAATGGGGAACGACCGCACGGACACCCGTTGCTCGCCATATTTGATCTTGCCGTCGTTCATCAGTTCGGCACCCAGTTCCGAGCGGAACATTTCCAGACAGCGCGCCACGTCCGAGCGGGTTTGAAGACCGACCAGATCATAGTCAGCCAGCCAGCGCGCCAGATTGGCCGATTCCGGCAACGCGCCGAGGTCGCCCAGCGCTGGGAATGGAATGTGCAGGAAAAAGCCGATTTTGCCTTTGAACCCGAGTTCGCGCAAGTCCGAGGCCAGCGGGAAAAAGTGATAGTCATGGACCCAGATCATATCTTCGGGATCAGCCACATTGACGATCTGCTGCGCGAGGCGCTTGTTGACCCGTCGGTAGCCTTCCTCGAAACGACGGCTCATCTGAACCAGATCGCCCCGGCGGTGACAGACCGGCCATAAGACAGAGTTCGCAAAGCCAAGATAGAAGGTCTTGTAATCCTCTTCCGACATCTCGAACGCCAGCCGCTGATAGTCGGACTGATCACCGATCTTCTTGAGTTCATCAGATGGTGTGGATCGAAATTCGGGATCGGACCCAATCCAGATGCCACCGGTGCTGCGCAGCGTTTCGTGCAGTGCAAATACGAGCCCGCCAGAGGGTGTGGCCGCTGTCGGAATGCGGTTGGACACAACGATTAGCTTGCCGGACATCTGTTCGTTTCCCCATTTGTTCTCGCGCGGGAAACTTGGCGCGTGGGATACCATCATTGGCACATCCACCCAAAATTCCGCTTATAAGGGAAACAACTGTGTCCAAAAAAAGTTCAATTGAAAGTGAAGGAACCGAGGCTTTTGTCCCTGAGGTCATTGGTTCTGACGTTGGTTGAGAAAGGCCAGAAGGCGCCGCTCGGGCTGGGTCAGCCCGTCTTGCGGTTTGGCCTCAGGCAGCGATTTTGGCGTGGTGCATAGGTCAAGCACTTCGGGATGGATGTAACTGCTGCGCGCAATGGATGGTGTGTTGTTCAGACGTTCGGCGGCGGCCTCGGCCATGTCCTTGATACGTGGCGCGTCGGTGTCCAGGGCCACCGTGAACGCGGCGACGGTGCCGGCCCAAGTGCGAAAAGTCTTGGCCGAAACACCCTCGGTTCCGCATTTTTCCGCGATGTAGTCGTTCAGCGCCGCCGACGTCAGCGCATGGGCCGTGCCGTCTGTTCCCAGCCATGCCAAAAGCTCCGCACCCGGAAGTTCGCGGATCTCGCCCAGAACCCGCAAAAGCGTCTTGTCCGCAATCTGCCGTCGCACGCGTTTGCCGCCCTTGGCCCGAAACGACACTTCGAGTTTGTCATCGCGCAGCCGGACGTGCTGCCCCTTGAGCGTCAGGGTGCCGAACGATCCATTGGTCCTGGTGTATTCAGGATTGCCGACCCGCAGCGACAGCCGGTCGATCATCGCCACGGCGGCTGCCAGCGCAAAGCGTTGGGCACCAACCTCACCTTGCAGATCGCGCATAATCGCCCGGCGCAGGCGCGGCAGAGCGGCTCCGAACTCTGCCAGACCCGCAAATTTCGTTTCCGCCTGCGCCGCGCTCCATGCCGGGTGATACCGGTACTGCTTGCGGCCGCGCACATCGTAGCCCGTGGCCTGAAGATGACCGTTCTCGAAAGGGCATATCCAGACGTTGCCGTAGGCAGGCGGCACCGCCAGCGCGTTCAGGCGTGTGCGCTCGGCCTTGTCTGCGATGTGTGTGCCGTCCTTGGCAAAATAGGTAAACCCACGCCCGCGGCTGCCGCGTGATGCCGGGACGGGAGTCAGGATAGTACCGGAGCGAATGCGGCGCGGTCATTGGATGGTCCGTTTGTTGAACGTCGCGGGGCACGCGTAGATTACCTCGTCATGGCAAACCCCCATCCTTGCCCAAGGTTCCCAAAGTAGGTTTTTGTGATTTGCGCCGCACACAGGCCGACACACATACCGGTTGAATTTAAATGCGATGACGATACTTAATGCGAGACTTATTGCGAGGCACGCCAGAAGCCACAAGCGGCGGTGGTCGATACCGGAACATGGGACTGACGTTCCGAATAGAAGATTGAAATATGCCAGACCCGACCTCTCCCCCCACCATCGACTGCAATGACCACGCGTTTTACCTTGATCTGGATGGGACGCTGGCCGAGATCGTCGCGCGCCCCGAGCAGGCGATGATTTCCGGGGGGATGCGGGATCTGGTCGGTCAACTTGTCGCGCAGACGCAAGGTGCCGTGGCGATCGTGTCGGGACGGTCGCTGGCGGATATCGACCGGTTGTTGCAGCCGCTGTCGCTGCCCGCTGCGGGATCACACGGGCAGGAGCTGCGCGGCATAGCAGATGCAGACCAGATCGAGGCATGTGCGAGTGTCGACGCCTGTGTGGTGGCGCAGATCACAGATTTTGCAGCGCAAACGGGTCTGCTGGCCGAGCAAAAGCCGGGATCGGTCGCATTGCACTATCGCTCGGCCCCCGAGCGCGAGGCGGAAAGCCGGGCGCTGATCGACAGGCTTGTGTCCGGCGATGACCGCTACCGCGCGGTGCATGGCAAGATGGTCAGCGAGTTGGCCCAGCGCGCCCACGACAAGGGCACCGCCATCGCCGCCTTTTCGAACGCAGCGCCCTTTGCAGGGCGGGTGCCGGTGATGGTCGGCGACGACGTGACCGACGAGGACGGCTTTCGCACCGCGCGCGAATTGGGCGGCATCGCGATCAAGATCGGTGAGGGACCAACGGACGCCAGCCACAGATTGGCGTCTATCGCCGCGTTCTCTGACTGGCTGACCGAAATATTGCGGTGACGGAAAATACTGGACGAAAGAGGCTGACATGGACTTTGGCGTAATCGGGAACTGCGCGGTGGCGGCCTTGGTCGATCCCGACGGGTCGATCTGCTGGTACTGCTTGCCCAGAATGGACGGCGACCCGGTGTTCCACGCCCTGCTTGGCCACGGAGCCGGGGAAGAGGGCGATGGTGCCTTTGCCGTTGAACTGGCCGATCAGACCGACAGCGAACAGTTCTACGAGCCGAACACGGCCATCCTGAAAACCATTTTGCGCAGCCCGAAAGGATCGGTGGAAATCACGGATTTCTGCCCACGCTTTGCCGACCGGGGGCGCAGTTTTCGGCCTCAGACGCTGATCCGCAAGGTGCGCAGGATAGACGGGTTGCCGCGTGTGCGATTTCGGATACGGCCCAGGTTCAACTGGAGTGAATTTGACCCGGTTCTCACGCGCGGTTCCAACCATGTGCGCTTTGTCGGGCCTTCGCAAATCCTGCGTCTGACAACCGATGCGCCACTGGATCATGTGTTGGACGAACGGCTGATCAACCTCGAAAACGAGGTGACCTTTGTTCTGGGGCCAGACGAGACACTCTCGGAAAGCGCCTCCGAGATCGGCACCTCGTTCTACAACAAGACCCTGCGCTATTGGCAGCAGTGGTCGCAGCGGCTGGCGGTGCCGTTTGAATGGCAAGACGCGGTGATCCGCGCGGCGATCACTCTCAAGCTGTGCAGTTATGAGCCGACCGGCGGCATCATTGCGGCAATGACCACATCGCTGCCCGAAGCGCCCGACAGCGGGCGAAACTGGGACTATCGCTATTGCTGGGTGCGCGATGCGTTCTTCACCGTGCGGGCGCTGAACAGTCTGGCCGCTACCCGGTCGCTCGAACATTATTTCGAGTGGCTGATGAATGCGGTGGCCGATGCCAAAGGCGGGCATATCCAGCCCGTGCTGGGAGTGGGTCTGGAAACTGACCTGGCCGAGCGCACCTCGCAGTTCCTGCAAGGCTACAAGGGCATGGGTCCGGTGCGGATCGGAAATCAGGCGCATGAGCATTTCCAGCATGACACCTATGGCAACATCATCCTTGGTGCGGCCCCGGCGTTTTTCGACCGCAGGCTGTCGCTGCACACTGGCGTCACCGCGTTCGAAAGCCTTGAGCCGCTGGGCGAAAAGGCGTGGCTGTTGCACGATCAGCCCGACGCCGGCATCTGGGAGCTGCGCACGCGGTCGCGCATCCATACATCGTCGTCGCTGATGTGCTGGGCGGCCTGTGACCGTCTGGGCAAGATCGCCCACCATCTGGGGCTGTCTGAGAAGGGCTGTCAGTGGGCGGACCGCGCGACGATCATTCGCGACAAGATCCTTGAGAATACCTGGTCGGAGAAACGCAATGCTTTCGTCGAGAGCTTTGGTGGCGAAACGCTGGACGCCAGCGTTCTGCTGATGGGCGAGGTCGGGTTTCTGCCCGCTGACGATCCGAGATTTGTGGCCACGGTCGAAACCCTTACGCAGGTGCTGGGGCGCGGACCCTACATGCTGCGCTATGAAGAGGCGGATGATTTCGGCGTGCCCGAAGTCGGCTTCAACGTCTGTGCCTTCTGGCGCATCGACGCGCTGGCCCGCATCGGGCGGATGGATGAGGCCCGCGTGTTGTTCGAGCAGATGCTGGAGGCGCGCAATGTGCTGGGTCTGATGTCCGAAGACACCTCTTTTGCCAACGGCGAGGGCTGGGGAAACTTCCCGCAGACCTACTCGATGGTCGGCATCATCAACGGCGCCATGCGCCTGTCGCGCCGGTGGGAAGCCGAGCTTTAGGCCGTGTTTCGTGCAAGTCGCTTGGAGAGCGGCCTTGCGCAAGCTCGGTAGTGACCTTAGGGCACGGCGCTGCAACGCCGGGTTTTCGCGTACTCACACTTATTGTGAACAAAACCGTTTCGCGATGCGTTTGATCCACAACGATGGACAACGCTGGAGCGCGGCATGCAGACGAAGCTGACGATAAATGGCACCGATCATGATCTGGATCATGACTCACGCACGACCCTTCTGGATGCCTTGCGCAACCACCTTGGGCTGTCAGGGACGAAAAAGGGCTGTGATCACGGCCAGTGCGGCGCTTGCACCATTTTGATCAACGGATGGCGGATCAATTCGTGCCTGACGCTGGCGTGCATGCATGACGGCGACGAGATCACGACAATCGAAGGCATCGGCACGCCCGACAATCTGTCACCAATGCAGGCGGCCTTTGTCGAACATGACGGGTTTCAGTGCGGCTATTGCACGCCCGGTCAGATCTGCTCTGCCACCGCGATGCTGGAAGAGGCCAAGATGGGTTGGCCAAGCCACGTTACGGATGACGTGACCGCAGCGCCCGCACTGAACGACACCGAAATTTCCGAACGGATGAGCGGCAACCTGTGCCGGTGTTCGGCCTATCCCAACATCGTGGACGCCATCCGGCAGGTTTCGGAGGAGAACACATGAGACCGTTCGACTACACACGTGCGCAAGACGGCGTCGAGGCAGCCAAGGCCGCAGGGCAGGGTGCAACATTCATCGCGGGCGGCACCAACCTGCTGGATCTGATGAAGCTGGAAGTGATGACGCCCGATCATCTGGTGGACATCACCCACCTGAACCTGCGCGAAATCACGCAGACCGAAGACGGCGGTCTGCGCATCGGCGCATTGGTGACGAACAGTGATCTGGCCGCCGACATGTCGGTGCGCCGCGACTGGCCGCTGCTGTCCAAGGCGCTGCTGTCGGGGGCCACGGGGCAACTTCGCAACAAGGCGACAACCGGTGGCAACCTGCTGCAACGCACACGTTGCTACTATTTCTACGACCCGGATATGCCCTGCAACAAGCGCGAAACCGGCAGCGGCTGCGCGGCGCAGGGCGGTATAAACCGTCTGCATGCCATCCTTGGTGCAAGCGACGACTGTATCGCCACCCATCCCAGCGACATGGCCGTGGCCATGCGCGCCCTGGGCGCTGACGTCGAATTGCTGGCCGAGGACGGATCGACGCGCAGCCTGGCCCTGGGTGATCTTTACCGTCTTCCGGGCGACACGCCCGATATCGAGACCAACCTGAAACCGGGCGAGTTGATCACACATGTGGTGCTGCCCGCACCCCTGCGTGGCCGCCAGATCTACCGCAAGGTCCGTGACCGCGCCTCATATGCGTTTGCGCTGGTGTCCGTCGCTGCGGTGATCGACGTCGAGGATGGCAAGATCTCACAGGCCAAGCTGGCATTCGGTGGCGTCGCACCGCTGCCTTGGCGGGTGACCGAGATCGAGGACCTGTTGATGGGCAAGGCCCCGTCGCCTGATCTTTGGGAAAAGGCTGCAGACCTGCTGCTGAGAGAGGCCAAGGGCCAGGGCAGCAATGATTTCAAGATCCCGCTGGCGCGCCGGACGCTCGCTGCGGTGCTGAACGAAGCGACGCGAGGAGACGACCAATGACCGCGCATCTGAAAATGGACAAACCCGACACCCGCAACCGTCTGGACCAGACCGTGCAGGGGATCATCGGCACGGGCATGGACCGTCCCGACGGCAAGGCCAAGGTGACCGGCACCGCGGCTTACGCGCACGAGGACCAGCCGAAGGGCATGGTGCACGGCGTGCTGGTGCGGTCGAACGTGACCAAGGGACGTCTGAAAGATATCGACCGCGATGCCGTATTGGCGTTGCCGGGTGTTCTTGCGGCGATGTGCGGTCCGCGTTTCCTGCGAAATCCTGCTCAGGGCACTGCGAACGAAGCACCGGTGCAGGGCAGCGAGAATATCGCCTATCTCGGCCAGCCGGTGGCCCTTGTCGTGGCTGAAACATTCGAACAGGCGCGGCATGGCGCGCATATGCTGGCCTTGCAGATCGACGCGCAGGAGGGGCAGATCGACCCGGACAAGGCGGGCTACGACAGCCCCGACGCAAAGCAAGCCAGTCAGGGCGATCTGGACCAAGTCATGCAAAGTGCCGCGACCGCGATTGACGTGACCTATACCA